>NZ_JAXCHR010000019.1:0-68710 GCF_035984465.1 Polaromonas sp. CG_9.5
CATTCAACTCTGGGCAACTTGTCACCTATTGCTTTCGAGCATCAATCGGCAACTATCAAACTTATCGAACTGTCCGAAATAACTTGACCACCACAACACAATCTTTGACCGCATGTTGTTCCGGGCCGGTGACACGGTGTCGATGAAGCATCTGCTGCGGCTTGAAAACAGCCGGGGTTTTGGCCTGCCCGAAGCGCAACCCGCCACGCTGGTGATTACGCATGCAGGCAGCGGCCAGCAATACACCCAGCCCATCACCTGGCGCAAGACCGCCACCGGCGGGCTGAGTGCTGAAAATACTTTTGCGATTCCGCCTGCCGCCAAGCTCGGCGTGTACAACGTGCAGCTCAAGAACAACGAAGGCGAGCGCGAACAGAGTTTTGAAAGCGGCCAGTTCCGCGTCGAAGAATTTCGCCTGCCGGTGTTTTCAGGGCGCGTGAATCCGTCCGATAAACAGGCGCTGGTCAATGTCAAGGCCGTGCCGGTCGATGTGCAGATCAACTACGTCGCGGGCGGCGCAGCGGTCAACCTGCCGGTGCGGGTGTCGGCGCTGGTACGCGGCAAGAGTTTGAACTACAACGATTACAGCGAATTCAGCTTTTCACCGCCGCGCATCGGGCGTCAGGAAAATTCCGAGGGCGAAGAAGAAAACAGCGCCTCGCAAGACCAGCGCGTGATTGCCGACAAGCAGCCCCTGACGCTAGACCGCAACGGCGCGGGCAAGCTGACCATCAGCGACGTGCCGGTCAGCCAGCAACCGCAGGAGCTGCTGCTGGAAGCTACTTACGCCGACCCGAACGGCGAAGTGCAAACGATTCGCAGCGTAGCCGCCTTGTGGCCCGCTGGCGTGGTCGCCGGCATCAAGACCGAAGGCTGGGCGTCAAGCAGCCAGAAGGTCAAGTTCCAGGCGCTGGCGCTGGATTTGGCCGGCAAACCGGCCGCCGGTGTGGCGCTGGAAGTCAAAGCCGTGGCTCGCATCGTCACCACCAGCCGCAAGCGCATGGTCGGCGGCTTCTACACCTACGACAACAAGACGGAGACGAAAGACCTGGGAAGCGTCTGCAGCGGCAAAAGCGACTCACGCGGCTTGCTGCTGTGCGAAACCAAGCTCGGCGAAGCGGGCGAAGTCGAGCTGGTCGTGACCGCCAAAGACAAGGACGGCCACAGCATTCAGGCCGCCAGCTCTGTCTACGTCACGCGCCAGGGCGAGCTCTGGTTTGGCGGCGAGAACCACGACCGCATGGATGTGCTGCCTGAAAAGAAAAGCTACCAGCCCGGCGAGACGGCGGTGTTCCAGGTGCGCATGCCGTTCCGGTTTGCCACCGCGCTGGTGTCGATTGAGCGCGAAGGCATCATTGAAACGCAGGTCGTGCAGCTCAATGGCGAAGACCCGACCATTCGCCTGCAGGTGAAAGAAGGCTGGGGGCCGAACGTGTATGTCAGCGTGCTGGCGCTGCGCGGGCGGCTGCGCGAAGTGCCGTGGTACAGCTTTTTCACCTGGGGGTTCAAGGCACCGCGTGAATGGTGGACTTCGTTCTGGTACGAAGGCCGCGAATATGTCGCGCCGACGGCGCTGGTCGATTTGAGCAAACCGGCTTTCCGGCTGGGACTGGCTGAAATCCGCGTCGGCACGAAAGCGCACCAACTTGACGTGAGCGTGAAAGCCGACAAGGAAAGCTATGCAGTGCGCGGCAAGGCACAGGTGACGATTCAAGTCAAGCTGCCCAACGGCCAGCCCGCCGCCAACGCCGAAGTGGCGCTGGCAGCCGTCGATGAAGCACTGCTGGAATTGATGCCCAACACCTCGTGGAACCTGCTCGACGCCATGATGCAACGCCGCTCGTGGGGTGTGGAAACGTCTACTGCGCAAATGGAAATCATTGGCCGACGGCACTACGGCCGCAAAGCCGTGCCCGCAGGCGGTGGCGGCGGGCGCAGCAACACGCGTGAATTGCTCGACACGCTGCTGCTCTGGAACCCCAAAGTGCAGCTCGATGCCCAAGGCAAGGCCGTGGTCACGGTGCCACTCAACGATGCACTGACAACCTTCCGCATCGTGGCGGTGGCGGACGCTTCGAGCGGCTTTTTCGGCACCGGCCAGACGACGATCCAGGCGACGCAAGACTTGCAAATCATCAGCGGATTGCCGCCGCTGGTGCGCGAAGACGACCAGTTCCGCGCACAAATCACGGTGCGCAACACGACCAAAGCGGCGATGAAGGTGGAAGTCAGCCCGCGCGCCACGCTGCTCGACTTGAAGCCGCAAACAGTGGATATTCCGGCCGGCGAAGCGCGTGAAGTGGCGTGGAACGTAACCGCGCCGGCGCAACTCGCGCTGACGCGCAGCGAAGCCATTCTTTGGGAAATCGAAGCCAAAGACACAATTAGCGGCGCGCGCGATGGCCTGAAAGCCCGCCAGCGCATCATTCCCGCCGTGCCGCTGACGGTGCAGCAGGCCACCTTGGTGCAGGTCGATGGCAGTTTCAGTCTGGATGTGAGCGCGCCGCCAGACGCCCTGCCGGGCCGTGGCGGCCTGAAGATGTCGCTGCAACCCAAACTGGCCGAAGGCATGGACGGCGTGCGAGACTGGTTTGCCAACTACCCGTATGCCTGCCTGGAGCAAAAAACCAGCAAGGCCGTCGGCCTGCGCGACGCCAAACTGTGGCAAGGCCTGGCCGCGCAAATTCCGGGTTATCTGGACAGCGACGGTTTGGCCAGCTACTTCCCGCCGCGTGACGGCGACGCCGCGCGCGGCAGCGACACGCTGACGGCGTATTTGCTGGCCGCGATGCATGAAGCGAGCGGCCTGAACCCGGCGTTTGCCCTGCCCGATGACGTGCGCGCGCTCATGGAACGCGGCTTGATCGGCTTTGTTGAAGGCCGCATACAGCGTGACTTCTGGAGCCCACGCAAAGATCTGGACGTGCGCAAGCTGGCGGCGATTGAAGCGCTGTCACGCTACGGCAAGGCGCAAGGCCGCATGCTGGGCAGTTTGACCATCGCGCCGAACCAGTGGCCGACGCATGCCGTGATTGACTGGCTGAACATCCTCAAACGCGTGCCCGATGTGCCGCAGCGCGAAGCGCGCCTGGCCGAAGCCGACCAGATCCTGCGGGCACGCCTGTCGTACCAGGGCACCAAGCTGATTTTCAGCACCGAAAAAGACGATTACTGGTGGTGGCTGATGGTCAACGGCGACGTCAACACCGCGCGCCTCATACTGGCCGTGATGGACGACCCGGCCTGGGCAGGCGACATGGCGCGACTGGCCAACGGCTTTATTGGCCGCCAGCAAAAGGGCGCGTGGCACACCACCACGGCCAACCTGTGGGGCGGCTTGGCGCTGGACAAGTTCAGCGCGAAGTTTGAATCCACGCCGGTGGCGGGCATGACGCAAGCGATGCTGGCCAGCGCAAGCGCCAAAACCGCCAGCGTCGACTGGCGCAAGGTTGAGCGCATCACCACCAGCGATGCATCGGGTGCAGCGCATCAAAACACCATGTTTGGCGCACCAGCAGCACCCGGCAACTTGCGCAATAACACCATGTTTTTGCCGTGGGGCACAGGCGCTTCGGCCAAAGACACGCTGACCGTGACGCACCAGGGCAGCGGCAAACCGTGGCTCACGCTGCAGTCGCTGGCCGCTGTGCCGCTAAAAGCGCCGTTCAACGCCGGCTACCAGATCAGCAAGACCATCACGCCGGTCGAGCAAGCGGTAAAAGGCAAGTACACGCGGGGCGATGTGCTGCGCATCAAGCTCGAAGTGAATGCCTCGGCAGACATGACGTGGGTGGTCATCAGCGACCCGATTCCGGGTGGCGCAACGATTCTGGGCGGCGGCCTGGGGCGCGATTCCGAAATTGCCACCAAGGGCGAAAAGGGCAGCAGTGGCAGCGGCTGGCCGGCGTTTGAAGAGCGCAGCTTTGAAGCCTTCCGCAGTTATTACGACTACCTGCCCAAGGGCATTGTGAAGATGGATTACACCGTGCGCCTGAACAACGTCGGCGACTTTGCGCTGCCGCCAAGCCGCGTCGAAGCGCTGTATGCGCCCGAAATGTTTGGTGAAACGCCCAATGCCCGTGTGAAGGTGGAAGCGGCAAAATAGCCATTGACCGACACGGTTTGACCCATCCGGGGCTTAACATACCCCGAAAACCCGATTTGTCCGACCCTTGCGCACCCGGCTTGAGCCGGCTGCGCAAGGGCGGTCGAAGCCGGGCTTCCTTTTTGCCCTTCCAGGAGATCACCGCATGCAAGACCCATCTCCCACGACCCCCACCACACCGCCGTCTGCCAGGCCGCCCTATCCGGCAGCGTCTGAAACACCCTCCGCTGCCCCACCGACACCTGCGCCGCTGACCACCTTGGTGCCGCAAGTCGTGGTGCCGGCGCTGCTGGTGCTGGGCGGCCTGCTGGTGTTTTGCGGCCTGTTTCCGCAGCGCGCCGACCTGTTTTTCTCAGGTGCGCAAAGTTGGGTGGTTAGCCACTTTGACTGGTTTTACGCCAGCGCGGTGACGGTGTTCCTGGTGTTCTTGGTGATGGTGGCGTCGAGCCGCTTTGGCAATATCAAACTCGGCCCCGATGACGCGGAGCCCGAATTCAACTTCCTGTCGTGGACGGCCATGCTGTTTGCCGCCGGCATGGGCATTGGCCTGATGTACTTTGGCGTGGGCGAGCCGCTGCAGCACTACCTCAAGCCGCCGACGCAAATCGGCGGCACACCGGCAGCGGCCAAGGAAGCGCTGCAGGTGACGTTTTTTCACTGGGGTTTTCACGCCTGGGCGGTGTACGGCACGATGGGGCTGGTGCTGGCCTACTTCGGCTTTCGCTACAACCTGCCGCTGACATTGCGCTCGGGTCTCTACCCTTTGCTCAAGGAACGCATCAACGGCCCGATTGGCCACAGTGTCGATGCCTTTGCGCTGGTCGGCACGATTGCCGGCATTGCCACCACGCTGGGCTACGGCGCGCTGCAACTGGCGGCCGGGCTGAACAAGGTCGGCGGCTGGGACACTACGACCAACGTTTTTCGCATCGGCATCATCGTCGTCGTGGTGTTGCTGGCCGGCATCTCGGCGGTCAGCGGGCTGGACAAGGGCGTTCGCCGTTTGAGCGAGTTCAACCTGTCACTGTCGTTTTTGCTGCTGGGCTTTGTCATCATTGCCGGGCCAACTGTTTACCTGTTCCAGGCGCTGAGCGAAAACATTGGCGGCTATTTGTCCAACCTGGTCAACATGTCGCTGCGCACCTTTGTCTATGAGCCGACGCGCGACGAAGGCTGGTTCGGCGGCTGGACGATCCTGTATTGGGCGTGGTGGATTTCCTGGTCGCCGTTTGTCGGCATGTTCATTGCGCGCATTTCACGGGGCCGCACGATTCGCCAGTTCATCATCGGCGTGCTGCTGGTGCCAACGGCTTTCAATTTGCTGTGGATGACGGCGTTTGGCAATGGCGCGATCTGGATTGATACGCATGTGGCGCAAGGCGCACTGGCGCAAACCGTGGGCAATGTCGATGCCCTGCTGTTCCGCTTTTTTGACTTTTTGCCGCTGACCACCACGGTGTCGTGGCTGGCGATTTTGTTGATTGGCGTGTTTTTTGTCACCTCGGCCGACTCGGGGGCTTTTGTCGTTGATGCGATTGCTTCGCGCGGCAACCCGCGCTCGCCGGTCTGGCAGCGCCTGTTCTGGGCCGCCGTGCTGGGCGTGACGGCCACCGTGCTGCTGCTGGCCGGCGGGCTGGGCGCGCTGCAGGCGCTGACACTGGTGACCGCGCTGCCGGTGGCCGTCATCATGCTGGCGCTGTGCTACGGCCTGTGGCGCGGCCTGCAGGCCGACGTGGCGCATTCGACGCAAGACCTGGCCCCCGCCACCAACTTCTGGAGCGGCCAGCACTGGCGCAAACGGCTGGAGCAGATCGTCCACCAATCCACCCGTGAAGACGTGCAGCGCTTTATGCAAACCGGCGTGCTGCAGGCCATGCGCGACGTGGCGGGCGAGTTAAACCAGCGCGGCGTGGCCGCCAGCTTGCATGAAGGCGACCTGGCCGAAGGCGTGCTGCGCCTGACGATTCCCGATCCGATGCTGCGCGACTTTGTCTATGGCGTCAAGGCGGTCAGCCGCGCCGTGCCGGTGTTTATCGTGCGCGAAGCAGCGCGCGAAACCGAGCGCGACCAGGTGTTCGAGCCGATGACTTTCTTTGAGGATGGCCGACTGGGCTACGACATTCAGTATTTGCGGCCTGAAGAAATCATCGTCGACATCCTGCGTCACTACGAGCGTTACCGTACGGTCAGCATCAACCAGCAGACCCAGCTGCTCAACCGCGCGCCGGGCCACACCGACCCGCTGCCGCAACCGCCGCCCGTGTGAGACCCCAATGAAGCCCCTTGGCGCTTTGGTTGTTGTCGCCGCCAGCGTTTTTTGCGCCGGGCTGTTTGCGCAGGAAAGCAAGCCGGACAACGCGCCTGCCAGCCCCGCTAATCCGGCCAGTGTGCCCGCGCCGGTTACGCCGGTTGTGCCTATTCCGCCCACCGTGCTGCCATCCGGCCCGCTCAGCCGCGCCGAAATGGCAGCAACCAGCTGGCTGGCGGTCATCGATGCGGGCGACTACCCGCTCAGCTGGCGCACGGCAGCAAACCTGCTGCAAAACTCGGTCGCCCAGCCCCAATGGGAAAGCGCGCTGCAAACCAGCCGCTTGCCCTTGGGCAGCGTGAAGTCGCGAACCCTCAAGGCCGCCAGCTATTCGCGCACCCTCCCCTTTGCCCCAGACGGTGACTATGTGCTGATGGAGTACGAAACCCGGTTCGAATTCAAGCCGCTGGCCATCGAAACCCTCACGACCATGAAAGACCGGGACAACACCTGGAAAGTGGCCGGGTACTTCATCAAGTAAGTGCATCTCTTTTTTACACGCTACCTGTGATGATGCCAGCGCCGCTTTGTTTCGTGGTCAACGGCCGTGGTCATGCGTCAACCGGCGATGATGACTTGAGCTGCTTCGCTTCATCACTGTCATCGTCATCGCCGCGCTTATCCAGCCACAAAGGGGCCGCGTCGCTCAAACACATTATTGCTACGCTTTTAATAGCTGCTTGCGCACTACCAGCGTGCGCCACAGGCACTTTTAATGAAATAAAGCGTGATTTCAAGCCGTCTGACACGCTGGTGCTTGACCGCAACGGCGAATTGCTTCAGCGTGTGCGTACGGATGCCAGCGTGCGGCGTGGGCAATGGGTGGCGCTGGCTGATATTTCGCCGGCCTTGCGCACGGCGCTGGTGCTCAGCGAAGACAAGCGGTTTTACGAGCACAGCGGCGTCGACTGGCGGGCGGTGTCCAGCGCGGCGTGGGCCAATTTGTGGAACACCAAGACGCGGGGCGCGTCCACCCTGAGCATGCAGCTGGCCGGCTTGCTGGACGACGACCTGCGCGCCAGCAACAGCGGGCGCAGCATGACGCAAAAAATCGGCCAGACCTTTGCCGCGCAAGTGCTGGAGCAGCGCTGGCGCAAAGACCAGATTCTGGAGGCGTACCTGAACCTGGTGCCGTTTCGCGGCGAGCTGGTCGGCATTGACGCGCTGAGCCGCACGCTGTTTGGCAAAGCGGCGCACGGGCTCGACGAGCGCGAAGCCGCCGTCGCCAGCGCGCTGGTACGCGCGCCCAACGCCAAAGCGCCGCAGGTGGCGCAACGCGCGTGCGGCGTGCTCAAGCTGATGCAGCCGGGCGTGAAGATCGACTGCGACGGCCTGGACATGTTCGCCACGGCGGCGCTGCAACGCCGGGATTTTCAGGCCAGCGAAGGCATTGCGCCGCACCTGGCGCGCAGGCTTTTGGCGCAGCAATTGACGCCGGGCGCGCACCCGTCCAGCGTCAAATCCACCCTGCGCGCGCCGCTGCAGCGATTTGCGGTGCAAACGCTGCAGCAACACCTGCGCGAGTTGCGCGGCCGCCATGTCGAAGACGGCGCGGTTGTGGTGCTCGACAACGCCAGCGGCGAGGTGCTGGCGTGGGTAGGTTCGTCGGGCACGCTCAGCGCCGCCGCCGAGGTTGATGGCGTGCTGGCGCTGCGCCAGCCGGGCTCGACGCTCAAGCCTTTTTTGTACGCGCAGGCAATTGCTGAGCGGCGCATCACCGCCGCGTCGCTGCTGGAAGATTCATCGACGCAAATCCCCACGGCCAGCGGCCTTTATATTCCGCAAAACTACGACCGCCAGTTCAAGGGCCTGGTGTCAAGCCGCACCGCGCTGGCCGCATCGCTCAATGTGCCCGCCGTGCGCACGCTGGTCATGGTGTCGCCCGACGCGTTTCACAAGCAACTGCGCGCCGTCGGCCTGCCGCTGAAGGAATCGGGCGACTACTACGGCTACAGCCTGGCGCTGGGCAGCGCCGAGGTGTCGCTGCTGTCGCTGACCAACGCCTACCGCACGCTGGCCAACGGCGGGCGCTTCAGCGAGCCGATGCTGGTGAAACCGGCAAAGATCACTTTCCGGCCCGCGCTGGATGCGCGCGCGGCCTTCATCGTCAGCGACATCCTGGCCGACCCGCTGGCGCGCGCCCGCACTTTCGGCACCGACTCCATTCTGGCGACGCGTTTTTGGTCAGCGGTGAAAACCGGCACCAGCAAGGACATGCGCGACAACTGGGCGATGGGTTATTCCAGCCGCTATACCGTCGGCGTGTGGGTCGGCAATGCCAGCGGCGCGCCGATGTGGGACGTGAGCGGCACCAGCGGCGCAGCGCCGGTCTGGGCCGCGATGATGAACTTTTTGCACAAAAACGAAGCCAGCCGCCCGCCCGCACCGCCGCCGGGACTCTTGCAAAGCCCGACCGCTTTCGGCCAGCAGCTGGAAGCGGCGCGCAATGAATGGTTCATCCAGGGCACGGAGCAAGCTTTATTTGCTACGGATTCGATAGCTGGCAGCGCCCGCCCGTCAAGCGCAAGCGGCCTGAAAGGCTTGAAAACCGTCAGCCAGCAGGCGGCTAGCCCGGCGCGCATCACCGCACCGGCGTCGGGCACCATTCTGGCGCTGGACCCGGACATTCCGCCCAACAACCAGCGCCTGAGCTTCAGCGCCGAAGGACGCAACCTGCGCTGGCGCATGAACGGCAAGGAGTTTGCGCGCGGCAACCAGGTGCAATGGCTGCCGTGGCCGGGCCGGCATGTGGTGCAGTTGCTTGATGCCAGCGGCCAGGTGGCTGATGAAATCAAGCTTGAAGTGCGCGGCGCGGGCGTCAAGGCGCAGGCGCGCCGATAGCCAGCGGCTGGCTGTCAGCCGCACCGGCAGGCCCAAGCGCTGGCCCGGGATTCAGGCCGCTTCAAGGGCCGTATTTTTGGCCAGAAAGCGGTCGAGGTTGGCCCGCGCCTGCTTGCGCACCTGCTTGCGAAACATCGGCGACCAGCCCAGCACCAGCCCGGGCATGCCAAGCGCCTTCCACGACCAGCGCCAGAAATTGAAACGGTCGTGGTGCGTCAGGATGCGGCCTTCATCATCAAAGGTGAAATTTGCATCGACGATGTTGTGGACCAGTCGCTTGGTGGCCGAAAAGCGGTAATACGCCTCCCAGTGCGTCTGCCCGGTTTGGGCATCGGCTTGCACATCGCGCCATGTCAGCCGCCAGTCGGCGCGGTTGCCCGTCAGCGTGGCGCTGCACAGCATGCGCCACATGCCCGCCACTTCGTGCTTGCCGCGCAGCGAAAAAGCTTCGTCCTCGAAGCGTGCGCTGTCGGCATAACAGGCGGCCATGCCGTCCGCATCAAGCTGTGAAAAAGCCAGGTAAAGATTTTCGAGGGTGGTCTGGTTGGCATGCATGGTGGCAGTTCCTGGGCGGGGACGTGAGGCGGTGAGGCGTTGTTAAAGCAACGCGGAAACTCGAATTATTGATGCAACGCGCAACAAGCCGGCTCCAGCCCTGAAAAAATCACCCGCCCGGCGTGACATCAGCCACCCCGAAGCCCCGTCGCCGTCAATACGCTTGAAATAAATTTACCCGGCGAAAAATTTATTCACTCACCCAAGACGCGCAAAACGCTAGCATCAAGCGCTCAGGAGACACCCCATGACTGTGATTACCACCATCGAAGACCTGCGCGTTTTGGCCAAAAAACGCGTGCCCCGCATGTTCTACGACTACGCCGACTCCGGCTCGTGGACCGAAAGCACCTACCGCGCGAATGAAGCCGACTTCCAGCCCATCAAACTGCGCCAGCGCGTGGCCGTGAACATGGAAAACCGCAGCACCGCCACCAAAATGGTGGGCATCCCGGTCAAGATGCCGGTGTGCATTGCGCCCGTCGGCCTGACCGGCATGCAAAGCGCCGATGGCGAGATCAAGGCGGCACGGGCGGCAGAAAAGTTCGGCATTCCGTTCACGCTGTCGACCATGAGCATTTGCTCGATTGAAGACGTGGCCGCGCACACCACCGCGCCGTTCTGGTTTCAGCTCTACATGATGCGCGACCGCTCGGCCATGAAGGCGATGATCGAGCGCACCCGCGCCGCCGGCTGCAGCGCCCTGGTGCTGACGCTCGACCTGCAGGTGATCGGCCAGCGCCACAAAGACCTGAAAAACAACATGCGGGCGACGGTGATTCCTTCACTGGGAAACCTGTTTGACATGGCCACCAAGCCGCGCTGGTGCTTGGGCATGCTGGGCACAAAACGCCACACCTTTCGCAACCTCGTCGGCCACGTCAAGGGCGTCAGCGACATGAAGTCACTGGCGTCGTGGACCAACGAGCAGTTTGACCCGACGTTGTCTTGGGCCGACGTGGCGTGGGTGAAGGAACAATGGGGCGGCAAGCTGATCCTGAAAGGCATTCAGGACGTAGAAGATGCCCGCCTTGCCGTGGCCAGCGGTGCCGACGCCATTGTGGTCAGCAACCACGGCGGCCGGCAACTCGATGGCGCGCAAAGCAGCATCCGGGCCTTGCCGGACATCGTGGCCGCCGTCGGCTCGCAGATCGAGGTCTGGATGGACGGCGGCATCCGCTCCGGGCAAGACGTGCTGAAAGCCTGGGCGCTGGGCGCACGCGGCACGATGATTGGCCGCGCCATGGTCTACGGCCTGGGCGCGATGGGCGAAGAAGGTGTGACCAAGGCGCTGCAAATCATCCACAAGGAACTTGACGTGACGATGGCGTTTTGCGGTCACACCGATATCAATACGGTGGATCAAAGCATCTTGCTGCCGGGCACCTTCGACTTCAAGACTGCTTGAGCGCAGCCCGACAAGGCTGCGGCTCTGTACAACTTAGCGTTTCAGGAAATCGAGCAGGTCGCGCGTCACGCGGTCTTTTTCAGTGACCAGCAGGCCATGCGGCGCGCCTTCGTATTCCAGCAGGGTTGAGCCGGCAATGCCTTTGGCGGCTGCCCGGCCGGCGGCGTCGATGGGCACGGTGTTGTCGCCGGTGCCGTGGATGATCAGTGTCGGCACCTTGAATGCGGGCAAGTCGGGGCGGAAATCGGTGGTTGCGAAGGCTCCGGCGCAGGCCAGCGTGGCTTTCAGGCTGGCCTGCATGGCCACTTGGCGCGACCATTCAATAACCTCGTCGCTGACCGGGCTGGACAGGATGCCGACGCCATAGAAATCCTCGAAAAACTTGCCAAAAAACGCGGCGCGGTCTTCCTTCATGCCAGCGGTCATCTTGTCAAACACCGACATCGGCGTGCCGTCGGGGTTGTCGTCGGTTTTCAGCATGAACGGCACGACTGAAGACACCAGCACCGCCTTGGCCACCGATTTGCCGTTATGGCGCGACATGTAGCGTGCCACTTCGCCGCCGCCCATCGAAAAGCCGGCCAGCACCGCATCGTGCGCGCCGGTTTGCTCGATCACGGCAGCCAGGTCGTCGGCCAGCGTGTCGTAGTCGTAGCCGCTCCACGGCTGCGAGGAACGGCCAAAACCCCGGCGGTCATAGGCAATGGCGCGGTAGCCGGCGTCGGCCAGGGCCATCGCGTGGTCGTCCCAGCTGTCGGCTGACAGCGGCCAGCCATGCAGCAAGATGACCGGCTGGCCGTTGCCCCAGTCCTTGACGTACAACTCGGTCTTGTCGGTGGTGATGACGGTATTCATGGTGGCGTGCTCCTTAAAAAGGTAGAAATGCCTATTGTGGAGACACCCGCCTGCAGGCGGTGTCGGTGAAAGCGACCGCAGGCTGTCAGCCCCGGTCGTCAGGAGGCAAGCGACCGTGCTGCGCTGGCTGAAGGGCCGCGTGGGCACAGTCTGGAACTGGGCCTACAGCGCTTTCGCATCGACGCTAAAAGCATCACGCTGGCTGCCGCTGCGCAGCCTGGCGGCCAAAACGGCGAAGTCTGGATGACGCGCCACCCTGCGACTCTCGGCCCGGCGGCTTTCGACTCAGTCGAGCGACAAATGGCGTTCGTGGATCAGCTTGTGCCAGAACGTCTTTTCACTGGCGATGAAACGCGCCAGTTGCGGGCCGTCGGACGGCGTGACTTGCAGGCCAAACTCTTCCAGCCGGGCCTTGACTTCAGGCACCACAATCGCTTTTTGCATTTCTGCTGACAGCAGCGCTGCAATGTCGGGCGGCGTGCCTTTCGGCACAAACAACCCCTGCCAGGCGACCGCTGCAAAATTCGGCACGCCGGACTCGGCCAGCGTCGGCACGTTGGGCAAGGCGGCGATGCGCTGGGGCGACAGCACCGCCAGCGCGCGCACCTTGCCGGCGCGAATTTGCGCCAGGCCGCCGGCGGTATCGACAATCATCATCGGCAGTTGCCCGCCAATCACGTCCTGAATCGCCATGGCGGTGCCCCGATACGGCACATGCACGATGTAGCTGCCGGTGCGCTCCTTGATGAGTTCCATCGCCAGGTGGTGCGGGCTGCCAGCGCCGGGCGAGGCGTAGCTGTACGTGCCGGGCGAGCGCTTGATCGCCGCCAGCCACTGCCGCGCACTGGTGAACGGGCTGTCCGGGTTGACCACCAAAATCAGCGGAAAGCCGGCCATGTAGCCCAGCGGCGTAAAGTCGTCGGGGCTGTAGGGCAGCTTCTTGTACAGCGCGGTGTTCAGCACCATGGCGCCGTTGTCGCCCGTCACCATCGTGTAGCCGTCGGCAGGCGCTTTTGACGCCGCATCGGTGCCGATGATGCCGGCCGCGCCGGGGCGGTTGTCAATGACGATGGCCTGGCCGAGCTGCTTGCCCATTTGCACTGACAGATGGCGCGCCAGGAAGTCCTGACCGCCGCCGGCCGGGTAAGGAATGATCCAGCGGATCGGTTTGGCTGGCCAAGGCTTTTGCGCCAGCGCCTGCGGGCTGGCCAGGGCCAGCGCAGCGGCAGCGCCCAACGCGGTGTGAAGCAGGGAACGACGGGACAAGGCAACAGGAGCGGTCACGAAAACACCTTTTGGGAAGTTCAACAAGGGGGGCACGCTGCGCGGGACAATAAGCGCCGGCGCAATGCGCAATTTGCGTGCCGTGATTGTGACTCCCGCGCACGCGTCGTAACTGACAACGCCTGCCGCGAGTGGGCCTGCAAACTGGTTTTATGATATAAATCAGCCCCTGGCGCATGCTGGAAGTGCGCCAGCAGCTATTAAATAAATAGCACATAACAGGAACAAGTTATGCGTCGATAGCGTGCGTGATTTTCTTTCTTTAAAAGATGGTGTCTGATGACGCAGCCAGACCAACGCTTGAAACCAGAAAATCCTGCACGACATTGACACGCCGTGACGCAAGCGCTTTGCACCCTGAAACGTGCACCCGAAGCGCGGCACAATCCTGACTGTGACTCCCGAGCCCGCCCCATCCGCCCTGCCCCGGCGCATCGCCCACCTCGACATGGATGCTTTTTTTGCGTCGGTCGAGCTGCTGCGCTATCCGCAGCTCAAGGGCTTGCCGGTGGTGATTGGCGGCGGGCGGCGCACCGTCGATGAAGCACTGATGGCCCAGCATGGCGAGCGGGCGCTGCGCTTTATTCCGGTGACTGAATTCCCGTTGCTCAAGGACTACGTAGGCCGGGGCGTCATCACCACCGCCACCTACCCGGCGCGGCAATTTGGCGTGGGCTCGGCGATGGGCATGATGAAGGCGGCTAGATTGTGCCCGCAGGCCATCGTGCTGCCGGTGGATTTTGACGAGATTCGCCGCTTCTCGCGCCTGTTCAAAAGCACGATCATCGAGGTCGCGCCGCTGATGCAGGACCGGGGAATCGACGAGGTGTACATCGACTTCACCGACGTGCCCGGCGGCCAGCGGGAGGGCGGACGGGCGCTGGCGCGGCTGATCCAGCGGGCGATTTTCGAGAAGACCGGCCTGACCTGCTCCATCGGCGTCGCGCCCAACAAGCTGCTGGCCAAGATGGCCAGCGAGTTCGACAAGCCCAACGGCATTTCGATCGTCCAGCAGGCCGATGTGCAAAGCCGCATCTGGCCGCTGAACGTTCGCAAGATCAACGGCATCGGCCCCAAGTCGGGCGAAAAACTGGCGCGCCTGGACATCCAGACCATTGGCGAGCTGGCCGCCCAGGACCGGCAATTTTTAATGGGCCATTTCGGCAAGGCCAGCGGCGCCTGGATGCATGATGTGGCCTGGGGCCGCGACGACAGCCCGGTGGTCACTGAGAGCGAGCCGGTCAGCATGAGCCGCGAAACCACGTTCGAGCGCGACTTGCATGCGGTGCGCGACAAGGCTGAATTGGGCGCGATATTTACCCGGCTGTGCGAGCAGGTGGCGGCCGATTTGCAGCGCAAGGGCTATGTCGCCAAAACCATCGGCATCAAGCTGCGCTATGACGACTTCAAAATTGCCACGCGCGACCAGACAGCGCCGGCGCATACCGACGATGCGCGGACGATTCGCCAGATTGCCGGCCAGTGCCTCAAGCCCGTGCCGCTCGATCAGCGGCTGCGGCTGCTGGGCGTACGCGCTGGGGCGCTGGTGAAAGCCGGCCAAGTGGGCCAAACGCCAGTTAGTGAACCCAACAAGCCTTTAGCGCAAGCAGGACAGGCGCAACCAGCTACTGAAACCATAGCGAATTACCAGCTTTTTTGATACGTGACAGCTTGCCCGTTTCAGCCACCTTACTGACCGGAAGCAAGGCGGGTCAATCGCCAATCAGCCAAAAAAACACTGATATTATTAAAATTAACAATACTGACGCAATGACGTTGAATGCGGATTCCTCGTTATTCGCCTCAACAACGCCAGAAGTGGTGATGGACAGCAAGCGACATGAAAACTTTTTTGGATGTGAAAAAAGCAGAAGATTCCGATACGCATTTCGAGCGGGCCCTTCTCCAGCGCGCCATTGCCTCCAGTAAAAACGGCATCACCATCGGGCGTTCCAGCCAGGGCAAGTTTCCGCTGATTTATGCCAACGCCGCGTTTTATGACATGACTGGCTATGGGCCTGAGGAAGTGATCGGCAAGAACTGCAGCTTTTTGCAAAACGGCGAAAACGACCAGCCCGGTCTGCACACCATTCGCGCCGCCATGGCGCAAGGCACTGACGCCACCGTGCTGCTGCGCAACTACCGCAAGGACGGCAGCGCCTTCTGGAATGAGCTCACGGTGTCGCCGGTGTTCAACGAACACCGGGTGCTGACGCACTACATTGGCATACAAAGCGACGTCACCGAGCGCGAGAACAACGCGCAGGCCATTGCCAGCCTGAACATTGCGCTGACCCGGCGCGGCGAAGAACTGGCGCTGGCCAACGAGAGCTTGCGCTCATTTTCATCGTCGGCGTCGCATGACTTGCGCGCGCCGCTGGCATCCATCAATGGCTTTTGTGTGGCCTTGAAAAAATCGGCCAACTTTGCCGAGGACAGCCGCTCGGCGCATTACCTGGCACGTATCGAGGCCAACACCCAGCGCATGAAGGAGCTGGTCGAGTCGCTGCTGACGCTGGCGCAATCGACGGCCACCCCGCTGCGGCTGGCGTTTTGTGACTTGTCCTTGATGGCACAGGAAGTCATCGACACTTTTGAGGCAGCTTCGGCTGGACTGTTGGCAAAAGTGTCCATTGAGCCGGGCCTGACGGCTTGGGGCGACCCGTCACTTTTGCGCCTGGTGCTGCAAAACCTGCTCGGCAATGCCCTGAAATACTCTTCCAGAACGCCGCACGCCCGCGTGCATTTTGGCCGTGCGCCAAGCAATGAAGGCACAACCCGGTTTTTTGTTCGCGACAACGGCGCAGGCTTTGATGCGCACAACGCGGCAGCGCTGTTCAGCCCGTTCCAGCGTTTTCACGCGGAATCTGACTACCCCGGCAACGGTGTCGGGCTGGCCACCGTTCACCGCATCGTGGCCCGGCATGGCGGTACGGTGTCGGCCAAATCCGAGCCCGGCGAAGGGGCGGTTTTTTACTTCAGCCTGGGGCCAGGCTGCGCACCCGCCTGAGTCCGTTTTTTGCAACCGCCCGCGACGCGCCTGCAAGTAGTTGAATCCGGTCGCCTGCGCCAGCACCGCCCCTGCAAGAAAACCCCATGAAAAAACCATTCTCTCTTTGGCCCTGACGGCTGCCGCCTTGCTGATGACCGGCGCAGCCAGCGCCCAGACCGCGCCCATGAACGACCAGTTCTACCAGGCCTTTGGCGCAAAACCCGGACGGGTCGCGCTGATGGACGACTTCATGACGCGGCTGCTGGCCGACCCGCGCACCAGCCCGCACTTCCAGCCGGCGAACCACGAACACGTCAAGAAGCAACTGGTCGAGCAGTTTTGCGCACTGGGCGGCGGCCCGTGTGTCTACAAGGGTGTTGACATGAAGACCGCGCATGCCGAACTGGACATCAAGAAACCTGGCTTCAACGCGCTGGTCGAGGTGCTGCAGCAGAGCATGGACGCCAAAGCTATTGCGTTTCGCCAGCAAAATGAAATGCTGGCGCTGCTGGCGCCCACGCACCGCGACATCATCACAGCTCGATAAGCCAAGGCCTGAAACATCATGAAAAATAGCCTGCTTTCAACCGCCCTTGCCTTGGGTTGCGCCAGCGCATGGGCTGGCAACCTGACCGTTTCCGTGCTGGACAAGGAAGGCAAGCCGGTGCCCGATGCGGTCGTTGTCGTCGTGCCGGCCAATAAAACCGTGCGGCCCAAGACCGTCCTGCCCGTGCAGGCCAGCATCACGCAGGAAAAAATGCAGTTCATTCCCGCCGTCACGCTGGTGCCGGTGGGCGCGAAAGTCAAATTCCTGAACAACGACCCTTGGGACCACCATGTGCGCTCTTCGCCTGCGGGCTTGGGCCAGTTCAATGCTACCCACGCCGGGTTTGAAATGCGGCTCGAAGGCAAATCCGAAGGCAAGCCCGCCAAGGCGACCGAAATCACGCTGGACAAGGCCGGCGTCACCGGCGCGACGCTGCTGGGCTGCTTTATTCACGGCTCGATGCGGGGCTATATTTTTGCCAGCGATTCGCCCTGGGCCGCCAAGACCACAGCCGACGGCCAGGCGGTGTTTGAAGACTTGCCCGACGGCAGCGCGCAGGTCAAGGTCTGGCAGGCCGACCAGCTGATTGATGCCGCCGCACAGACGTATAGCGTGACGGCCACGCCCGGCGCACTGACTGTGCAACTCAGCGTGGTGCCGCGCCGTCGCCGGACTTGAAACGGCGTAGTCCTGACGAGTCCTGACGGCGACTCCCGGCGCTGGCTGAACGCGCACGCCTGGCCTACAGTGCGGGCATGAACCCACTCAGCTGCTTTTCGCTCACCATCACAGACCATATTGCCCACCTGGTGCTCAGCCGCCCCGAGGCGATGAACACCATGAACCCGGCCTTCTGGCGCGAACTGGACGCGGTGCTGACGCAACTGCACAAGTCAGCCGATGCCCGTGTGCTGGTGATTTCAAGCACCGGCAAACACTTCAGCGCCGGCATGGCGCTCGACACCTTTGGCAGCATCATGCTGGACGACCAGAGCGCCGAAGGCCGTGCCGCCGCCTTCGACCTGCTGGCCGGCATGCAGGCCACGTTCACCAAACTCGAAACCCTGCGCATCCCGGTGATTGCCGCGATTCAGGGCGGCTGCATTGGCGGCGCGGTCGATATGGTGACGGCCTGCTGCCTGCGTTACGCCACGACCGACGCGTTTTTCTGCATTCAGGAAATCAACATTGGCATGGTCGCTGACGTGGGCACGCTGCAGCGCCTGCCCAAGCTGATTCCGCTGGCGGTGGTGAAAGAGCTGGCTTACACCGGCCGCAAGCTGGGTGCGGCCAAGGCGCTGGCGTATGGGCTGGTCAATGAAGTGTTCGACACGCCCGAAGCCCTGCTGGCCGGCGCGCTGCAATGCGCCAAAGAAATTGCCGCCAAGCCGCCCGTCGCCATCTGGGGCACCAAGCAAGCCGTGCATTACGCCCGCGACCATTCGGTGGACGAGTCGCTCAAGCAAATGGGCTGGCTGCAAGGAGCGATCTGGAGCAACCAGCATGTGCGCGAAGCGGTGACGGCGATGAAGGAAAAGCGCGCCGGCAACTTCCCCGACCTCGCCACGCTTCAATATTTCAATGAAAACGGCCTGTAGCGCATACGCAGCGGGCACAAGCAGCTATTGAATCAATAGCTGCTTGCCTCCATCAGCTGACCCGCTGCCAAAACCACCAGCTGGCCAGCAGCACCAGCAGCACCGAGCCGCCGCGCACCACCACCGTGCGGTACCACGACCTGCCCACCAGCACCTGTGAGACCAGCACCCAGCCCAGCACGGCGATCAGCTGGCCAGCTTCCACACCCAGGTTGAAACCAGCCAGCGCCCAGGGCAGCAGCCCGCCCGGCGCAGCGGCTTCCAGCAGCAAGCCGGCAAAGCCGTAGCCGTGAACCATTCCGAACAGCAGCGCCAGCACATCAACGCGGATCCATTTCATCGGCCGCAGGTTGAGCAGCGCGGTGACCACAATCGACAAGGCAATGGCCGGCTCGATCCATGCGGGCGATGCCTGCGTCAAGCCAAAGGTCGCCAATATCAGCGTGATTGAATGGCCTATCGTGAAGGCGGTCACGGTGCGCAGCAAGGCCATCCAGGTGGCGCGGCTGGCATAGGCGGCGGCCTCCGTCTGGGGATGCTCGCGCAGCAGCGCGGCGGACGGCCTGCGCCGCAAACTCAGCTGCAGTGGCAGCACCAGCGCCAGTAAAAACGCCAGATGGTCATAACCTTCCAGCAAATGGTGAACGCCGAGGCTGAAATAGTCGCGCATTGCCGACCACTGGTTGGAAGCGCCGGCGCTTTTTGCCTGTGCACCGCCTGCGGTCACCGCTGCGCCTGTGATTCCGGGACTCAGCAACAGGCCGGCCTGCTGGGGCGACATAGTCGTGAGCAAATCCTTGCCACCAATGCGGCCGGCAATCAGGAGGCGATGGGTCGAGTCCTGATCTTTCAGCAACAAATACTGAAAGCGCAAGTCTTGCCCGGCGGGGCAGCGGGCAGTGGCTGCGGCGCGCAGATAAACCCCGTCGCTGCGGCGCTCCAGGCCATCGGCTTGCCAGTCAAGAACGCACGCGCCTAGCGCGCCAGCGGGCACTTCAAGCCTGGCCTGCTGGTTGAACAACGCCAGCGCTTGCGGCGTGGCCGCCTTGACTTCACCCCAGGTGACGCGGCCATCGGCATTGGCATCCATCGGCACGACCAGGTCCAGGTCGCGAACCGCAACCGCCAGCACCAGCCGGAAGTCCCTGAGCGCGCTGGCGCTGTCGGCACCTGTTTGCTGCACTTCAAGGTAAGCATCGCTGCCCTTGTGCGCCTGTGCGGGGTTGCACGCCAACGCCAGCCCCAAGGCCAGCAGCGATGCCATTTGCATCAGTGGGCGAAAAAATGCGCGCATCATGGGGCGGCCTTAGTTGTCGCTTTGGTTGTGGCCTTGGTGCCGGCTTGGCTAAAAGACGCCAGCCGCGCATCACGCAAGCCCGCCTTCTGCAGGGCATTGCCAATGTCTGCCAGCGCCTGTTCATCCTTGGCCTGTTTGGCGCTTTGCAGCGCAATCCACCAGTCAATCGGCTCGCGCTGCAGCTGCAGGTTGCGCCTGGCCAATGGCAGCGCGCGCACCGCATCGTCGTCCAGCCACAAGGCCGCCAGCGCCAGTTCGCGCCCGTGCAGCGTCGTGTCGTCACCGCGCCGCTTCAACTCGTCCACGCGCGACTGCAGCAACTGGCGCTCGGCTGTCCAGCGCGTATCGCCCAGACGCTTCCAGGCGGCCGCGCGCCGCAGTACGACGGCATCGGTTTCAGGCAGCGGCATGAGCAGCTTCAGCGCCTGGTCATTTTTGCCAGTGCGCAGCAGCAGATCGCTGAAGGCAATGGCGGTGTACAGATCGTGCTCGGCTGCCAGACTGCGGGCATAGGCATCAGCGGCGGCCGCATCACGCCCAGCGCGCTCAAGGCTTTCCGCCAGCAGCGACAGCAACCAGCTGCGCTGACCGGCGTCAGTAGTCTGTTTGAGCAGCGCTTGAAAGCCTTGCTCTGCCATCGGGTGCTGGCCCTGCAGCGACTGGGTTTCAAGGCGGCAGGCCTGGGCATACAGCGCTTGGCCGGCACGCGCCACCGCATCACAGGCCGCCAGCGACTCGACATAGCGGGACGACAGGCGTTCAAGCGACGCCAGATTCAGCCAGCCCTGCGCATGGCCGGGGGTGCGTGTCAGCGCTGCTGTCAGCACCTTTCGCGATGCATCAAATTCATGGCGCCCCTGCTGCACCGTGGCCTGCAAAACCGACAGATCGGCGGGTGCGTCAAGCCGGTCCCACCAGGGCGCCAGCGTTGCCTGCGCACGGCCCCAATAGCGTGTGTCGCCCGTCTGCCGGGCCACGGAAATGTCTTCTCGTGCCTGCTTTGCAGCCGCTACCGGATCACTGGCTGGCGCGCTGACAGCAGAGGCTGCAGTCGCCTGCACCGGACGATTGCGCGTCACGGCGGGCAAGACTTCCAGCACTTCATCGTCCCGTACGGGCTGCACGGCAGTGGCGGCTGTGGCACTGAATTGCACCGCCAGCAGGAGTCCTGCCAGCGTGACCAGTTGAGGGAAGCGTTGCATATTGAATGCTTTCATTGGAGCGGTCATCACCCTGAAAATTTACAAAAAAATGGCCCGGCAGTTGATGAAAATCAACTGCCGGGCCACCGTCACCCTGCTGGCTTTTACTGCAGGGGCTTTGGCTCTGCGGTGTCGTCAACCGCCAGCGTCAGCGGGTTGATGTCAACCGGATCGGTGTTCTCGCCATTGCTGGCGATCAGGTTCTGAATGTAGCCCACCACATCGGTGATGGTCTGGGCTACCGGGCCGGGCGGCGGACCAGGGGGGACATAGTCGTCGTTGTTGCCACCGCAACCGGCCAGCAGCAGGGCGCTAAGCGCAACGCCGGTCATCAGTTTTGCGTTAAAAGTGAACATGGTTTTTCCTAGTCTTGGAGCCAATTACTTGGCACCCGGAAGCGGGGTGTTGAGGTACGGGAAGACTTGCTGGAAGTCGGTCGCGCTGGCACGGGTGCCATCGACGAAAGGAACAGCGCCAGCGGGCGCATCCGATGGCTTGCAGCCCACCTTCAGCGCGTCGGCGTTGCCGGTCAGCACGCACAGCGCACCCATGGCAACCCGCAGCGAGACGTCCACCACGTCATCGCCCAGGCGGCGTCCGTTCGGGAAGCCGGCGTTGTCGCCAGCTGTCACGCCCAGCGCCTTTTGGCTAGCTGCCGGTGTGGCAGCAATTCCGGTGTTCAGGCGCAGCATCTCGGCCAGCGGGCCACCCATGCCTGGACCAGTGATATTGGCGGGACGGTTGACCGTGGGCAGGCCGGTCAGGAACACCGTTACCAAGTCGGTACGCGGGAAGTTGGTAGGCGCCTTGGCACTGGGGAACAGGGTTTCGATCAGCGCGGGCAGCGTTGGATTCGTCACGTAGTCGGCAAAGTTAGCGGCGTCATCCTTGGGCTTGCTGCCATTGAACTTGTCCTTGTCCTTCAGGCCGATGATGACCTCGTTGACCAGTGGCATGCTCAGGCGCGACACCTGGGTCCAGGCGCCGCCGGATTTCTCGTTGGCCTGCAGTCCGGACGGGGTCGCGCCGTTGAGCAGGCGGCCCTGGCGCAGGCTGGAGGTGGTCCAGCCGCCAATGACTTTCTCGGTGCCCTGCGTCAGGCAGCTGGCCGGCATTTCAAGCGCCAGCGAGGTCACGTTCTTGTTTTCCAGATCGCCGATCTTGCCAACTGCCGCAGCATTGGCTTCATTGGTGATGAAGGCCGCTGGCGCATTGATCAGATCGAAAATGGTGGCTGCATTGATGGAGAACGCCTCCTTGCGCTGGCCCACGAACACCTTGCCGGGCGTAGCGCAGCCAGGAATGTTGATGGACTGGATGTAGGAGTTGGCGTAGCCTTCATAACTGTTGTTGGGGAAGGTCTTGGTGCCGATGTAGTCGATCGGCTTGCCGAAGGTCGCGCCGCCGCCGCTGGCATTGGTCACAGCACTGCGGGCGCCGCTGCGCCGGTCGCCGCGCACCACGTCGAGGGTGAAGCTCTCGGTGTAGCTCAGGGGTGCGTTGGGTGAATTGGTCACCGCGCCGGACTGGCGCAGGGGAATCGCCACGTTCTTCTGGCTGCCTGCGGGTCCGATGGGCAGCGTGATGCCGGCGCCGCCGTTGGTCAGCGTGTTCTTGAAACGGAACTGGAAGGTCAGGTCTTCCTTGCCATCGCCATTGTTGTCCACATGGATTTCATACAGCGCGTTCGGGTCAAGCGAGTAATAGTTCGGGCCACCGCCGGGCTCTTGCAGCGGCACGTAGTTGGCAATCAGCGTCACGTTGCCGGTCTTGCCAGCCTCGTAGCTGTTGAACATGTAGAAATCGGTGCCATCAACTTTTGGGCTGTTGGTAATGAACGGTGCTTCGCGATGGCTGGACGCCATGGCACTTCCGGCTGCGACGAGCAATAAGCACGCTCCGGCGATTTGTCCAATTTTCATTTTCATGGTGGTCTCCTGGATGACTAAATGACAGCGGCTGCTGTCAGACCTTTACGAAGGCTGCAGCGTTCCGGATTCAAAAATATGAATCAATTCCTATTATTCACCTCCGGACACTTATCTTTAAGCCTCTAGATCATGGACTACACGCAGTCGGGAAAATACTGAAATCTGCCGCGAACCTGTCGTTCAGCGACGACACATGGTGCCGGGCTTTTGTTGGCCAGGGAACTACTGCCGCGCCGTGCGCACCGCCGCCGGCAAGGCCTGCGGATGGCTGGTGCGAAACGGGCTGATGTCGAGCCCGCCACGGCGCGTGTAGCGCGCATACACCGTCAGCTTGAGCGGCTTGCAGCGCGTCCAGATATCCATGAACATGCGCTCGACGCACTGCTCGTGGAACTCGTTGTGGTTACGAAAACTCACGATGTATTGCAGCAACCCCTCCTGATTGATCTGCGGGCCGCTGTAGCTGATGCGCACGCTGCCCCAGTCGGGCTGGCCGGTGACCAGGCAATTGCTTTTGAGCAAGTTGCTGGTGAGCACTTCAGCGACCGGCCCTTCGTCAAAAGCGGCGGTCAGCAAATCAGGCGCAGGGGTGTAACGGCTGCATTCCACATCCAGCCGGTCCAGATTCAAGCCGTCAAATTCGGCCACGTCCTCGCGGTCAAACAACTCGGGCAGCAGCAGCTTGACGCCCACCGACGACGGCTGCGGCGCACCGCGCCAGGCCGCTTCGCTGATGTCGGTGCGCAGCCGCGCCTGCACTTCGGCGGCGTCAAGAAACCGGGTGTTGTTGAAGCTGTTCAGGTAGAGCTTGAACGACTTGCTTTCAATGATGTTGGGGGTTTCGCAGGGAATGGTGAATTGCGCCAGCGCCACTTGCGGCTTGCCGCGCAGGTTGAGCCAGCTCAGCTCGAACGCCATCCACAGGTCAGCGCCAAAAAAAGGCGGCGTTTCGCCCACGCCAATCTCAGCCCGCTTGGTCAGGCGCGGAATCGGAAACAGCAGCGATACGTCGTACTGATCAACATAGGCCGAGGCCTTGCCTAATGGGGAATGGTCAGGATGGTTCATGCGGGGGAAAAGTCATTAGGTTGAATGGGCCGCACCGAGGTGCGGAATCAGCGCGGTCAGCAAAATATCCACCACGCCGGGCGGCAAATCGTGGCCCATGCCGTCAATACCGATTAGCCGCGCGCCGGGAATGCGGCGGGCGGTGTCTTCGCCGCAGGCAAACGGCACCAGCGGATCGGCCTTGCCGTGGACTACGAGCGTCGGTGCGGTCACGCTGGCCAGTGCGTCGGCGCGGCTGCGGTCTGCTACCACGGCGACCATTTGCCGCAAGATGCCGACCGGATAAAAACTGCGCCGGGCCGCCGCAGCCACCATGTCGCGCAGTTCATTGCCCTGCGTCAAGAAACCCGGGCTGCCGATGGTCTTGAACAGGCGCACCGAATGGTCAATCGCCGCCTCCAGCCCTTTGGCGGGGCGGCTCAGCAGCACGCGCGTGACTTGCGGGCGGGCTTCGGGCAGGCCGCGCGCACCGCTCGAACTCATGATGCTGCTCAAGCTGAGCACCCTGGCTGGCGCCAGCAACGCCAGCCGCTGCGCAATCATGCCGCCCATGCTGACACCGACGACATGGGCTTTGTCAACCTGCAGCGCATCAAGCACGCCGAGCGCGTCGGCCGCCATGTCCTGCAGGCTGTAAGGCGGCTGGATGCGCCAGCCGAGCCGGTATTTCAGGCCCGTCCAGAGCATTTTTGGCTGGCCCAGCGTCTCGAATTTCTGGCTCAATCCGGCATCGCGGTTGTCAAACCGAATCACCCGGTAGCCGGCATCCAGCAGCGCCTGAACCAGTGCGGGCGGCCAGGCAATCAGCTGCATGCCCAGCCCCATGATGAGCAACACGACCGGACGCGGCCGGCCCTGCGCATCCAGCCCCGCGCCGCTGTCCTCGACTTCGATATCAATGCCATTTGCTCTTATTTTCATAGCTACTTATATAGATGGATATTGCGCAAGAAGGCTATTTAATCATCAAACAGGTATTTTCAAGCCTTCTTTTCCGCAGGCTTTCAGCCGCACTGCCCGCGCCGAAACACCAGCCGGTCCAGCGTCGAAGCAGCGGCATCAAAGCCATACCCTTCTGCTGCAAAATCTTTGAGCGTGTCCACACCAGTGACTTGGTTTTCAACCGCGTAGCGCACCATCAGCCCGCGTGCGCGCTTGGCCATGAAGCTGATGATCTTGTACTGGTCACCCCGGAACTCTTCAAACACGCAGCTCACCACGCGCGCTTTCAGCGCCTTGCGGTCTACCGCCTTGAAATACTCTTCGCTCGCCAGATTCACGATGACGGGCGAGACGTCAGCGGCGGCGCGTTCATTGAGGTAGTCGGCAATCTGTGCGCCCCAGAATTGGTAAAGATTCTTGCCTTTGCGGGTAGCCAGCCTGGTGCCCATTTCCAGCCGGTAGGGCTGCATCCAGTCGAGTGGCCGCAGCACGCCGTACAGGCCGCTCAAAATGCACACATGCGCTTGCGCCCAGGCCAGTTGCATTGTGTCCAGGGTTTTGGCATTCAAGCCTTCATACACATCGCCATTGAAAGCCAGCGCGGCCTGCTTGGCGTTTTGGGCGGTGAATTGCGGCGACCAGGCTTCGTAGCGCGCGGCGTTCAGGCCAGACAGCGCATCCGACAGCTTCATCAGCGTGGCGATTTCCTGCGGCGACTTTTCACGCATCACAGCAATCAACTCGGCGGCCTGCTGGGTGAACAGCGGCTGGGTGTGCGGCACGTGGCCCGCGGGGCTGTCGTAGTCGAGGGCTTTGGCGGGAGACAGTAAAAACAGCATGTCTTGAGGTTTTCAGATGCACAAAAGGCCTGACTTTACACAGCTACAACAGCTCCTTGATGCCGCAGCTTTCAAAGCCCCGCGTTTCGGCTTCGCTGCACAGCGATGCAGGCCAGCCCCGTCGAATAAAATTCAAGCCTATTTTCCTCAGTTCCGCGCCCGCTCATTCCACACACAACCCCAAGCGGCATCCCTGCGATGCCGTTTTTTCACTGCCCATGACCCAAGCTGCCACCCCCGCCCCGACCGCCCCTGCCACCGACGCCGCCAAGGTGTTCCCCCCCACACCGGGGCTGGACAACCTGGCCAAGTCATTCGAGCCTGCCGAGATTGAAAAGCACTGGGGGCCGCTGTGGGAGCAAAGCGGCCAGTACGAGCCGACGCTGGATGCCGCCAAGCCATCATTCGCCATCCAGCTGCCGCCGCCGAATGTGACCGGCACGCTGCACATGGGCCATGCGTTCAACCAGACGATCATGGATTCGCTGGCGCGCTACCACCGTATGTGCGGCGACAACACGCTGTGGGTTCCCGGCACCGACCACGCCGGCATCGCCACGCAAATCGTCGTCGAGCGCAAGCTGCAGTCCGAAACCGGCCAAACCCGCCACGACATGGGCACCAGCCCGTTTGAAGCGCGCAAGAACTTCGTCAGCAAGGTCTGGGAATGGAAAGAAGAATCCGGCTCGACCATCACGCGCCAGATGCGCCGCATGGGCGACTCGGTGTCGTGGAAGCACGAATACTTCACCATGGATCCGAAAATGTCCAAGGTCGTCACCTCGACCTTCGTGCAGCTGTATGAGCAGGGCCTGATCTACCGTGGCAAACGATTGGTGAACTGGGACCCGGTGCTCAAATCGGCCGTATCCGACCTGGAAGTCGAGAGCGAGGAAGAAGACGGTTTCATGTGGCACATCCGCTATCCGATGGCCGATGGCTCGGGTGACATCACGGTTGCTACGACGCGCCCAGAAACCATGCTGGGCGACGTGGCCGTCATGGTGCATCCGGAAGACGAGCGCTACATGCATTTGATCGGCAAGGAAGTCACGCTGCCGCTGTGCGACCGCACCATTCCGGTGATTGCCGACGATTACGTCGACAAAGACTTCGGTACCGGCGTGGTCAAGGTCACGCCCGCGCATGACGCCAACGACTATTCCGTCGGTCAGCGCCACCAGTTGCCCATCATTTGCGTCCTGACGCTGGACGCCGCCATCAACGACAATGCCCCCGAGAAATACCGCGGAATGGACCGCTTCGTCGCCCGCAAGGCCGTCGTGGCCGACTTGGAGGCGCAAGGTTTCCTGGTCGAAGTCAAAAAACACAAGCTGATGGTGCCGCGTTGCACCCGCACCGGCCAGATCATCGAGCCGATGCTGACCGACCAGTGGTTTGTCGCCGTCAACAAAGTCAGCTCGCAAGACCTGACCGGCAAATCGATTGCCCAGAAAGCGATTGATGCGGTGGACAGCGGCGCGGTCAAGTTCGTGCCCGAGCAGTGGGTGAACACCTACAACCAGTGGATGGGCAATATCCAGGACTGGTGCATTTCGCGCCAGCTCTGGTGGGGTCACCAGATTCCGGCTTGGTATGACGAAGACGGCACGGTCTATGTCGCCGAAAACGAAGCCGCTGCGCAGGCGCAAGCGCCCGGCAAGACGCTTCGCCGCGACGAAGACGTGCTGGACACTTGGTATTCGTCGGCGCTGGTGCCTTTTTCATCTCTCGGCTGGCCGGAAAAGACGAAGGAGCTGGACCTGTTTTTGCCGTCGAGCGTGCTGGTCACCGGATACGACATCATCTTTTTCTGGGTTGCCCGGATGATCATGATGACGACGCACTTCACCGGCCAGGTGCCGTTCAAACACGTGTACATCCACGGCCTGGTCAAGGACGCACAGGGCAAGAAGATGAGCAAATCGGAAGGCAACGTGCTGGACCCGGTCGATCTGATTGACGGTATCGAGCTGGCTCCGCTGCTGGACAAGCGCTCGCAGGGCCTGCGCAAGCCCGAAACCGCGCCGCAGGTGCGCAAGAACACCGAAAAGGAATTTCCCGCCGGCATTCCCGCTTATGGTGCGGATGCGCTGCGTTTTACCTTTGCTTCGCTGGCATCACTGGGGCGCAGCATCAGTTTTGACAGCAAGCGCTGCGAAGGCTATCGCAACTTTTGCAACAAACTCTGGAACGCCACCCGCTTCACGCTGATGAACTGCGAAGGCCAAGATTGCGGCTTGAACGAACACAGCAAGGAACAATGCGTGCCCTGCGGCGAGATGCAAAACTACCTTGATTTCTCGCAGGCTGACCGCTGGATTGCCTCAACCATGCAGCGTGTCGAGCTGGAAGTTGCCAAGGGCTTTGCCGACTACCGCCTCGACAACGTCGCCGGCCACATCTACCAGTTCATCTGGGACGAGTTTTGCGACTGGTATCTGGAAATCGCCAAGGTGCAGATTCAGCAAGGCAGCGACGCGCAAAAGCGCGCCACGCGCCGCACGCTGATTCGCACGCTTGAAGGCATTTTGCGGCTGGCGCATCCGCTGATTCCGTTCATCACCGAGGAACTATGGCAAAAAGTCGCACCGGTCGCGGGCCGCGCCGGGCCGTTTATCGGACTGGCCGCTTATCCGCAAAGCCAGCCTGAAAAAATTGACCCGCAAGCCGAAGCGCATATTGAAAAGTTCAAGCGTCTGGTCGATGCCTGCCGCAACCTGCGCGGCGAAATGAAGGTGTCGCCGGCCACGCGCCTTCCGCTGCTGGTGGTGGGCGATGACGCGTTCATCAACGCCGTAGCGCCCGTGCTCAAGTCGCTGGCCAAGCTCAATGAAGTCAAGCTGTTCGCCACGGAGGCCAAATGGGTGGTTGCTGCCGAAGCGGCCCCTGTGGCGGTGGTAGGCGATGCGCGCGTCTGCCTCTACATGGAAGTTGATGTAGCCGCTGAAAAAGTGCGCCTCGGCAAGGAAGCCGTACGGCTTGAAGGCGAACTGGCCAAGGTACAGGCCAAGCTGGCCAACGAAACCTTTGTCGCCAAGGTGCCGCCCGCCGTGCTGGAGCAGGAACGCAAACGACTGGTTGAATTTACGGCCACGCTGGAGAAGCTGCAGGAGCAACTGGCGCGCTTGAAATAAAGCCAAGGCAGAGCTTGCAAACAGCAAAGTTTCTTCTTGATACACGTCAGGTCGGGCGTTAGTCCGACACTGGCGGGACATCAACAATCCGACAATGCTGCATCTCGATTTACAAAGAATCCATGCAAAAAGTCACCCTGAAAAAAGCAGTCTTTCCGGTAGCTGGACTTGGCACCCGCTTTCTGCCCGCCACCAAAGCAAGTCCCAAGGAAATGCTGCCTGTCGTGGACAAGCCACTGATCCAGTACGCAGTGGAAGAGGCTTATTCAGCCGGCATTCGCCACATGATCTTTGTGACCGGGCGCAACAAGCGCGCGATTGAAGACCATTTCGACACCGCTTACGAGCTGGAAAGCGAACTGGAAAAAGCTGAAAAGCATGCCTTGCTGTCGGTGTTGCGCTCAGTCCAGCCCGACGACATGCACTGCGCCTTTGTGCGCCAGCCCCGCTCACTGGGTTTGGGCCATGCCGTGTTGTGCGCTGAACACCTGATCGGCAATGAGCCTTTTGCCGTACTGCTTGCAGACGACTTGATGATGGGGCCGGTGGGCGGCCTGTCGGTGCTGGCCCAGATGGCGGCCCAGTTCGAGCAGGTGCAGCAGTCGATTGTGGCGGTGCAGGAAGTGCCGGCTGCGCATACGCGCCGCTATGGCATCGTGGCGGTGGATGCGGCGACCGATGCCTATCCGGCCTTGATGAAAGTCCAGAAAATCGTTGAAAAACCAGCGCCTGACGTAGCGCCATCGCGCATGGGCGTGGCCGGTCGCTACATTCTGACGCCAGCGATTTTTGAACATATCCGCAACCAATCGTCAGGCGTAGGCGGCGAGATTCAGCTGACCGATGGCATTGCCGGATTGATGCGGCAGGAAAATGTGTACGCCTTTCAGTACCAGGGCAAGCGCTACGACTGCGGCAGCAAGGAAGGTTTCCTGGAAGCCACGGTCGAGTTGGCATTGCAGCATCCCGAAATCGGTGACCATTTCCGCGCTTATCTCAAGAGCATCAAACTCGACTGATAGCCGGTCACATGTCAGCGTCTTTTCAGGACATGAATGAAGTCGCCGCCCACGGTTTGCTGATCCATCAGGTCATTGCCAGTCTGACGGGCAAAAGCCTCGAAGTCGCGCAGGGAACCGGCGTCGGTTGACACCACCTGCAAGAGCTGCCCGCTGGTCATCTCGGCCAGCGCTTTTTTGGCTTTCAAAATAGGCAACGGGCAATTCAGGCCGCGTGTGTCGAGTTCTTTGTCGATATTCATGGGGTTCCTTGGTTCACATCAAATCAGGCTGGAAACACGCCGGTGGACAGGTAGCGGTCGCCCCGGTCGCAGACGATGAAAACAATCACTGCATTTTTCACCGTTTTGGCGATTTCCTGTGCTACCCAACAGGCACCTGCCGCCGAGATACCGGCAAAAATACCCTCTTCCCGCGCCATGCGGCGGCACATGTCTTCGGCGTCTTGCTGGCTGACCAGCATCAGTTCATCGACAGAGCTTGGATCGTAAATCTTGGGCATATAGGCCTGCGGCCATTTGCGGATGCCCGGAATACGCGAACCTTCGCTGGGTTGAGCACCGATGATCTTGATTGCCGGATTTTTTTCCTTCAGGTAGCGCGACACGCCGGTAATCGTTCCGGTCGTGCCCATGGCGCTGACGAAATGCGTCACCGTGCCGACGGTATCCGCCCAGATTTCAGGGCCCGTGGTTTCGTAGTGAATGCGCGGATTGTCGGGGTTGGCGAACTGGTCGAGCACCCTGCCCTTGCCGTCTTTTTGCATTTGTTCGGCCAAGTCGCGTGAATATTCGATACCGGCGCTTTTGGGTGTCAGGATCAACTCGGCGCCAAAGGCTTTCATGGTCTGGGCGCGTTCAATGCTCAGGTCTTCCGGCATGATCAAAATCATGCGATAGCCCTTGATGGCAGCCGCCATCGCCAGCGCAATGCCGGTGTTGCCCGACGTAGCCTCGATCAGCGTGTCGCCCGGCTTGATGTCGCCGCGCTCCTCAGCGCGCCGGATCATGGCCAGCGCCGGGCGGTCTTTGACCGAACCCGCCGGATTGTTACCCTCCAGCTTGCCCAGGATGATGTTGCCGCGCGCAGCATTTTCAGCAGCCGCGATACGTTGCAAAGCGACCAGCGGTGTTTTTCCGACCGCATCTTCAATAGTTTGGAATTTCATAGCCCACACTGTGCCATAATTTGGGGCTTCGCTTCAGTTAGCCCGGGTGGTGAAATTGGTAGACGCAGGGGACTCAAAATCCCCCGCCGAAAGGCGTGCCGGTTCGATTCCGGCCCCGGGCACCATTTAATAGAGTTAGTTAATTACAGAACTCGCATGCTCATCGGCATAGCGGGTTTTTTGTTGTTTCTAATTACTGCAAAAGGAGCACTTGCAGAAATGAATTGCCTCGGCCATTTCAAAATCTCCATAGCGCTCGTGCTGCTTGCTGGCTTCGTTTTTTTTAGCAGCAAAGCGGGCGGCCTTTTACTTATTGCTTCCATAGAGCCGCCAGCCACTTCAATTTCTGCTCCAATCGGAAAAAGAGCGCAGGCCATTGTGGTGCTTACGGGCGGCGATTTGAAAAACCAGGAAGTTGCGCGTTTGTATATTGCGACAGGATTGCCGGTGCTTGCCTCGGGAGGTGACCGAGAGGCTGCCGTCATTAAAAAGCAACTTGAGCGTGACTTCCATGTGCCCGTGCGATGGACTGAAGAAAACTCGCTCAACACTGAACAAAATGCTCTATTTACGGCAAAAATCCTAGCCAGAGAGAATATTCGAACCATCATTCTGGTCACTCATGCGCTGCACATGCGGCGCGCACAAAGGATGTTTGAAGACAGAGGCATTGAAGTCGTAGCAGCGTCCACAGATTTTTCAGCCCATGCACCACTTGAATGGCGCGATTTTCTGCCCAGCGCAGAGGGACGAAAATCAGCTAAATCTGCGCTCCATGAGATTTTTGGATTGGTTTGGTATCGGATGCGGCAGATAGGGATTTGAACAAAGCGATCCTTTGTCGAGAAAGTAGGGTTATGAATTGCCGCGCTGCGCTCGCAATGACGGCAGGAAGCTAACCCCCCGGATCTAAACAAGTCGGCCGGCGTTTTCCGCCAACCCTACTAAAAGCTACTGGGTCGGTTATCAGCCACTTGACCAACCACCGCCAAATACCGCTCAATTACCAGCCGTTCATCAAATTTCTGCTCAACAAAAGTACGCCCGCGCTGTCCCATGATTTGGCGCTGGTTCGGCTTCATGGCAATAAAGCGCAACTGCTTTTCTGCCAGATCCGGTGCATCGGCAGGACGGCATAAAAATCCGGTTTCACCATCAATCACCGTGTCGCGACAACCTGGCGCATCGGTGGTGATGACCGGGCGGGCCGTGGCGGCGGCTTCCAGTAAGGTACGTGGAACACCCTCACGGTAAGACGGCAACACCATACAGTCGGCTTGAACCAGAAAAGGCCGCACATCGTCGGTTTGCCCGAGATATTCGACCACGCCTTCAGCTACCCATTGTTCTACCTGCGTGCGGGGAATGGCAGAAGGATTGGCTACATCCAGAAAGCCCAGCAACTGAAAGCGCGCATCGGGATGCAGCGCCCGTACGATACGCGCGGCCTCTACATACTCGCCCACGCCCTTGTCCCACAACATGCGCGCCACCAGCAAAAAAACTGGCGCATCCGCAGCCCGTGCGACAGGTGCGATGGGTGAAAAGCGGATCAGATCAACCCCCGAACCCGGCAAGCGTTCAGCCTGCCCAGCCCGCACCAGCCCGCCATCGACAAACACCGCCATGTCATCCAGATTCTGAAAAAATACCCGATGTGCACGACCAAAAGTCAGGCGGTACAGCGTCTTGGCCACCTGCGTGACCAGCGACTTACGAATAAACGCCCGGCCCAGACCCGACACGTTGGGAACAAACGGAATACGCAACGCAATGCAGGCGAGCGCTGAATACAAATTGCCTTTAGGCGTATAGCTAAGAACCAAGCCCACACGATGTCGACGAAACACCCTTACCAGGCGCAGCACCGACTGGAGTTCCAGTACCGGATGCGTCCCGCCACCTGAAATTGGCACTGCCTCAAACGCAATGCCCATGTCGCGGATGCGCTGAGCGTAAGCGTCATCAGGTGCTACAGCAACTACCGTGTGGCCAGCCGCCTGTAATGCCAGCATCAGGTTGAGTCGAAAATTGAACAGGTACCAGCAAGTATTGGAAACAACGGCAATTTTCATTGTTGCCTTGCCTAATTCCACAAAACCACCCACGGATAGAACTGGTACGGCAGCCAGGCAAACGCCGTTTGGGCAAATACCAACCAGACAAACAATACCGCCGCACTATAGAGAACTACCCAGCGCACCCATACGCTATTGCGTCCGTTAGAGTTACCCAGCACATTGGGCAGGCGCGAAAAAACAAATAGCTGCAAGGGAATCCAGTACAAAGCCACACGGTCCACCGCCGTGGATGAAGGCGAAACAGCCAGCCACCCGACAAAACCCAGTGCGCCCCATGACATCCAAGTCCAAAACATGCGCTCTGCCTGCGGCATGACGAAACGACGACGAAGCCATAAAAAAAGTACTGCCGGGACGGCATTCATGGACACCCGAATGGCGGCCCCCTGCGACTGGTATTGCGCCGTAATGTAGCCTGCATTGAGCGCGTCCACCGATTCTTGCAGCAAAAGGACATAAAAAACTATTGATGAGACACCCACCCACAGCAGCGTCCAACCACGGCGCTTGGTACCCGCCAGCGCTGCCAGCGGCATCAGCATGACGGCTGACTTATGAAACAGGGCGGCAAGTACCACAAACACCGCAAAGCGTAGTAATTTGCGATCTGACAAAGCCACCAACCCCACCATGGCCAAGCCAATAGCCGTGCCTTGACGCGTATAGCCCATAGCCACCACCGTGACCAGGTAAGGCATTGCCACCACCAGTGCCAACCAGGGGCGCGGCTGGGCACGACAAAACACCAACAATCCCCAACTAAAGAGCGTAGCGCACACTGTGTTGACAAAATAAGGGCCCAGCCCCGTCTTTGCCGCCACCCAGTTCAGCAGGCTATAGGCTGGGTCACCCAGGCTAACTGCACCCAAAAGGGTCTCATAACTGGCTAGCGTGATATGTTCAACATAGGTGAACCAATCGCCCCCCACCTTATGGCGCAGGCCAATCATTAGCGTGAGCAACACAAACACCACACGCCACCAAGCAGGCCAGCGACCGGCATGGCTGCCCACGATGCTGGCTGACTGCAAGCGCGTCATGGCCAGCCATGCGGGAACTACAAACAAAAACCAGTAAGGCCACATATCAGCTCACACTTTCCAGCCAGGATTGAAACATCAGCACCGCCCACAGGCTTGCTGTGTGGTCACGCTGGCCGGCAAGGTGCTCAGCCCATTTCTGACGAATCGGTGCTGGATAAAAATAGCCTTCTTGTTGCAAGCGCTTTTCAGCGAGCAAGCCTTCAGCCCAAGGCCGCAACGGCCCACAAAGCCATTGCCCCACAGGAATGCCGAAGCCTGCCTTGGGCCGATCGATCAGTTCGCGCGGGACATGCTTGTAGAGCACCTGACGCAACGCCCACTTGCCCTGACTGCCGCGAATTTTCATGCCAAGCGGCATCTGCCATGCCAGCTCGGCCACGCGGTGATCCAGAAAAGGAACGCGCGTCTCCAGGCTGGTAGCCATGGCCGCACGGTCTACTTTGCACAAGATGTCATCTGGCAGGTATGTCATGCTGTCGCGGTACATCATGCGCAGCGGGCTTTCTTTTACCCCTGACGCTGGCAACGGGTCGTTTAGCAGGCTTGCAGGCTCTGACACAGTGGCGCTGTCGTCACCACGCACCACGTGCGCCGGGTCTTGCCATTCAGACACCAGGCTCATATACAAATCATCCAGGTCACGCACGCCGCGCAAGCGGGCCGCCAGCTTGTGGGCCTTGTCACCGGCCTGCGCTATGCCCTTGTCACCGGGCAGCAAGGCATTGGCCGGGCGACTCAATGCGTCCCAGCCTGCAATCGGCATGGCGCTGATGGCAGCGCCCAGTGCCTGACGTACAGGGTAAGGCAGCCAAGCCAGCTTGGCCCAGATGCGTGGCCCCCAGAAATAACGGTTATAGCCACCAAACAACTCGTCGCCCGCATCGCCCGACAGCGCCACCGTGACATGCTGGCGCGCGGCGCGGCACACCAGGTGCGTGGGGATTTGCGACGAATCGGCAAACGGCTCGTCGTACATGGCGGGCAGCTGGGCAATTACCGCCTGCGCCTCAGCGGCCTTCACAAACAGCTCGGCATGGTCGGTGCCCAGGTGTTTGGCCACGGCACGCGCATAGGGTGACTCGTCAAACCCGGCTTCTTCAAACCCCACGGTAAAGGTCTTGACCGGGCGCGTGGCTTGCTGCTGCATCAAGGCCACGATGGCAGACGAATCGACTCCACCCGATAAAAATGCGCCCAGTGGCACATCGGCTAGCGACTGCAGGCGCACCGCATCGGCCAGGCGCTGCTCCAGTTGCTGCACGGCCTCAACCTCGTCAGTCAGCTGATTTTTTGCGCCGGCCTGCACCACATCCGCCAGCGACCACCAGCGCCGCACCGACAACGACCCATGTACCGCCGGCGGGCGCAACGGCTGCGCGGGCGCTTCCGCTGGCGGCGCCCCGGTGATGGTCAGCACACAGCCCGGCTCCAGCTTGTAAATGCCTTGGTAAATACTGCGCGGCGCAGGCACATACATAAAGCGCATGTACTGCGCCAGCGCCTGCCGACATACCGGGTTGACAAACTCTGGAAAGGCCCGCAAGGCTTTGAGTTCGGAGCCAAACACAAAGGCCCGGCCTGCTCCGCTACCCGCCCAGCCGTAATACAGCGGCTTTTCCCCAAAGCGATCACGCGTCAGGTGCAGCGTACGCTCGCGCAAATCCCACACGGCGATGGCAAACATGCCCACAGTTTTGGCCAGCGTGGCTTCAATTCCCCACTGCTCAAAACCAGCCAGCAACGTCTCAGTATCAGAATGCCCACGCCACACGCGCCCAACTCCCTCTTCCCTTGAGGGTGAGGGTGAGGGTTGAGGGATGCCCCCCGCCATGAATAGTGAATTCTTCTCCAACTCCGCCCGCAACTCCATATGGTTGTAAATCTCACCATTGAACGCCATCACAAAGCGTCCACTGCGAGATGCCATGGGCTGATGACCTGCAGGCGACAAATCCACAATAGATAGGCGGCGATGGCCTAGCGCAACGCCAGCCTGCGCATCAGCCCAAGCGCCAAAGTCGTCCGGCCCCCGATGCGCAATGGCGTTCGCCATGTGGGTCGCCAATACCTCCGGACTATCGAGTCCGCCAGCTTGAACCAGCAAAAATCCAGCAAATCCGCACATTTTAATCTTCTCTATTTAGCAGCTTTCGCTGAATCTCTTAGCAATGCAGCCAATCTTGGCCCTGTCGCCTGAATGCAATAGTGTTGCTCAACCTTTTTCCTGCCCGCCTGCCCCATTCGTTGACGTAAATCAGCGTCGGTCAGTAATGTGCGAAGAGCTTTTTCCCAATCTTCGGGTGTTTCGGCTAGGAACCCGTTGACACCATGCTCTACGATTTGCCGGTTTACGCCTACAGGCGAGGCCACTACCGGCAAGCTGCAGGCCATATATTGTATAAGTTTGTAACCACATTTGCCGCGCTCAAAAGATGCGTCGAGCAGCGGCATGATGCCGATGTCAAAACTGGCAATAGACGCCACTTCTGTGTGTTCAGTCCACGGAATCGATATCATGGGTAAACCCAGTTTCTGTGCATCAATTCCAATAGCGGCAAAGCGGGCCAAGCCGTCCGACGTCAATCGCTCAAAAAGCGGCGCGTATGGTGCCAAAAATGAAGCCGTAACACGCTGACCTATCCATCCGATGCAAGGTAGCGTACCCTCATTAAGCCCTTTAAGCTTTGACCTCGGGTAGCGCGCCAGGTCAATCACCGTGGGAACGACTTCCACATTCGGCGCACCTGCCTGCCTCGCAAACTCAGCCAGATACGCGTTACCTGCCACTACCAGCGCGGCACCTTGCATCAATGAAGGATGTTTGCATGCCAGCAGAGCCCTGACATAGGGGTTGCGATGTTCGTCATAATAATGAAAAACCGCGTCATCGTAATCTAGAACATAGGGAACAACGCCTGGCAAGAGTATTTTTTCAAACCATGCAGGCAACCACGGCAAGGTTTCTTTTTCAATCCAAAGCAGGTCAAACTTCCGACTTGAAAGCAAAGCACGAATCCGGCCTGTATAGGCCCGCGCAGCCTCTATAAGGCTTTTTTTGTTCTTTTGCAGTCCGCGTACATAAGCATCTGAAAACAATGGCGCTACCGTTACGTGAATGCCATCAGCTTCCAGCAAAGGAATATATTGATAAGATCGCATTCGGCTGCTGGCACCCAAACGCCCATAACGCGACAAAACCAATATATTCATGCAGTGCCACCCAATTTCTCATAAACGGAGGCGTAGCGCTTAACACCTTCGTCTAGCGAGAAGTGTTTCTGCGCTGCTTGCACGCAGCGAACACGCGTAGCAGGGTCATCGACGAGCTTCAACAGAGCTTGTAGACCGTTAACCAATGCCGCTTCATCAAACGACTTAAGCGCCACACCGACGCGCTCCCCTTCGAGTACTTCGGACATATCACCAACGCCAGAATTTCCCAGACAGGGAACCCCACAACCAAGCAATTCAGCTAGTTTGGTAGGCGCAGATGCTTGCTTAGAAAATACTGGACGAATAAAAAAAATACCTGCGTCCATGCGCGCAATCTGCTTAGGCACTTCTGCGTGAGTAGCAGACCTCAGTTCTACGGAATCATTGGGTATACCAGCAGCCACCAAGCGCTCGCGAATATAAGCATGCTCCCCTCTATTAATAATCAAAAATTGCGCCTTAGGCCGCAAGCGCAGCAATTGCGAAAAGCAGGCAATCACCTCATCAAATAAGTACCAAGTACCAGCGGAACCCACATAGCCCAACACAAATTCGGCACTTTTAGGATCGCGCAGCATCGGTTTGAAGAGCCCTAAATCTGCACAAGTGGGTATAACCGTGAATGACGGCATGTGGCCTTGCAGGTACGGGAAGCCCTGCATTTCATTAACGGCGGCATGGGTAAGCGATACAACATGATCTGCTCCCAGCAGAAAACGACGCTCAAATTCCTTAGCCACTCCGTACATGCGACCAGTGCGCGGCCACAAGTTTCCGTCCACACGCTCGTCAGCCCAAAAGCCTCGCATATCAAACAGATACTTGATTCCAGTGATGCGCTTGATAGCAAGCGCCATCACCGATGGCACGTAGCTGCGTGCATGCACGATTCCCAGCCTGTGGCGCAATACAAGCCACAGACCTAAGCGAATTCCACACATAATGTCCCAAGCAGTGGCCAAAGCCGATGGACGCTTGTGATAACGCAGCGGATGCCAAACAATACCCGCATTAGCAATATCACGCTCAATACGCTCGCGTTCGGCAATATTTGTCCAATCATCAGCCTTCTCAAAACTGATCAAATGAATGCGACGGTGATCCGCCAGGCGCTTGAGGTAAGCCAGCACCTGCGACTGACCTAGCGGCTCCAACATTCCGTCGTAGCTAATATAAATAATTCCTGTCATTTACATACCAAAGGCAAACTTTAAAGATCAAGTACCAATATAAAATTTCACACTATTAAAAATTCGATGTTTTTTCTTTTTTTGTGAGAAACCGGTATAAGTCATAAATTTTTCCTAAAATAAGTTCATTATTTGGAAAATCTTTATACCATTTGGGTGGCATCTGGACAATTGCTTGAAGCTCCTGATCACTGATACCAAGTTTTTTTGCAATATACTCCATCTCAACTTTAACAGCTTGAGTATCGTAAGGAAGATTATTTAATATATTTATCGCACTATCTCTAGACATAACTCCCTGACAAATTTCACTAGAAAGAGTTGCGCGGCGATAGTCTATTCCATGCTTCACATATAAATAATAGCCTTGAATAAATTTAGTAAATTTTGATTCTCCATGCTTAGATCCATAGTACTTCCATCCCACAGCCTCCTTGAGCTCATCACGTACGGCATCTTTGTCATAAATAATATTATTTAACGGATAAAAAGTTTTTATACCTTTTATTACTTTAGAATAAACCTCATCGAGCACACCATGCTTCTGAGAAGCAAATAGTTTTGTAGCGCATCCAGCCTGATTAAGAATTGAATAACTATACTTAGTATCTCTAGCATTATAATGCCAACTCACAGGCAATATTCCTTCACTAGCAATATTACCGCCGGACAAGATAGAGGGTATACCATTTTTCAATGCATAAAAATTCACTGCCCTTTGTATGGCAACATCGGTCGGGGTTTCGGCTTCCGGAACAGACGCACGAAGAAAAGCGAGCTGGACTTTTCGAAAATCCGCCCAAGGCAGTACATAACTTGCATACCCCATGTTAAGTTTTGAAACAAGATTTCTGATGTTTTCAACCGCAATTGGTGAATTCCATCCGTTATCCATATGTACGCCAAAAACCCTGAGATTATGTTTTGATGCCAAGTATGCAACATAGGAACTATCAACGCCACCACTCAGACCAACCACACAATCGAATTTTGATTTTTTACCCCTAGATTTTATTATACTAATAAGTTCATTAAGCGGCTGATCATTTAATGAATCCTGATTAAGTAATTTAATCCGAGTTTTAAGATAATCTGTACAATGATTGCAAAACCCATCCTGATCAAATGAAATCCAAGGATCCGAAGTATCCATAACGCATCTATTACAAATACGATACTGAATATTTTTTTCACTTACACCAATCTGTTGCTCTCTTGAAATTATGTTCATAATATATTAAAGTAAGTAACTATCGCACATTGCGAAAACAATTTAAATCCTGCTGCTTAGGATAGTTAACAAGTACAGCATGTTGGTTATTTTGAAAAACAAATAAACTACCAGCAGAGAGTGCACTAACACAAGTGGAACGATATAATTCCAACATATGCTGCAAATTTCCAGCACCCCCTAAAGCAATCACCGGCACACCTACAGACGCAGATATTTCTGCAGTCAATGCAAGATCGTAGCCCTTCATTTTTCCGTCATTATCAATAGATTGCACAAGTATTTCACCAACCCCCATCTTCTCCATCAATAGAGCAGTAGAAAGTGGATTTAACTTGGTGTTTCTTTTTCCAGAATTTATGTATATTTCTTTTTTCCCGAAAAAATTACTCTTCACATCCAAGCATACAATAATCGAGGATGATCCAAATTTATCTACTGCTTCTCGTACAAACTCGGGTCGCTCAATTGCTATTGAAGATAAAACAACTTTTTCTGCTCCCGTTGAAAGAATATTTCTTATGTCCTCAAGACAAGTTATGCCGCCTCCAACAGAGAATGGCATTCTGGCCTCAGAGGCAATATCCTGTAATAAATCCAATGAAATTAACCGTTGAGAATTAGTTGCATCGATATCGAGCAATACCAACTCATCAACTCTGAATGCATTAAAAATACTTACAGTGTTAACTGGATCACCTAAATCTATTTTATTTTTAAAATTTACCGACTTAACTGCATGTCCACGGCCATCGATTAGAACTACTGGTATTATTCTTGGTCGAAACATATAAATCAATCAGAAAATGATAAAAAATTATTTATTAGTCTTAATCCGGAATCTTGACTTTTTTCAGGGTGAAATTGAACACCAAAAATATTCTCTTGTTCAAATATAGCTACGTACTTGCGATCATATTCAACCATTGATGTTAGTGTTGATCCAAATTCAGAAGTTTTACTTATTGCGAATGAGTGACAAAAATAGAAAGGTTCTTCTTCAGTCTCAATATTCTTAAGTAGCAGGGAACAAAGATTTTTTTCTACCGTATTCCACCCCACATGTGGCACCTTAAATTGGCTACGATCAGTCGGGACTATGCGTCGAGTCTCCGCATTAACCCATCCGAGTCCCAACTCTCCACCCTCCTCACTACTTTTTGTCATTAACTGCATCCCCAAGCAGATCCCCAGAACAGGCTTCTTGTGGATCATTACTGCTTCTGTAAGCGGGTCAATCAGCTTCCTGTTCACTAGGGACATCATGGCAGAACGATGGTGTCCGACACCTGGCAAGATTAAGTAGTCTGCGCTTTCTATCTGTGCCGCGTTGCATGAATACACTGAGGAAGCACCCAATTCATTTAATGCATTCTTAATAGAGTTGGCGTTGCCGTGTCCGTAGTCGATGATTACTACTCGTTTTGTCATTTCTAGTCCTTTGGCGCGATATCGCAATCCGTATCGCCCGGAATATACATTAAAAGAGCAATATAGAAAATGCTGTGCATTATTCGCGTTTTTTCAAAAGTGGGTTAGGAAAAAGCAGTTCTAAATATTGGTCCGTCGCTTTGTCGATGGAAAAGTCCTGCGCACGTGCCTTAATCGCGCTTATATCATGTATGGTATTCAGCGACTCGAACATCGCAGTCGCCAGCGCCGCTGCATTACCCACCTGAACCAAACTGCCAAACTGGCCGTTACTCAAAATCTCGCGCGGTCCCGACTGACAGTCGGTGCTGACCACGGGTGTACCCACAGCAAGTGCCTCAACGATCACGTTACCAAAACCTTCGCTCGTGGACGACAAGACGTGCAAATCGGCCTGTTGGTAATAAGGTGTAAGATCTTTCATGAAACCCGGCATAAAGACACTGGACTCGATTCCAAGTTGACGGGCTTGCGTCTCCAGTTCGTCGCGGCATTCTCCTTCCCCTAGAATTAGTAGCCTAGCATCCACCCGCTGGCGTAGCACAGCAAAAGCACGGAGTAAAGTGGAGTAATCTTTCACTTTAATAAGCATGCCTACTGCCAATATCCTACGGTGCGAACCTGACCACCAGCAACTTGGAAGAAGCGGCGCAGCAACTGGCAGCGGCGTTACATCGCTTACTACCGGGTTATAAATGACGGTAATAGTTTTACGGTCCAGATCTGCAAACTGAGCCAAATCGTCCGCCGCACCTAGCGACACAGTGACGATTTCATCGGCATGCGGAAAAATATGTTTCATAGTGGTTCGCACCTTCAACCTAACGGTGGGGCGCATGAGAAGTTCAGAGCGCGACCAAGTTGTATGCTCCGCCACAACTACACGCGCTGGCACACGAGCCAACATACGCGCTATTATCGCAACCATCGTCAGCGGCCACATGCAGGCCAAGACCGCTTCGGGCCGGGTTTGCCGCAAATACTTAATTAAGGGCATAAATAACCCTCGCATGCGCTTGACTTGAAGATCCACCACACGAACTTCAGGCCGCAAATCGACTAGGAATTCGCCTGTGGCTGAAAGCAGAACCATGTCCACGGCATGGCCGCGCTGGACGAACCCGTTAGCCAAGTTGACAGCAACGCGTTCAGCCCCGCCGCAGCAAAGATCCGGCATAAGAATAGCAATGCGTTGTTGAGTCATTGGTGAACTACATTCTGATCAACAGAAGCGCCAATAACATTTTCAAGCAATGCAACTGTCGATATAAAACGTACCAAAACCATTCTCTTTCTTTTTTAATCATCAACTACTGCAATCAAGATTGCAAATCTTAAAAATTTAACCTTATTTTGTAGATGTATTAATTAAAAATTATTTATATCTAAAAATAATTTTTATATTTTTAGTACAGGATCTATGCCGGGAATCGAAAAGTAATCCTCACCATTAATTGAACTCATTCCATCCTGAAGAGCCAAATACTGAACTTGAGCTATTGGCTTATTTAAACAATCGGCAAGTATAATATAATTATTTATATTCTCTACATGGTTAAAATTAAATTGCGCCGAACTGCAAAAGCTATAAACATCTATGTATTCATACTCATCCAGAAGATTTGCCACTACATCTTCAGCTACATCCCTAGTATGTAAAGTTATTTTCTCCAATGCATTAATAGGCTTTCCTCGTGGGTGTGGCAAATAAAATACATCAAAATCTCGATTAGACGCGACGTTTATAGTGATTTTCTCTAGCTTTTGAACTCTATCAATAGAGCAAAGCGCCAATAAATCGGTACCTAAAATCAGCATACATTTAAATTTCTTTACTTTAGTATTGCCAAATTTATTAAATATTTCGACATGTACAGGACATTCAGAAGAATAATTTTTTTTATTTTTAAAAATAGTATAATGAATAACAGAATTTTTTTTTATTTTATTCTGATTAAACCTTCCCCCAACCAAATATGCCCAAATCATCCTAAAAATACTTAAATCACCTGAATGCCTATTATATATTCCAGCCTCTACAATATTGGCAGTTCCATCGTCAAAGGTATTGAGTTTATCAAAATTCACAATCGAAAGAATTATTTGTATGTACAAACTATCAATTGACGCAAGATAAATTGATGAGTATTTTTTACCTCTAAATCTTTTTTGAATATCCAAAACATAAAATGGGAATCGAAGATTGGTTTCCATAAAGTTTGCTTCGCCACATAAGGCGCTAACTTTATCAAAATAATGTTTAATTTTTAAGTTTGATTTTTCTGAAAAAACAAAAAATTCGCAATCACTTAGCTTAATTGATAGCTTATTTATAATTGCTTTAGCAATTAAAATTTGAAGAGAAGATGTACATATAAAAAGATTCATTTTTATATAAAATTAATAAAACTTAAATTTTGCATAATTTAAATAGCAGCCTCAGGTGCAACTTGCTGAGTAAAATAAAATAAATCATAACTGAACAAACTTTCGGAAAGCAAGACCCGATCGACGATCCAAACTTGAAGCGGCGTGCGCATGAGTAACAGTGCAGACCGTGGGGTATCTGTCTTTATTAGCTTAATCATCGAGCTATATGGTGTGTGTAAACTAGAAAATCTTCGCAGAACTTTAAGTCATTTAATGTATCAACATCGATGACTTCGACCTGCTTATCCATCAGAAACGGATGATCGTCCGGAGTCGAAATGCACATTCGTCACGTGGTTAGACGGGAGAAAACAGATAACAGATAAATAGCACACTTAAGCATCCAAGCTGGCTCCAAATCTTGGGGCACTGCCCTATAGCCTCCCACGCCAAAATGGTTCCATACCCGTATCGGTGGAGCGGTAGCACCAAGCGGAGTGAGTGCTTGCCAAGCTGACACTGACCACAGGGTGGTGAGCGCCGCCCTCGGCAAACATCGCAACGGCTTCTCTAATTGAGTCCGCAAAACGAAATGGCGCGTTCTGCTGGCCAGTCCTGTGAATGAATAATATTTCAAAAATCTATAAAAATAAAATTTCATAATTAAGAAATAAGCTGCAAGAAACAGTGAGTCCGGAAAGGTAATGCGCCATGCTTGTAGCGCGTGCTGAATTAACCAATCTAATCGAAATAAAATTTTATCTGATATTTATAATGAGAATCCATCATCCACTACAATATTTTGACCAGTAATAAACTCAGAAATATCAGATAACAAAAATACAATACTCCCCGCAACATCATTCGCCGACAACATTCCTTTACGCATGCAATGACTGTTGTAACGCTGTAGAAAGGAATCATCTTGCCCCGCTAAAATACCACCCGGACTTACGCAGTTTGCACGAAAATATTCACCTGCATAAGCACTCGCGTATTTTGTAAGGTGAATTATTGCTGATTTAATGGCAGCATATTCGACCGGCATAGTAAACGAAGCTTCTTCATAAACCTCGAAACGGGGTGCCATTACGCCATAAATCGATGAGAGATTAACCAGTGAAAAGTTGCTGCGTGTGCTTATTGCGTACTTTGCACATTGCTGCATAAATAAAAAATATCCACCAAGATGAAGAGATAGGTTCTCACTGAAATCTGCGAATTCAACCTCAAAAAAAGGACGTCCGTAGTTTGAATTCCTTGGATACGCGGCATTAACCGCACCATTGACAATGCCAAATCGATCATTCGCAAGCGATAGCATTTGCTCTATTGATGCGACATTCGTGATGTCAGCTTTGACAGGAAGTAGCCGTCCCGCGCCACCTCCAGAAAAGTTACTCAAACCCGAAAGAGCGTCGTCATTGCAATCAATAGCAACGACTTGTGCCCCAGCAGTCAAAACGGCAGTTGTAATTTCTCTTCCAATTCGTCCGCCTGCACCGACTATGACTATTGTCTTTTCTTCAAGGGATGGGAATCGGTTCATGGTTTGCACAAGGCCTCCGCGACAACAAAGTCATAAGCATCATCAATATCTACCGCTCGTTCCTTCGGAACTATGACGGAGCGCACCCGTCCAGCGAATAATCCAGGCTGGTTTAATATGAAGGTTGGCCGCGCAACATAAGCCACCGTGGTCATGTCGTAAATAGGCGGCGCATCCTGCCGACGTACTGTCTTGCCAAGTCCCATCACGATGTGGCTCATTCCATCTTGGTCTCTAGTGACCATGTTGAAATACGGGCTACGAGCCGCAGGGGTAACAGTAATAACCACATCGGTTTCTACATCCAATGCATCAAGGCATTTCTGCACATCATCGACGGAACGAAGTGGACTGGTTGCAGGCAGACTCAAAAATACGTCAAAAGGTTTGCCTTCGGCAAGAAGATACTCAATCGCGTGACGCCAAGCCAACCACTCTGAGGCGGTATCGGAGGCAAGTTCTACCGGACGCTTAATTACGGTTGCACCAAACTCCGCTGCGACCGATGCAATGTCATCAGCATCTGTCGAGACAAAGACTTCATTAATGCCTGGCACCAGTTGCGCGACACGAATGGAGTGTGCCAATAGAGGTATACCGCCTAACTTACGAATATTTTTACCGGGGAGACCTTTTGATCCTCCTCTCGCAAAAATAAATGCATACACTTTCATAATAAAACTCCAGAAATTGGAATTAGCAAGCCTTGCTCTGAGGACAGACGAATAGCATCTATAACCTTCAAGGTATTCAACGCGTCGTCTATGCTAACCATGGGATTGATTTCCCCATTGACCACTCTTGAGAAGCGCCGTAGCTGCGCTATATACATTTCGTTTCGATCAAAATTCAAGTCTTCAAATAGGCACTCCGTTCGACTACCCACTTGACGGTCGATCCGGTTATCAATCAAGTTCCAAATAAGGTTACCATCCTCACCAATGATCTTGCAGATGCGCGTGGGCGCCCGCTGCAGGAAATCCATATGAACCTGAACAACAAGCCCATCACACCGAGTAAGCGTTACGTCAATTTTGTCTTCAACATCAATGTCAAGCATGCCACTGCGCGAAAACATTCCAAACACTCGATCAAACTTACCAAAAAGCCATTGGAGGTAGTCAAACTCATGACTTAGTTCAAGAAGCACACCCCCTCCCAGCGCTCTCTGAGCAGAGACATTCTGCCGATAATCCGAGCCAGGACGCCAATCAGGTAAATACTGCCCTGTGTCGACCAACACGCTATGGACTCGCCCCACAACGGCGGCGTCCAGCAATGCCTTTAAGCGCTGAGCTGAAGGCAAGTGCCGCAGGGTATAACCTACCTCAACTGGTGCTGCGCCACTGCGGAGCACATCGCTGAAGACAGCAAAACGTTCGGTGGAGTCCGCTATCGGCTTTTCGATCAATACGGGGCATCCGTGCCGCACCAATATTGCAGCATGCTCAGGGTGAAATGGGGCCGGAGAAGCCACAATACCAAAGCGTGGATGCCAATCCAATGCAGACTGAAGATCATCGAAAACTCGATGTGCACCCGTCTCTTCCAAACTTAAGCGTCGCCCAGAGGAAGAAACACAACCGACCTCCGAATCCTTGAACACGGTTTTTAGATTGCGGATGTGCCTCTTGGCAATACTCCCACTGCCAATCACCAAGTAACGTGAACGGGCGTTCATAGGCGAGGCACCTCCGTCTGCGCTCGCTGATAATCCTCCATACGACCAATATCCAGCCAATACTCATGCAACGGAAACATACTTACATCGTTGCCCTTATCTATCTGCTGCGTCAACAGCGTCGGCATATCTACACGGGTGCCGGGTTCGACGCTTTTGACTAATTCAGGCGACAAGACATAAACCCCAGCATTAATGAAAAATTTCTGTATGGGTTTCTCAACCATGGATAGAATCCGGTGTTCGTCGCTCTGGATAACCCCGTACGGAACCTGATGCTCATATTCGCGCACGCACATCGTTGCGATATTGCCATGCTCCTTATGAAAGTCGAGCAAGCCGCGATAGTTTAGCGTTGTGAGCAAATCTCCATTCATCAAGAACATGGGCTCATCAATCTCATGATGTGGCAGCAGGCCTAGCGCGCCACCGGTACCTAGCGGATCCTCTTCATGCACGTAGCGAATGCTGATGCCCCAGCGCTTTCCGTCGCCGAAGTGCTCTTTAATCATCTCCGAAAGGTAATGCGTGGAGATGAAGAATCGATGGAAGCCAGCATTGATGAATCCCTCCAGGATAAGTTCAAGGATCGGTTTATCGCCCACTTTCAACAGTGGTTTGGGGCAATCGTGGGTAAGCGGATGCAGACGGGTGCCAAACCCACCGGCCATCAAGAAGACCGGGTTGTTCAGTAGGCGTTTTTCGAGAAGCCCGTGCAGTGTCTCCAGCCCAACAACGCGCCCATCAATATCGACCACCGGTAACTGCAGCAGTTGCGTGCTTTCCATGACAGCAAGCACGCGTTCCCTGCTCCAATCTCGCTGCGCCGTTTGCGGCGTAGCGCACATCGCTTCCCCGACGGGGATGTCCAAGGGCAAATGCTTGAGGAGTGCGCGACGTACATCGCCATCGGTGAGTGTGCCAAGCAGGCGGTCTTGTTCATCGACGACGATGGCAATGCGCAGGGCTCCACAGTCGAGTGTGGCAATTGCTTCTTCCAGTGAAGTTTCAGGACGTACAAGAACGGATTTCCAAGACTTCATTTATATATCCGACTTTAATTTTGTTGCGGTATTACTGACCCATGGGCGCGAGCCCAATATGACTTGATTGGCTTCCAAATCACGCGTGAGGATGCTGCCCGCGCCAACGACGGCCCCTAATCCGACCGTTACCCCTTGTATGAGAGTGGCGCCGGCAGCAATGAAGGCGCCGTCTAACACCCGAATACCGCCACAAAGGGTTGCACCGGGTGCGATATGCACATGTGCACCGATTACGCAATCGTGATCGATGCTGGCGTGCGTATTGATAATGCTGTTTTCGCCAATGCAGCAGTCGGGTTGGACAACCGCGCCAGCCATGATCTGCACCCCTTGCGCCAGCGTGGCACTGGAGCATATCCATGCGGCAGGGTGCACCAGCGCAGGGAAATTGAAACCTGCTTGACGCAGGCGTTCGTATATCGCCTTACGCGCCTGACTACCTACCAACTGTCCAATGCCATTGATCAGCCCAAAAGTGGAAGTGTCGAATTGCGCCAAGGCGTCATCCCCACCAAGAACGGGCACACCTCGCCAGTGGGATTGGCCTTGTTGAAAGAGTTGCGGATCACACACCCCCACAATGTTGTGGCCAAGCGCCATCGCCAGTGCGTGCAACACCTTAGCGTGACCACCTGCACCGATCATTACGAGTGGTTGCCTAAACATTTTTGGCTCGCTCATGGCTCAATGATTTCGCCTGCGGCAAAGCAGCGACTGGCCGGCTGACCAACGAGGCCCCACAGTGCCGTAGGCGGCAGGCCCGCCCCGCTACGCGCGGTGGTTAAGTCTTGGCGTGTCAAGACAGCGCCTGCAGGAATGTCACGGGCGGCCACCACCTGCTGGCGGCCCGCCTGACGGGTGTCCCATTCGCTGGGTTGCGGCGCTTTGCAGCCATCGCCCAGCGCGGCTTTCAGCGCCCGAATATCTCCCACCATCTGTTTCAGCTCATCCGGCTCGAGTGAGGCCTGATGATCCGGCCCGGGCAAGGTGCGATCCAGCGTGAAGTGCTTTTCAATGACGGTGGCGCCGCGCGCTACAGCCGCCACCGGTATCAGGATGCCTCGGGTGTGATCGGAATAGCCCACGGCCAATCCAAAGGCAGAAGCGAGCGTATCCATGCCACGCAGATTGACTTCGTTAAGGGGGGTTGGATACTGCGAAGTGCAGTGCAGTAGGGTGATGTGACCGCGCAAACTATTTCTATACTCTGCCTTGCTCCAGTCACGCCAAACCTCATCCATATTGGCAGGTTCGGCCTCTGCATTCAGCGCGTGCGCCACGATGGCCAGCCCCTGCTCCACTTCAGACAAGGTTGCCATGCCTGTGGAGAGAATCAGCGGCTTGCGCGTGCGGGCGAATTGCCACAACAAAGGGCCATTGGTGAGTTCGCCCGAGGGTATCTTGAAGAGGGGCATGCCCAGCTCAACCAGGAACGCGAGGCTGTCCGTATCGAAAGCGGTTGAAAGAAATTCGATACCCTTTTGCCGCGAGTAAGCCTGTAGTTCCTGGTGCCACTCGCGTGGCAGTTCCAGTTTTTTCAGCATCGCAAGCTGGCTTTCAGCCGCATCGGTACTTTGCTTTTGGTAAGCAGCCTTTGGTGCGCTTTTCGAGGCAAGCTTCTGCGCATCGAAGGTCTGGAACTTCACTCCATCTGCGCCAGCTTCGGCGGCTGCATCCACTAGCGCAAAAGCCAGGTCGCGCTGGCCGTTATGGTTTACGCCCGCTTCGGCGATGATGTAGACGTGATCAGGATCTGGTCGCTTCATCATTTAATGCCCATGTCGTGAAAGTGTTTATGAAAAGGCCCCGTGTGCGACTCAAGAACCTTGACGATTGCCGTGGCCGCGCTGCCTTGTCCATATGGATTTGAAACGTTCCGGCACATCTTTGCAAAGTCTGGCGAGAGCGCTTTGGTAAGCGCCTGCTCGATCGCTTCGGCAGTTGGTGCGCAGTGCAAGACCGAATCTGCCGCCAACCTTCCGAGTTGCCTTGAGCCAATATTGACCGTCGGAATTCCGAATGCAGGGGCTTCAATAATGCCGCTGGACGAGTTACCTACTACTGCTGAAGCCTTGCTTAGCGCGCTCAAATAACGCTTGAAACCGAGCGACGGAATAGCGAGAACTCGATGGGTTTGGCTGCGCGCATATTCTTCCAGGAGAGGGATGATCACTCGCCCTCCGTTATCCGCATTGGGGTAGGTCAGGATGATTTGGAAGTCGGGGAATCTGTCAAGTGCAGCCAAGAGTGCCCTGAAGCTTTCCTCAGGGTCTTCTTCAAGCAGGGTGACAGGGTGATGTGTGACGAGTAGATAGGGTTCACGCAGTTCGAAACCCAAGCTAGCGGCGAGTTCACCCAACTCCATCCGGGGGCTGCGCTGAAGGTGATCCAGACCAATAGCACCAACATTAAAGACCGTAGGTGGGGCCTCACCCATCTGAATCACTCGTTGCTGATATGGTTCAGCTGCAACGAAATGAAGACTTGCCATTTTGGTGATGGCATGGCGGATTGCATCATCGTAAGCACCTTCGGTGATCTCGCCGCCATGCAAATGCGCAACCGGGATGCGCATAATGAGTGCAGCCTGCACAACTGCAAGCGCCTCGAAGCGGTCACCAAGCACGATCAGGACGTCGGGCCTTAGGCGGTCTAGCGCATCGGCAAAGCCGATGGTGCCCAGCCCCATGGACTTGACCACACCAACCGGGGTATCCGAGGACAAGAGCATTTCAACTTTGGCATCAATGTTGAAGCCGTCTTGTTCGATTTGCTTCCACGTTTCACCAAATTCAGGCGACAGGTGCATCGCGGTGACGATGACCTGCAGTGCCAGCGTTTCGCTGGTCTGGATGTCTTTCATCAGCCAGTACAAGAGCCCGTATTCGGCGCGAGTACCCGTAAAAACTGCAATCTTCCGCTTCATTGCAGGAACTCCGGAAGCACACTGCTTGGCAAATTGACAACCCGCACTTCCAGCCACTCGGCATTGCTCAAATCGCCCTTGCGGCAGTGCGCATAGATGGGTAGGTGATTCATCAACTTCCAGATTGGGCGTGTCATCACACCTTGATCGTTGGTCGTCTTGATCAGCGCATCGCGCTGTTCGCCACTTTCGCAGATCACGGCATTGAGCCAGTAGTTGGAGCGGCAGTCATGTGGCTCATGGAAAAATTGCAGGTCGCTACCCTGTAGCTCCTCGGCATAGCGGGCGGCCAGTGAGCGCTTGGCAGCAATGAACCCTTCAAGCTGTTCCAACTGCGCACAGCCCAGTGCGGCATTCAGGTTGGGTAAACGGTAGTTGAAGCCAACTTCGTCATGAACAAACTCGTAGGGGTGTGGCTTCTTGGCCGTGGTGGTCAGGTGTTTGGCCCGCTTACCTAACTCTTCATTGGCAAGGATCATGCCGCCACCCCCGGTGGTGATGATTTTGTTACCGTTGAAGCTGAGCGTGCCGAGCTGGCCGAAGGTGCCGGTGTGGCGCCCCTTGTAAAAGCTGCCCAGCGATTCTGCTGCGTCTTCAACCAATACCAGGTTCCAACGTGTGCAGACTCCCAGCAGATCATCAAGCGCCACAGGGTGCCCGAAGGTGTGCATGGGCAAGCAGGCACGGATGATTTTGTCATCGTCTTTTGTACGGCAGGTGCCTTCACTGTCCATGCGTGCGTTGTCCTGCAACCAAGCATCCAGTGCGCTGGGGGAAAGGCCAAGGGTATGCCGGTCTACGTCGATAAACACCGGTTCAGCACCGCAATAGTTAATAGCGTTGCAGGTAGCGATGAAGGTGAGTGACTGGGTGATGACGAGTTCTCCGCGCTTCACACCCGCAAGCAAAAGCGCCGCATGCAGCGCTGCAGTGCCATTGACAGTGGCGACAGCACGCGGACTGCCGGTATAAGCGGCCATTTCATTCTCAAAACGGTCAACGAAAGCACCTACGCTGGAAACAAAAGTTGAATCGATAGTTTCAAGCACATAGTTGCGCTCTTGTCCGTTAAAAACAGGGGCATGGAGAGGAATAAAGTCTTTCGTACGGTATTGGTCACGAATGAAGCGGATGAGATGGGCAAACATGTTGGGTTTAGACGTTGTAGATGTCTGCTTTGTATTTGGCAAGGTTTTCCGGGCGTGTAAACCAGTTAATCGTTTCCTGAAGGCCCTGCCGGATGTTGTACTGCGGCTCAAAGCCGGTGAAATCGCGGATTTTGGAGTTGTCGCACCAGAGCCGGAACACTTCAGATTTTTCTGGCCGGATTCGCTGCTCATCCATCAGGAATTGAACATCGCTGTTCATCAGTTCTCGAATCAGGTTAAGTGTATCGCCAACTGAAATTTCAAAGTTTGAGCCGATATTTACTGTTTCACCAATAGCTTGGTCGCAACGAGCCAAGGCAAGAAAGCCACGACAGGTGTCAGCTACGTAGTTGAAATCGCGTGTGGGTGTGACATCGCCAAGCTTGATTTGCTTTTTGCCACTGGCAATCTGACTGATGATGGTTGGGATGACCGCCCGGGCGGATTGTCGAGGACCATAGGTATTGAATGGGCGGGCAATAGTAATGGGAAGATTAAAAGCATTAAAAAAACTCATTGCCATTGCGTCAGCACCAATTTTGGAGGCACTATAAGGGGACTGCGCTTGGAGCGGATGTTTTTCATCAATCGGCACATATTGAGCGGTGCCGTATACCTCGCTGGTTGAAGTGTGAATCACACGCTCGACATTATTCTCTAATGCTGCCTGACAAATATTCAATGTGCCTTTGATGTTGGTGTCAACATAGCTGTCCGGGGCGAGATACGAATATGGGATAGCTATTAGCGCAGCAAGGTGAAATATGATATCCACCTCCTTGGTAATATGCTTGCAGTAATGAGGGTCACGCACATCGCCATTTAAAACTTCGATGTCTTTTAAACAACTTACATCTTCCAACCATCCCCAATAATTAAAAGAATTGTATTGAGATAAAGCTTTTACTTTATAGCCCTCACGGACTAATAGTTCGGTGAGGTGAGAGCCGATAAAACCGTCGGCGCCAGTAATGAGCACATTTTTGGTCATAGTTAAATAAAATTGATGCCGATATTGATCAGGCGGATTTTAGGAATTGAACCCATGGCATGGGATGGCATTTTTGGGCGACAAACCAGGTGAAAAGGAATCGGACTGCCATAGAAATCGCAAAGGCCATTGCGGCACCCACTAAGCCGAACAAGTCAATAAACAGTATGAGCAGGCCGATATTAAGCAGTCCGGAGACAATCGTAGACAATGACAGTAGGCCAGTTTTTCTAGCATAAAAAGTGTAATTGGTCACCATCAAATACATGCCGACAAATGCTTGCCCCAAGGCTAGCCAACCTACCACCTTGCCAGCTTCAGCATATCGTTCACCGGCAATCAATACCGTAAGATAGGGGCCAATCAAAAATGCAAGCCCTGCGATCAATAACACAAACATAAAATAAACATAAGTCCAACGAACGATTTGACGTTTTTCCTCAGGCAGATCGCGTTTGAGCCGTTCATAAAGCCAAGGCACATAGGCTTTGTTAACTGCGTCAAATACGATGCCCATGGCACTTGTCAATTGAACGGCTACCATGTAAACGCCCGTCTCTGCCAGACCAAGCTTTGAGTTAATAACAAATCGATCGAAAGAACTGAGTATAAATATACCGCCAATATGGGGAATGAGTGGCACACCGAAATTGAGAATTTCCCTGATTTGATCGGGTCGCCATTTAAACGTCAAGAAATCATCGCGGCGCAAAAGATATATTGAAATTCCTGCAAGCAAAAAAGTGACGTAAACCTGAGCATTGATGCGGCCGGCTGCGCCTTGCGCCAGAGTGACGACGAATAACAAGGATAAAAGCATATTACTCAAACTTTGGCTGACTTGGAGAATGCCATAAGGGCGAGCACTTTTTTTTACCTGCCACAGACCCAGGCGCATTTGAATGATAAATCCTGTGGCTGCAACCGCAACTGAAAGAAAAATCCACTTTTCGTTCAGGCTGACTAATTCTGAAATTCTTTGCCTAAACAAAAAAATTATAAAAAAAACAATCAAGCTGCTTCCAACAAGAACCTGAAAACAAGATCCGATGTAAGCTTTGAAGTCTGCCGTATTAAGGTCAGTGTCGTAATACTTTCTTGCGGCTGCGCCAACACCGCTGAGACCCACAAAAGCAGCCAATGCAGCTATCAGGGTTTGAAACATAGCAATCTCGCCGTATTCAACCGGACTGAGATAACGAGTCAATATAGGAAGCAGGGCAAAAGGAATTGCAGCAGCAAGAAGGTTAGAAAACAGGTAAACAGCAGAGCTTGATAAAAGACTGTTATTTTTTATTTTTGCAAACATCGTCACGATTTTCTGATAGCAAATAGTAATTTTTTTAATAATGAAAAGAATTAGATTTGTCAATCTTCTACATTACAACAAATAAACGAATAATTAGATACTTATAAATTTTAAAGCCGGTAACATAAAATTTTTAAATTTTTTTTTGATAGTAAATTATCACTAGCTTACAAAGACGATAACTTAAATTTAAATTCGTGCACTTTTAAAATAATTCAAAGCACGAGCCAAATAGTAATCACAAAACGAAAGCTATTTCAAAACTCTTTGCTATAGCACCGCCAAACCAAGTCATTGCGGATCACTATAGAGCGATATATTATGCAGTGCACATTGCGTACGATCTTCAAAACGTCTCTGCTTCGCTTAGCGCCAGGCCTTGCTGGTCTTTGTCTGACAAGCTGGGCGCGGTCGATAGGGGCCATTGAATGCCAATGGCCGGGTCATCCCACACAATGCAGCGCTCATGCGCGGGCGCGTAGTAGTCGGTGGTCTTATACAAAAATTCTGCCGACTCGCTGGTCACCATGAACCCGTGCGCAAAGCCTGCGGGGATCCACAGCTGTTTGTGGTTTTCTTCGCTCAGTTCCATACCGACCCAGTGGCCGAAAGTGGGTGACCCCTTGCGAATATCGACCGCTACGTCAAACACCGCACCGCGCACCACGCGCACCAACTTGCCTTGAGGCTGCTGGATTTGGTAATGCAGTCCGCGCAGCACGCCCTTGCCGCTACGGCTGTGGTTGTCTTGTACAAAGTTCAGGTTGAGACCGGTGGCGTCGTTGAAGGCTTTTTGGTTGAAGCTTTCATAGAAGAAGCCGCGCGCGTCGCCAAACACTTTGGGTTCGATGACAAGCACATCGGGAATAGCCGTCAGCGTGACTTTCATGATGGGCTTGCTTCTGCCAGCAAGCGCTGCAGGTATTGGCCGTAGCCGCTTTTGGCCAGGGGCTGAGCCAGCTTTTCAAGTTGCTCGGCAGTGATAAAGCCGTTGCGAAAGGCGATTTCTTCGGGGCAGGCGATCTTCAGGCCTTGCCTGCGCTCCAGTGTGGCGATGAACTGGCCCGCTTCCAGCAGGCTGTCGTGGGTGCCAGTGTCCAGCCAAGCATAGCCGCGCTGCATCATTTGCACATTGAGCTGGTTTTGATCGAGGTAAGCCTGGTTGACGGTGGTGATCTCCAACTCGCCGCGTGCGCTGGGCTTGACGGCCTTGGCTATGTCAACCACCTGGTTGTCGTAGAAGTACAGGCCGGTGACGGCGTAGTTGCTTTTGGGCTTGAGGGGTTTTTCTTCAATGCTGCTGGCTTTGCCGGTTTTGTCGAAGGCCACGACGCCGTAGCGCTCGGGGTCTTGCACGTGGTAGGCAAACACGGTGGCACCGCTGGCTTGGCGGTCTGCGGTGGCAAGCAGATTGACCAGGTCGTGGCCATAGAACAGGTTGTCGCCCAGCACCAAAGCACTGGGATGGTTGCCGACAAAGTCTTCTCCAATGAGGAAGGCTTGCGCCAGGCCATCGGGGCTGGCTTGCACGGCGTATTGAAGGTTGATACCCCACTGGCTGCCGTCGCCCAGCAGCTGGACAAAGCGCGGAGTGTCTTGCGGGGTGCTGATGATGAGCACGTCTTTGATGCCGGCCAGCATCAAGGTGCTGAGCGGGTAATAGATCATCGGCTTGTCGTACACCGGCAGCAACTGTTTGCTGATGGCCAGCGTGGCCGGGTGCAGGCGCGTGCCCGAGCCGCCAGCGAGGATGAGGCCTTTGCGTTGAGTATTTTTAATCACTGGAGCACGTCCTCTTTTGCGTATTGCGTCTGCACCCAGTCGCGGTAGGCGCCGCTTTGCACATTGGCCACCCACTCGGCATTAGCCAAGTACCACTGCACGGTCTTGCGGATGCCGGACGCAAAGGTTTCCGCCGGTTTCCAGCCCAGCTCGCGCTCGATCTTGCCGGCGTCGATGGCGTAGCGCCGGTCGTGGCCGGGGCGGTCTTTGACGGTGGTGATTTGCGTGCGGTAGCTGGTACCGTCTGCTTGGGGGCGCATCTCGTCGAGCAAGGCGCAGACGGTGTTGACAATCTCGATGTTGGGCTTTTCGTTCCAGCCGCCGACGTTGTACACCTCGCCCAGCCGCCCGGCTTCCAGCACGCGGCGAATGGCGCTGCAGTGGTCCTTGACGTACAGCCAGTCGCGCACCTGCATGCCGTCGCCGTACACCGGCAGCGCCTTGCCGGCCAGGGCGTTGACGATCATCAGCGGAATGAGCTTTTCAGGAAAATGATAGGGGCCGTAGTTGTTCGAGCAGTTGGTGGTCAGCACCGGCAGGCCGTAGGTGTGGTGGTAGGCGCGCACCAGGTGGTCGCTGGCGGCTTTGCTGGCCGAGTACGGGCTGTTGGGCTCGTAGCGATGGGTTTCGGTAAAGGCCGGATCGGTCGCACTCAAGGAGCCGTAGACCTCGTCGGTGGAGACGTGCAGGAAGCGAAAGGCCGCCTTGGCTTCGGCTTCGAGTTGATTCCAATAGGCGCGCACGCTTTCGAGCAGACGAAAGGTGCCAACGATATTGGTCTGGATGAAGTCTTCAGGGCTGTGGATGGAGCGGTCCACATGGCTTTCAGCAGCGAAGTTCAGGACAGCCCTGGGTTGGTGCTGCGCCAGCAGGCTGGCAACCAGTTCGGAATCCCCAATGTCGCCGTGCACAAAGATATGCCGCGCGTCGCCGTCCAGCGATGTCAGCGTTTCCAGATTGCCGGCATAGGTCAGCTTGTCGAGGTTGACGACAGGCTCGTCGCACTGGGCCAGCCAGTCGAGGACGAAGTTGGCACCAATGAAGCCGGCTGCACCGGTGATGAGAATGGTCACGGCGTGTCGCGCAACATCAACGGCTGCGGGTGTTGGAGGGAAGTCATCTGCTTCTTTTTTAATAGCTGCTTACGCAAATAGTGCGTGCGCAAGAGGCATTTTTCATCATTACTTTTGGGCTACATACCAAGGCATGGCTTCGGCCACGCCTTCGGCCAGCCGGTGCGTGGGGGCGTAACCCAGCAAGCGCTGCGCTTTGCCAATATCGGCCTGGCTGTGGCGCACGTCACCGGCGCGAAAGTCGCGGTACACGGGCTGTACGCTGGCGCTGACGCCATGGGCCGCGAGGTTGTCGCGCAGCAGGGCGTACAGGATGTTCAAGGTGGTGCGATCGCCTACGGCTACGTTATAGACCTGGTTTCTGGCTTCGGGGTTTGTTGCAGTGGCCGCCAGCAGGTTGGCCTGCACGGCATTGGCCACAAAGCAGAAATCGCGGCTGGTTTCACCGTCACCATTGATGTACACCGGCTCGCCTTGCAACAGTGCGGCTGTCCATTTGGGAATAACGGCGGCGTAGGCGCCGTTGGGGTCTTGGCGGGGACCGAATACATTGAAGTAGCGCAAGCCCACGGTGTTGAAACCGTAGCTGCGGGCAAACACTTCAGCATACAGCTCGTTGACGTATTTGGTGACGGCGTAAGGGCTGAGCGGTTTGCCGATTGCGTCTTCAACCTTGGGCAGCGCGGGATGGTCGCCGTAGGTGGAACTGCTGGCGGCGTAGGTGAAGCTTTTCACTTTGGCGTCGCGGGCAGCGACCAGCATGTTTAAGAAGCCGGTGATGTTGGCGCTGTTGGTGGTGATGGGGTCTTCGAGGCTGCGGGGGACGCTGCCGAGGGCCGCTTGGTGCAGCACATAGTCAACACCGTGGCAAGCCTTTTGGCAGTCGACCTGCTCACGAATGTCGCCTTTGATGAAACTGAAGTTCGCCCACTGCGCGGCAGTGACGAGGGATTGAACTTCATCCAGATTGCGCTGGTGGCCGGTGGCAAAGTTGTCCAGGCCGACGACGCGCTGGTTGAGTTTGAGCAGGGCTTCCAGCAAATTGCTGCCAATAAAGCCAGCCACGCCAGTGATGAGCCAGGTGCGGGGCTCGGTGGGCAGGCGGGTTTGCAGTCGTTGATAAGCAGTCATTTCACTTCTTTATTCATAGCAGCTTGCGCACGTCTGGCTTGCGCAAGAGCTGGTTTTCTTCTAAATTCCAGGGTTTTACAGCCGCAAGTCGCTTTCGGCAGCGGGCAGCAGGTATTTCAGGTCGTACAGCACATGATTGGGCTTGCCCAAGGCGCGGATGGCGGCAGCGCCCATGGTTTTGAACTGGTGATGCGCCACGGCGATGATGATGCCGTCGTAGGTGCCAGATTCGGGCTGGGCGACCGGGGTAATGCCGTATTCGTGCTCGGCTTCAGCCGGTGCGGCCCAGGGGTCGTATACGTCAACTTGGCAGTTGTAGTCTTGCAGTTCGGCCACGATATCGACCACGCGGGTGTTGCGCAGGTCAGGGCAGTTTTCCTTGAACGCCAGACCCATGACCAGGATGCGTGCGCCATCGACATGGACGCGGCGTTTGGTCATGGCTTTGACCAGTTGGGACACGACGTAAGGGCCCATGCTGTCATTCAGACGGCGACCAGCCAGGATGATTTCGGGGTGGTAGCCAATCGATTGGGCCTTGTGGGTCAGGTAGTACGGGTCTACGCCAATGCAGTGGCCGCCGACCAGACCAGGACGAAATGGCAAGAAGTTCCATTTGCTGCCAGCAGCCTGCAGCACCGCTTCGGTGTCAATGCCCATCTTGTTGAAGATGATGGCCAGCTCGTTGATGAGCGCAATGTTCAGGTCGCGCTGGGTATTTTCAATCACCTTGGCGGCCTCGGCTACCTTGATGCTGGCGGCCTTGTGGGTGCCGGCGGTAATGATTTCGTTGTAGAGCGCATCGACAATGTCGGCAACTTCGGGCGTGGAGCCGGAGGTGACTTTCTTGATGGTAGTGACGCGGTGCTCTTTGTCGCCGGGGTTGATGCGCTCAGGGCTGTAGCCAGCAAAAAAGTCCACATTGAACTTCAAGCCCGAGAATTTTTCGAGCACAGGCACACAATCTTCTTCAGTGGCGCCGGGGTACACAGTGGATTCGTAAATCACGATATCACCGGGCTTGAGGACTTTTCCAACGGTTTCGCTGGCCTTGATCAGCGGCGTAAGGTCGGGCCGCTTGTGTTCGTCAATCGGCGTGGGTACGGTAACAATGAAGCAGTTGCAAGCGCGCAAGTCTTCAAGTTGAGTGCTAAAACGCAGATGAGTGGCGGCCTGGAGTTCTTCGGGTTCGGTCTCTAACGTATGGTCATGCCCCGCTTGCAATTCGGCGATGCGCTTGACATTGATGTCAAAACCAACGACCGAGCGCTTTTTGCCAAATTCAACAGCCAGCGGCAAACCCACGTATCCCAAGCCAATCACTGCAACGGAAAGGGGGAACGCAGGGTTTTGTATTTTTTTTGTTGATGTCATAAAAAGGAGGTCAAAAATAAGAAAACAGACTTAGGCCGCTTTAGCCATCAGCGTAGCAGGCCTGTAGCACCATCGAAACTGTGTCAACCGTGCATAAATGGCTGAATACAACACGCCACAAAAAACAAAGCCGAATATCAGTATGGGCGTATGAGTGGGCCACTGAACGGCAATCAAGGCTGGCACTAATGCGGCCAGCCACATGATGGCGCCTGTGGCTGAATTGCGGGTTAAATTGGATGCTTTTGGCAACAGGCGACGTGCCAGACGGCGTTTGACCAGACTGTGCAAATGCAGACGGTCGGGGTCGCCAGGACTCAGGTGACGACGACGGCGGCGCACGATACTGAAGAGCACCTCCAGCACCGGAAAGCCGCACACCAGCATGGGGGCCCAAGCCGATACGTCGGGATGACGTTGCAATAACAGCACAGCCATCCAAGCTAGGGCAAAACCGATGAAGTAAGCCCCTCCGTCGCCCAAGAATATCTTGCCCAGCGGCCAGTTAACCAACAAAAATCCAGCCACGGCACCCGCCAAAATCAGACAAATGCGTGCCAGATCGGGGTCGCCCAAAGCAGTGGTCATGACGGCAAAAGCAGCAAGAATAATCAATACGGTCCCAGAAGACAGTCCATTGAAGCCATCAATAATATTGATGGCATTGGCAATACCACCTATGGCAAAGGCCGTAAAGGCAACCGAAATAAGGGGAAAGCTCAGCAGCCAATTCATACCCCAGACATTGGCATTGGTAATTGAATAACCGGTGATGGCCCATCCCAGCACACCGCTCCCCATTGTGGCCAGCAAGCGGGTGCGCACGCTGACTTTTTTAGTGATGTCTTCAAGCAAGCCAAAAGCAAAAGCCGGAATTCCGGCAAGAATCAGCGGCCCGAGCAGGGACTGTCTGTCGGGATGCGCCATCAGATAGCCGGCAACAACGCCTGCCGCGATCGCAATGCCCCCCACGCGAGGGGTAGGCTCAGTATGGAATTTTTGAATACCCTCATCCGAATCCATGGTGTGATGACCATGCCAATTCTGGGTGGCGACCAGTAACAGGGCGACCAGCAAAGCCGTACCACCGGCAACCAGGGCAGCGAGTGGAATGAAGCTGAAAATATCTTGCATGGTTAGACGCGCCGTGAAAATTAACTGACGGCCTGTTGGCTGCAAGCGCCAAAACGACGATCACGGGCACTGAACCAGACCAGCGCTTCATCAAGCACCGAGGCAGAAAAGTCAGGCCAAAGCGTGTCAGTAAAAAACATCTCGGTGTACGCCATTTGCCAGAGTAAAAAATTACTGACGCGTGACTCGCCGCCTGTGCGAATGAGGAGTTCGGGGTCGGGCGCGTAAGCCATACTAAGGTATGGGCGCATGGCTGCTTCATCCATGCCTGCGACGCTTAAAGACGGATTGGCAACCTGCCACGCTTGCACGGCCTGCATCATGTCCCAGCGGCCGCCGTAGTTAGCCGCGATGGTCAGGGTGATCTTGTTGTTGTGCGCAGTCAAGGCCTGCGCACTGGCCATGAGATTTTGCAGTCGCTGGTCGAAACGGCTCAGTTCACCTACCACTTTGAGACGCACGCCACTGGCATGCATGTCGCTCACTTCTTTTTGCAGGTAATGCACCAACAAGCGCATGAGGCTCGAGACTTCGTCGGCGGGACGTTGCCAGTTTTCCGTGCTGAAGGCAAACAGCGTGAGATAGCGTATGCCACGTTCCGAGCAGGCTTGGACGATCTGACGAACCCGACGCGCACCGCTGGCATGGCCGAGCGCACGCGGCATACCGCGCTTGGCAGCCCAGCGGCGGTTTCCATCCATGACGATGGCCAGATGCTGTGGCATGACCCTTTGTGGTAAAGCTTGCATACTCACTTTACTGAGCGTCAGTTTTGCCGTACTGGTAGTTGGTGTAGCGGTAGCGGCCATATTTGTAACCATAACTGCCATAGCGCTGGCGACTAAGGTCCAGATCGTTGAACACCACGCCATTGACGGTCACACCGGCCTGGCCAAGCCGTTTGACGCTTTCCTGCAACTCACCCAACGCAGTCACTTCAGCGCGCGCTACCAAAAACACGGTGCCTGCATGAGACGCAATCACTTGCGTGTCAGACACGGCCAAGGCAGGCGGGGTATCGATCAGCACCAGGTCATATTGACCTGACAGGCTTTCCAGTACTTGCAGCGTCGAAGGCGACATCAGCAATTCACCAGGATTAGGCGGCGTAGTCCCAGTGCTAATCAGGTCCAGATTGGGCGCAACATTGCGATGCACGACGTCACTAAAGACACGTGTTCCGGTAATCAACTCGCTAAAGCCTTGTCCGCGCTTCAAGCCAAAGAACTGGTGGATGTGGCCTTTACGCATGTCGGCGTCAATCAGCAGCACGCGTTTTCCGCCTGCGCCCAGCACGGCGGCAAAGTTGGCACTGGTAAATGATTTGCCAATGCCCGGGGTAGGACCAGTGAACAACACGATGTTGTTACGTGCATCAAGCATGGCAAATTGGAGTGCTGTACGCAGGCTGCGCAAGCTCTCTACACCTGGATCTTCGGGCTGGGTGATGGCCAACAAATGGTTGCCCGGTGCTTGGGCTTTGATCAATTTAGTCAGCTTTTCCTGTTCAGGCGAATGCGGCACGGTGGCAAAGACATGCAGACCGGTAGCCGATTCGATCTCGGCAGGGTCTTTTATGCCTGGGCGCAGACTGTTACGCAAGAAAGCCAGAGCCATGCCCAATAGCAGGCCGAAGATACCGCTGATAGCCAGGATTTTTGCGCGTTGCGGCTTGATGGAACGCTCTGGTACGACCGGTTCATCAACCACGCGCACATTACCGACTTTCCCCTCCTTGACCAGGCGAAGTTGCTGCGCACTGGTCATCAGGTTGGTATAAAGCTCGCTGTTGACCTTGACGTCGCGCGTCAGGCGCAGCAGGTCTTGCTCAATATTGGGCAAACCTTTTATCTTGCTGGTCAGGGCTGCAATTTCGTTTTTAACAGCCTCAATTTGTGAATCGAGCGTCTGAACAGTAGGATGGACGGCTGTGAACTGTGAGAGCTGTTCGCGGCGTTTTTGCTGTAATTCGAATAAGTTGCTTTGCAACGTCACTGCTTTACCGAGATAACCAGAGCCTTCAGTACCCAGGTCAAACGCGCCCTTCTGGTTACGAAACTGGTTATATAAAACCTCAGAGTTTTCCATCTGTTTTTTGACTTCCGGCAAAAAACCATCAAGAAAATTCAGGGATTTCTCAGCTTCAGCCGACTTTCGCTGGACATTTTGGCGCACATAGTTGACACCTACGGCGTTCAAGATACGGGCAATACTTTTGGGGTCGGTACCTTGCAGTTGCACTCCGATCACACCGGACTGACGACCTTGCTCAGCAATGATTAATCGGCTTTGCAAACCTTCAACTACGCCCAAGCGGGAAGAGCGGGCCACATTAAATTGAGCGCCCGGCTTGCCCTTGAGTTCGCTCACCAGAATTCGACCCTTGTCTTGACCGGAGCCAAATTCAGCCGGCACACCGATTTTTCCCTGCACCAGCGGCTGACCCTCAGGGTCTCGCAATTCAAACCCGCTTTCGGTGGCGACCAATAACAAAGTCTGACCTTGCAAGGCAGAAGGCACCTCAAGCAACCCAAGGCGGATGGACTCGCTACCCGAGACATAACCATCCATACCCAGAAAACCCGGTGTTGACAACCCGGTAGCACTTCGCGCTAACCAACTACCTACGTAAGGTAGGTATCTCGGGGAAGCCGTTACGTACAGTTGCAGGTCATCCACTGCCTGACCGACCACCAAGCGCGAACGGAGAATTTCCATCTCGGCTGGCGCTGAAGACTTAATGTCAAATAAGCTCGCCGCTTCGCCCACCGCACCGCCGCCGCCCGCCTTATTATCTTCGACCTGAAGCAGGGTGTTAGCTTCATACACAGGGCGAGTGAGCATGGCATATGCGCCGCCCAACACCAATACCAGCGCAGTAACGCAGGCGATAAGCCAGCGTGCGTCAATCAACACATCGAGCAAGCCCAACGGGTCGATTTCGTCGTCGTCCTGACGTTTGGCAAAAGGCATGGCAGACGCGGGAGATTGGATAGTATTCATTCGATCAGACATCACGAAACAAGATTGATACGGCGCACCCATTGATCCACGCCCAAGGCAATGGCCGCATGGGCAGCTTCGAAGGCCGCACGGGACTGGCGGTAAGGGTCGGCAATGTCGAAAGGCCCTTGCGGACCAAACTCGCCGAGGCAATGGATTTTTCCACGGGAAGTAGGATAGAGCTTTTCAAGCTCTTGCTGGTGGCTGACTTCCATCACGAGCACCAAGTCGGCATGCGAACACATCCATCCAGCAATCTGCTGGGCCCGATGAGCGGACAGGTCGAGCTTGAATTCCCCAGCAATTTGGCGAGCTGTGGCGTCAGCGCCATGACCAACCACGGCATGCAAGCCCGCCGACCACACCTTACGGTCAGGCAAGCGGGCTTTGAGCATCGCTTCGGCAACAGGGCTACGGCAGATGTTACCGATGCAGACGGTCAGGATATTTTTCATCAACCTTGGATGTCAATTGGTGACTGCACGAGTCACAGTCACAGCCTGCGCGCTCGGCAGCACAAGGCTGATCACGCGGTTCCAAAGCACCAGCGGCACAGGATCAACGAACACTACATCGCGCGACTTCAGATCAAAACCCTCTGCCAATGCATAGGCTGTTGGGCTGCTGGCGTCAAGATGGTAAATCTCGGGTGTAATAGGCGAGACTTCTCTGCCTTCACCGGCAACCATGGCGCCGTCACCGCTGCGCGTACGCACAATGTAAATTTGACGTGGATCACCGGAAAGAGCATTAACTCCTAGGGACTCGCCCAGTGCTTCGTTGAGAGTCATACGGCCATTGCGCAGGGGCAATGCAATGGGTCGTGTAACTTCACCTAATACATACACCTTGTTTTCTTCGCGACTACCCACTCTCACCAAGTCGCCAGCAACAAGCATAATTTTCGACGGGTTAACTCCTAGCATTGTCAGTTGCGGCATATTAACGACGGTAGTAACGCTTTTGCGGGTAATTTCGACCAACGCACCATCAGCAGTGAGAGTCAGTCCTCCAGCGCGGCTGATGGCCTCGGGCAGTGTCATCGGAATATCGTTGATGGCCTGCTGACCTGGATTGCGGACTTCGCCATCGATATAAACACGACCGGCACGGTAATCCTTAACACGCAAGTTAATTTGCGGGTCATTGAAGAACTTGGCCAGACGACGTGTAAGTTGATCACGCGCCTGAATTTCGGTAAGCCCTGCAATCTTAAAAGTACCTAACAGCGGAAATTGAATCAATCCTTCTGGATTGACTTTATAGCCGGTGGTGGCGGCTCCGAGTTCCGGATGATTCCATACAACGATATCAATCACGTCACTGGGACCGATACCATAATCCATACCCTTGCCAAACAAAGCTTTCACATCAGTTCCCAGCGCTGATTTTTGCAAGGCGCGCTGCCGAATGATGAGATCAGGTGTGATGGCAAGCAGCGCACCAGGCGGCGCTGGATCGCCCTGCTGTACAGCCTGCGAAGTGCTGACGCTGCTATTTACAGACTGGCTGGTTTTTTGCACCCCTTTGCCGATAGACAGTCCGGGCGCAAAGGCGCAACCGCCCACAGAAACGACCGCAAGGGCCATGACAGCCCAATGCGAGCGCGCAAGCATAGGGGTTAAATTTGATTTCTGGAACATAGATATAAATTGGGAAAAATGAGTAACTATAGATAGTTTTAGACAAAGGCTTGCAATCCAATCACCTCAGCAATATATACGCCGAGAGCAATCAATGGAAAAGTGCTCAATTAGCAACCAGATATGCACGCTACCGCGGTATTTTGCACCTTTAGAAGATGAAACACTTTTTAAGTCTGCAAAATCTGACGGATCGAACTGTCAATGCCAGTATGTAAGTATCGAACCGCAGTTTTAAATTCAGGCCGCTTCTAGTTTCTTATGGTCAACACTAACTATTTGCTAACGCCCATTAGCTCCAGCAACACCGTCACCCGGCGAATAGAGACACTTTTAACCAAGCCTTTATCCGCTAAAAGCCGGATCGCAAAACCGCACCACATGGCCAGCATGCAAGGCACTCAAATCAGTTACACATACCGAAATACGCTCTTGCCCCAGCGGCCGAAGGCTTCCACAGTGTGGGATTCAAGCATTGCAATTTCATGACCAAAACTAACCACCTGCGCAACGCCACAGGTTGAACGAACAGGTGCAATAGACTGGGCTCGGAGCGATATTCTGAAGAATGTATAGCGGGACAACATGGGCTCAAAAATGGTTTGCATGCCTGCACTAAAATTTTCAAGCGTTTATAAAAAGGAATGTAGGCATGGAAACTATGCTGCTGCAAATTCTGCACAGCCATAAACTCAAGACGGGCACGAGTGTAGGCCAGAAACCACAAAGACTCAAGCTCATCAAGCCTGAGCCTATGCTTCTCTCCGTCAAAATCATGTTTGAAATCCATTTATGACTCCCATCAGCTAGTTTTAACCATGATCATCGCCTATGCATGCAAAAAATTACCAATCTACTCATTGGGCTAGCAGGAAATTTTAACAACAAGGATACAAAAAGCCAATGCTTAAAAAATTCATACAACTCTGACAAACTAAACAAGAAAACTTTAACTGAATATTTTTTTATCATTTGACGCATTTTTTTCGTTTATCTGAATTTTAGCAAAGAGTACTCACACTTGCGAAGACTGTACGACTGTGCCCTCTACTGCATGCACGCCGTTGATTTGGGTTACAAATTTTTTTGAAATCTATAAATTCTCGGGATGCACACCTCTAGAGGGTGTTATGAACTCAGGGCTGATATTTCTTGAGCTGCCCCTACTTCCTTGGAATGAGCAGAAATTCTTACTCCAGCGATGTCAGCGACGAAGAATGGGACTTCGTGGCACCCTACCTTGCCTTGATTGACGAGCAGGCGCCCCAGCGGGGCTACAGCTTGCGCGAAGTATTCAATGCCCTTCGATGGCTCGCCCGCGCAGGTGCCGCATGGCGCATGCTGCCCAATGATTTGCCGCCTTGGCCTGTGGTCTACCAGCAGTTTCGCCGTTGGCTTGAAGCGGGCTGCTTTGAGGCGATGGTCAGCGACATGCGCTCCATCATCCGCACTGCCCAAGGCCGCCAGGGCCAGCCCAGCGCTGTCACCCTGGATGGCCGAACACTGCAAAGCAGTTGCGAAAGCGGCGCGCGTGCCGGGTACGACGGCTACAAACGGCGCAATGGCTCCAAGGTGCATGCGGCTGTCGATACGCTGGGTCATTTGATAGCGCTTACCGTCACGCCCGCCAGCGAGCAAGAGCGCGCCCAGGTCGATACATTGTGCGAGCAGGTGCAAAAAGCGACTGGACACAGTGTCAAGCTCGCTTGGGCAGACCAAGGCTATACGGGCCAGCAGGCCAAAAGCGATGCGGCGCAAAACGGCGTCGAGTTGCAGGTGGTCAAGCTGCCCGAGGCGAAGAAGGGCTTTGTGCTGCTGCCAAAACGCTGGGTCGTCGAGCGCAGCTTTGCCTGGTTGGCTAGGTTCAGGCGCCTGAGCCGCGATTTCGAGCGCATGCCAGAGGTACTGGCCGGGCTGCACTTCGTGGTATTTGCCATGCTCATGCTGCCAAAGGCCGCGCTGCTTTTAACCCCAGGCGCTAGTTCATAACACCCTCTAAGCAGGCGCGTTTGCCGCTTGTCATTGTGAAAGTAGACCTCGCGGTCTACCAGCAAAGCCAGACGCTCTTCAAAGCTCATGGCCGTCATGCCCGCTTGGGTGAGTTGGTCTTGCAAGCCTGCTGCCATGCCGTTGAGCTTCAAACCGCGAAGCTGCTCCAGGGTCGTGTTCATCATGGGTATTCCTTTTGTTTTGTCGTTTCGTGCTGTGCCGGATGTGGCCGTGGGCATGGCCAGCGTCACTGGCAATAGCCCGGCCCGCGCACATGCGCGTGCACCGGACTGGTCCACTCCGGCGTGGTGACAGGCGCGACTAGGGCGTGTCATCAATTGAGCCAGACCACAGCGGCAGCCAGATGAATGGCGCCCAGAAAGTTGCGCGCTGTTTTGTCATAGCGCGTAGCGATGGCGCGGTACTGCTTGAGCCGGGCAAAGAAGTTCTCAATCAAGTGACGTGCCTTGTACAGGTCTCTGTCATGGCTGCGCTGGTACTTGCGCGTTTTGAGGCAGGGAATCACCACTGCCTTGCCCGCTTTTTGCAGCGGCTCAATCACCCGTTCCTGGGCGTCGTAAGCCTTGTCAGCGATGACCGTAGCGCCTGGCGTATTCTTCAGTAGTACGTCCGCGCCCGCCAAGTCATGGGCCTGTCCGGGTGTCAAGTGAAAACCGGTCGGGTTTCCCAGCGCATCGACCGTGGTGTGGATCTTGGTTGTCAAGCCGCCCCGGCTGCGCCCGATGGCCTCGCATTGCCCAGGCCCCTTTTTTTTGCCCCCGCGCTGTGCTGGTGGGCCTTGACGATGGTCGAGTCAATCATCACGTACTCATTGTCTGCATCCTCGGCCAGGGATTGAAAAACGCGCTGCCAGACGCCTGTTCGGCTCCAGCGCGAGTGGCGCAGATGCACCACCCGAAAGTCACCAAACCGCTCGGGCAGATCTCTCCAGGGGATGCCGGCGCGGTATCGGTATAGCACGGCCTCGACGAACAGCCGATTGTCCCGGGCGGTTACGCCAACAGTTTCTTCGCGTCCGGGCAGCACATCCTTGATGCGGTCCCATTGATCATCCCTGAGTGCATATCTTCTGGTCATGCTTTTCCAAATAAGGTGAGCATCTTCGTATTCAAGCGCTTTGGCCTTGCTTTCAATTGATGACACGCCCTAGAGCCTGTTAACGTAACCGTCCGACGAACACCATTCTTGCGCCGGGTTGATGAGCCGGGCAGTATCCGGGGAGTTGCCCACCACGATGGTGTGCACTTAACCCGGA
>NZ_JAXCHR010000020.1:0-62091 GCF_035984465.1 Polaromonas sp. CG_9.5
GCGTTCTTGCAGCTGAAGTTGCTGATACTGCTGGAGTTTTTTCATCTTCACACCTTAGTTGAATAAAGGTGTTGCACTTCAGATTTGAGTCCGCCTTGCGCAACAGCCCTGTTTGGCTTGAAAACTGGTTAAAAAGCGCCGCTGCGGCGAGCGGCTTCAGTCCAGCTTGGACTCTGGCGCGCGGCACCACTTTTTTGCAGCGTGCCTGCCCGGTCGTGATGAGGCCGTCGGGTGCGCGCCCGTGCCGCCCGTCCGCAGTGCGGCAGTGGCTGAAACGGACACCTGCGTGTCAGCATGCTGACATGCTGGGTGTGTCATCATCAAAAATTATTCAAGCCGTTAAAAAAGAGAGACGCCGTGTCCTTTCAAATCCAGTACCAGCAAAAACGCCTTTCCGCCCTTGACGCCATTCGTGTCGTCATGAACGGGGACACCATCGTGGTTCCTACGGCGGTGGGCGAGCCGCCTGCGCTGCTGACGGCGCTCTCTGAGGCCAAGCGCGATTTCCAGGGGGTTCAGGTGGCGCAGATCCTGCCGGTTCGCAAGTATGGCTATTTCGACCCGGAAACCGCCGGGCATGTCCGGCACACAGCTTATTTTTTCAGCGGCGTTTCACGCGCCGGCGGCCAGGCGGGCTGGATCGACTTTATTCCGGCGCACTTTTCAGAACTTCCGGATTTGCTGAGGCGTCGGCTGATTGCCTCTGACGTGGTGTTTTCCATGGCCTCGCCAATGGACGAGCACGGCTTTTTCTCGCTCTCGCTGGCCGCTGACTACACGATGGCGGCGCTTAAAAACGCCCGGGCTGTGGTGCTGGAGGTCAATCCGAACGTGCCGTTTGCCAACGGCAACTGCCACATCCATATCTCGGAGATCGCCGCGCTGACGGAAAGCGACGACGCATTGATGGAAGTCGGGCTGCCCAAGATTGGCCCGGTGCAAGAAGCCATCGGCAAGTACGTCGCCGACATGATCCCGGACGGCGCGACGCTGCAAATCGGCTACGGCGGCATTCCGGACGCGGTGGTGATGCAGCTGACCGGCAAGCACGACCTGGGCGTGCACACCGAGATGATCGGCGACGGCATCATGACGCTGGTCGAAGCCGGCGTGGTGACCAACCGCAGGAAAAATTACCTGCCTGGGAAGATGGTGGCGACTTTTGCCCTGGGCTCGAAAAAGCTGTATGACTTTTTGCACCGTAATCCGGGGCTGGAAATGCACCCGGTCGATTTCACCAACGACCCGTATCTGGCCGGCCAGAACGACAATCTGCACGCCATCAATGCGACGATGCAGATCGACTTCATGGGTCAGTGCGGCTCGGAAAGCCTGGGCTCCTCACCTTATTCCGGTACCGGCGGTCAGACCGACTTCGTGCGCTCGGCGAACCGCTCGAACGGCGGCAAAGCCTTCATTGTGCTGCCCTCAACCGCCAAGAACGACACCATCTCGCGCATCGTGCCGGTGCTGTCGCCCGGCACGCATGTCAGCACCAGCAAGAACGACATCAACTACGTGGTGACCGAATACGGCGTGGCGCAGTTGCGCGGCAAAACCGCCCGCCAGCGCTGCGAAGCCTTGATCGCTATTGCGCACCCGGACTTTCGCAGCGAACTGCGTGATGCCGCCCGGCGGATGAAGCTGCTGTAAGGCGAACGTAGCGTTGAATCTGCGTTTCAAGTTCCATATGCTGAAATAGCAATAATTATGTAAGTTAAACCTAGTAATATTTCATTTTGTAATAAAAAGAAATATCTGTATGCGTTTTGCCCTGACTCTTGTAGCTTCCTCTGTCATTCTTGCTGCTTGCGGCGGAGGCAGTGATAACAACTCACCTTCTAATGACGCAGGACCATCTGCTCCCGTTGCAGTCCAGGCCACCCTGACATCGGCCAATTACTTGGCGGTTGCTCAGGAAACACTGTCCTCGTCTGCCTATCTGGCTACTGCGGCAGACCTTGCCACAGGCGCGCAGGTCAGTGATTCGGACGTACTGATCCGCTTCGGTCAAGATCAGCTTCCCAAGCTCACGCGCTGGTTTTCCAATTCGCTTGTTCAAGCTGTAGGGGCGGTACAAACGCAGACGGAAGCCTGCGCTGGCGGCGGCAGCCTCACGATTACGGAAACCGATATGAACGGGAACCGCAAAGTTGACGCGGGCGATTCCGCCACTCTGACCGCAGCGAACTGTGTATTTGAAGGCCAATCATTGAATGGGCAGTTGGCGTTAACGGTCAACAGCATTACAGGTGAGCCGGGCGAATTTCCCTATAGCCTTTCCGTTAGCCTCCTGTTTACTGAGCTGGCTGCCAAATCTTCAACGGTTCGCTCGGTCGGCAACGGCAACCTTGTCCTAGCTCTCAGCGCGCGTGCAGTAAACGACCAGTCACTGGGATTTAGCACTTCCAGCTTTGCAGTCGCCGCCACCTATAACAATGCAAGCTATAGCAGAGCACTCACAAACTATAAAACTTCCGTTGTTGTGCGTCCCGGAGGCACTGGCGCAACCTCTACCAGCACAGTGAGCGGAACGCTGAGCAGCACCGCCTTTGAGTCCAAGTCCATCGATATCACTACGCCGGTTTCTTTTGTCAGGGCAGGCACTCAGGCATACCCTGCAAGTGGTCAGTTCATCATCACCGGAGCCGCTGGCAGCAAAGTCCGCATCACGGCCACCAGCGCCACCATGCTCACCATTGAACTCGATGCAGATGGCAACGGAAGCTACGAGTTGTCCACCAATAAACGCTGGAACGAAATGCTTTGATGCCTGTTTTATCAGGCACTTTCAGGCACTCGCGAATTTTGAGGGTGCTTGAGCTGCTGGCAGGCCTGTCAATGTCCGGTGCTGCAGCGGCCACGGCTTGCGACTCTCCTGTCTTGGGCGCTCTGGCTGGTGTGGAGCGCAGCCAATGGGAAGAGTTTGACGCGCAGGGAAAGTCTCTTGTACGCGAGCGCGGAACGTTGGTGCTTGCGGGTTTGCAGGTTTCCGGACGTTGTAGCGACGTGGACTGGTCAGCGCAATGGACGCGTAGCCAAGGCGAGCGCGCGTATGACGGCATGACTACCACGCAGCAGCCCTTGCAAACGAACAGCCAGCTGCGCGCGCAGGCCATCACCATTGCCGCCTGGCTGCCTTTGGGCGAGGGCTGGGCTGTGGGCTCGCAACTGGACTACCGACAGCTTGACCGCAATATCGCCAGTACCGGCAGCGTGCTGGGTTACCCGGAGCGGTTTGACTACCTGCAGGCCGCACTGGGTGCGCGTTACCAGACGGCGCTGGCAGAAGGTTTGCGCCTCACGGCTTCTGGCTGGCTCGGTGGCGGGCCAGGCGGTCGTGTAAGGGTTGCTTTGCCGCGTGCTGATGTGGTGACGCTGGCACTCGGATCAAGCCGCTTGTTGGCCTTGCGTTTGCAGCTGGACGGCGGCGAATCAGTCCGGCCCGGTTGGTCGTGGCAGGCCGGTGTGGCGTATCGGCGTGAGCAAACCAGCGCAGGCACACCCGAAGCCCTTACGCGCAACGGCGTGACCGTCGGAGCTGCCTTTCAACCGCGCTTCGTGCAGCGCCATCTGGAAACCACTGCCGTGCTGGCTTATCGCTTCTGAGGGCCTTCGGCTTGTCCGGCACGACCGTCCACATTTGGAAGTGGCAGTGATTGATGTTTATGAGTAAAAAGTGCTTCTAGCGCAATCAGTACAAGCGCAAGCAGCTATAAAATAAATAGCAATTTGCAGTGCTGTGCCTGACGAGCGATGCCGTCGGCGCACACGCTTTTTACAGCGTGTGCGTCACCAGCCTGAAATCCGGGTCTTCTGCAAACGGCTTGACGGTGAAACCCAGGCTTTTCATGAGCTTGAGCATGCCGGGGTTTTGCGTCAGCACCAGGCCTTCTATTTCGGACAGGCCTTTTTCACGCGCCACGTCCATGATGCTGAGCATCAGGCGCGAGCCCAGGCCTTTGCCGCTGAAGTCGTCGGCCACCACCAGCGCAAATTCGCAGCTCGACTGATCCGGGTTGGTGATGTAGCGCGACACGCCCACGATGCGTTCTTTTTCAATCACGTCGCCCTCTGGCCCGGTCTTGCGTTCGCGGTACACGGCCACCAGCGCCATTTCCTTGTCGTAGTCGATCAGCGTGAAGCGCGCCAGCATGGCGGGCGGCAGCTCGACGATGGACGAAATGAAGCGGAAATAGCGGCTCTCGGGCGACAGGTGCAGCATCATTTCCTGCAGCATGCTGGCGTCGTCAGGGTGAATCGGGCGCACCGTGTATTCGCCGCCGCCGCGCAGGGGCCAGAGCTGCTCAAAGCGCGCCGGATAGGGCAGGATGGACAGATGGCTGTAGTTGTTGGCCCGGCCGCTGGACGCTTGCGGTGAATGGTCGATTACGATGCGCGCATCGACCGCCACCGCGCCCGAGGCGTCAACAATGATCGGGTTGATGTCCATCTCGCGCAGCTGGGGCAGCTCGCAGACCATTTCTGACACGCGCAGCAAAATCTGCTCCAGCGCATCCCTGTTGACGGCCGGCGCACCGCGCCAGTCGCCCAGTGTTTTAGCCACGCGGGAGCGGTCGATCAGGTGCCGCGCCAAAAACTGGTTAAGCGGCGGCAACTCCATCGCCCGGTCGTTGATCAGCTCGATCATGGTGCCGCCGGCGCCGAAGGCAATCACCGGGCCAAACGGCTCGTCGGTGACCAGGCCCACGCACACTTCGCGGCCACGCTTTGCGCGCGCCATGGTCTGCACGGTGATGCCGTTGATGCGGGCCTGCGGCTTGAGCCGGGCGACGGTCTGGATCATCTCGGCATAGGCATCGCGCACGCCGGTGGCGTTCTGGATGTTGAGTGCCACGCCTTCGACATCGGACTTGTGGCTGATGTCGGGCGAGTCGATTTTCAGCGCCACCGGAAATCCCAGCTGCGTGGCGATCATCATGGCTTCGTTCGCGCTGCGGGCCAAAATGGTCTGGGTGACGGGAATATGAAACGCCGACAGCAGCGTCTTGGACTCCATTTCGGTCAGCACCTTGCGGCGTTCGGCGAGCACGTTTTCAATGATCAGGCGCGCGCCTTCGATGTCGGGTTTGGCCAGCGTGGACAGCGGCGGCGGGGTTTGCTGCAGCAGTTGCTGGTTTTGGTAGAACGAGGCAATGTTGCCAAACGCGCCGACCGCCGCTTCGGGTGTGCGAAAGGTGGGGATCGCCGCGTCGCTCAGAATGCCACGACCTGCCACGACCGATGCGTCGCCCATCCAGCACGACAGCAGCGGCTTGCCCATGCTGCGCTTGACTTCGGCCAGCGCCTGCGCCACTTCGGAGGCGTTCACGCCTTCCTTGGGCGAGTAAATGGCCAGCACGCCGTCAATTTTCCGGTCATTGCCGGCCGTTTCAATGGCCAGTTTGTAATGCTCGGCGGTGGCTTCTTCGGACAAGTCAATCAGGTTTGTCAGTGAGGCTTGAGTGTTCAACAGCGGGCTCAAGGATTTGACCGATTCGGGCGAGAGTTTGCCCAGCTCCAGGCCGATTTCATTGACCCAGTCGGCAGCCAGCACGCCCGGCCCGCCGCCGTTGGTGACGATGGCCAGCCGGTTGCCCACCGGCCGGTAGCGCGAGGCCAGGCATTTGGCGGCTGAAAACAGGGCGACAAACGAGCGCACGCGCACCGCACCGGCCCGGCGCAAGGCGGCATCAAACACGTCGTCGCTGCCGACGATGGCGCCGCTGTGGGTTTGCGCCGCTTCGTTGCCGGCAGGCTGGCGACCCGCCTTGAGCACCACGACAGGCTTGGCATTGGCGGCTGAACGCAGCGCGCTCATGAAGCGGCGTGCGTTGGAAATGCCTTCCAGGTAGACGACTATGCTTTGGGTTTGGCGGTCATTGGCCAGAAAATCGAGCACCTGCGCAATATCGACCGAGGTATTGGGGCCGAGCGAGACGACTGAGGAAAAACCGACGCCGTTCTTGCTGGCCCAGTCCAGGATGGCCGCCGTCAGCGCGCCGGATTGCGACACCAGCGCCAGCGAACCCGGTTTGGCCATCGGCCCGGCGGCGCTGGCATTGAGTTGCAAGTGCGGGCGCTGCAGCCCCAGGCCGTTCGGCCCTAACAGGAACACGCCTTCACGGCGCGCAATTTTCTTGAGTTCGGCGGCATCGTCAGCGTTGATGCCGCTGGAAATTACCAGCGCCGAGCGGCAGGTCATGCGGCCGGCGATTTCAAGCGCAGCCGGAATTTCAGCCGGCGGCAGCGCAATGATGGCCAGGTCAGCGCCTGTTTGGGCCAGGTCGGCCAGTGTGCCGGTGGTGTTGATGTCCAAAAACCGCAGCACACCCGTGTAATGCTGCGCGCGCAAGGCGTCATTCAGCACCTTGGCGCGCGGCGTCAGGCTGTCGGGGTCGTCCACCTGGCCGGCAAAGACAACGATGGATTGAGGGGCGAAAAGGGGGGTGAGGTAGTGTTTGTCCATGATGGTGTTCAGTCGGCGCCAATCAGCACCTTGATATGCGCGGCAACGCTGCGGGCCAGCGGGCTCAGGACATAACCGCCTTCGAGGCACGAGATGACCCGGCCTTTGCAGTGGCGATCGGCCACCGCCATGATCTGCTTGGTGACCCACTCGTAGTCGGCCTCGACCAGTGCCAGGTTGCCCATGTCGTCTTCGCGGTGCGCGTCGAAGCCGGCAGAGATATAGATCATTTCGGGCTTGAAGGCCTCCAGCGCAGGCAGCCATTGCTGGCTGACGGCTTCGCGGAATTTGTCACTTCCCGAGCGCGAAGGCAGGCCGATGTTGACCATGTTGGGGCCTTGTGCGTTTTCGCCGGTGAACGGGTAAATGCCGAGCTCAAAAATCGAGCACATCAGCACCCGTTCGTCGCCGCGAAAAATATCTTCGCTGCCGTTGCCGTGGTGGACATCAAAGTCGATCAGCGCCACGCGCTGCACGCCGTGCCGGGTAAAGGCATGGCGGATGCCGACGGCGACGTTGTTGAAAAAGCAAAAGCCCATCGCCTTGTCGCGCTCCGCATGGTGGCCGGGCGGGCGCACGCAGCAAAACGCGCTGGGCGCTTCGCCGGACATGACCAGGTCGGTGGCCAGCACCACCGCACCGGCGGCGCGCAATGCGGCCGTGACGGTGAACGGATTCATGTCGGTATCGGGATCAACCTTGTGGTAGCCCTCGGTGGGCGAGGCGGCCATGAGTTCGCTGACATACAGCGAGGAATGCGCGTGCGACAGCTGCTCTGGCGTGGCCAGCGGCGCGTCGTAGGGATGCATGTAGTCGAGCAGGCCCTTGACCAGCAGCATGTCGTTGATGGCGCCCAGGCGCTCGGGGCATTCGGGGTGATGGGCGCCCATTTCGTGGCGCGCGCAATCGGCGTGGGTGATGTAGGCAGGCAGCAAAATTTGTCTCCTTGAAGCAACTCTGGCGACTTCGGCCAGATACGTGCATCCTGACAGTCTAGGCTTGCGCGTGCATTACCGGCTTGATGCAGCGCAATTTTTCTGACGACTGCGGGTCTAGATTTGTCTTGGAAAGCCGACGCGCATGGCGCGGCTTGCCGTGAATGCCCCCGACCAGCGTCAGGCTGATCAGGGGCGTCAATGGCTTACATCCGCTCGAAAATCGCCGCAATGCCCTGGCCGCCGCCAATGCACATCGTCACCAGTGCGTAGCGGCCCTGGATACGTTCGAGTTCATGCAGCGCCTTGACCGTGATCAGCGCGCCGGTGGCGCCAATCGGGTGGCCCAGCGAGATGCCCGAGCCATTCGGATTGACCTTGGCCGGGTCGAGGCCGAGGTCGCGGCTGACGGCGCAGGCCTGGGCGGCGAAGGCTTCATTGGCTTCGATCACGTCCAGGTCATTGACGGTGAGGCCGGCTTTTTTCAGCGCCATTTGCGTGGCAGGCACCGGGCCGATGCCCATGTACTTCGGGTCTACGCCGGCATGCGCGTAGGCCACCAGCCGGGCCAGCGGTTTGAGGCCGCGCGCTTTGGCGGCGCCGGCTTCCATCAGCACCACGGCCGCAGCCGCGTCGTTGATGCCCGACGCATTGCCGGCGGTGACGGTACCGTTTTCTTTGACGAACACCGGCTTGAGCTTGGCCATGTCGGCCATCGAGCAGTTGGGGCGGAAATGCTCGTCCGTGTCGTAGGCGACTTCACCCTTGCGGCTTTTCAGCATCACCGGAACGATCTGGTCTTTGAAATGGCCGGCTTCCACGGCGCGCTGGGCGCGGTTGTGGCTTTCAACGGCCAGTGCGTCCTGCTCTTCGCGCGTGATGCCCCATTTGGCAGCGATGTTTTCAGCCGTCACGCCCATGTGAATGGTGTGGAACGGGTCGTGCAGCGCACCGACCACCATGTCGATCATCTTGGTGTCGCCCAAACGTGCACCAAAACGCATGGCCGAACTGGCGTAGGGGCCACGGCTCATGTTCTCAGCGCCGCCGCCAATGGCGATGTCGGTGTCGCCCAGCAAGATGGACTGGCTGGCCGAGATGATGGCTTGCAGGCCGGAGCCGCACAGGCGGTTGACGTTAAACGCTGGCGTGCCTTCGGCGCAGCCGCCGTTGATGGCGGCCACGCGCGACAGGTACATGTCTTTCGGTTCCGTGTTGACGACATGGCCGAACACCACATGGCCGACATCCTTGCCCTCGACACCGGCGCGCGCCAGCGACTCGCGCACGACCAGCGCGGCCAGTTCGGTGGGCGGCGTGTCTTTCAGGCTGCCGCCAAAGGTTCCAATGGCGGTGCGCACACCGCTGACAACTACAACTTCACGGGTCATGAAAATCTCCTGGGTTTTAAAAATAGGCCACATGCAGTGTGGACTGGCTTGACTACGCCCGGCTGACACGGGAGTTGACGCAAATCAGTATGTCACGACTCCGGACGCTGGCTGTTGATAACCTTGATCTGTGTCATTTAATGATAAAAAATGGCCTTTGTGCAATCTGCATGGGCGTAAGGCGCTATAAAAAAAGGAGTGATTTGAAAAGTCTGAGCCGCAAGTTGCCAAGCCTGGTGCGGCAAGTAACGCCCGCTCAGTGAACCCCGCTCCGCGTTTGTGTTCAGGCTGTTTGAGTTGTGGCAAATGAAAGCCCTGCAGGACAAGGCGCACAGGCAATGCCCATAAAATAGGCACAACCCGTAGAGCGAGACAGCGCAGGATTTCATTGACTTTGAGGTGCTCCCCACCAACCCCGAGAGGCAAGCACTGACCCGCGCCGTGATGGCCTGCATTTGACTGCGCGCCATGCAGGCACTGCGTATCGGAACCACCCGGATTTTGCAGGTACGCCGGTTTCTGACGGCTGATCCCAAGCAGGCCCTGACGGCATCAGCCGCCGGCCTGAAAACTGAACTGATAGAGGCTTGACATGTTTTACCCCCAGGAATTTGACGTGATCGTGGTGGGCGGCGGCCATGCCGGCACCGAGGCCGCGCTGGCTGCCGCCCGCATGGGCTGCAAGACGCTGCTCTTGAGCCACAACATTGAGACGCTCGGCCAGATGAGCTGCAATCCGTCGATAGGCGGCATTGGCAAGGGCCATCTGGTGAAGGAAGTCGATGCGATGGGCGGCGCGATGGCGCTGGCCACCGACGAAAGCGGCATCCAGTTCCGCATCCTGAATTCGAGCAAAGGCCCCGCCGTGCGCGCCACCCGCGCCCAGGCCGACCGGATTTTGTACAAGGCAGCGATTCGCCGCATGGTCGAGAACCAGCCTAATCTGTGGCTGTTCCAGCAGGCGGTCGATGACCTGATGGTCGAGGGCGACCGGGTGGTGGGCGCAGTGACGCAGGTGGGCATCAAGTTCCGCGCGCGCACTGTGGTGCTGACGGCGGGCACATTTCTGGACGGCAAAATTCATGTCGGCCTGAGCAACTACGCCGCTGGCCGCGCTGGAGACCCACCCGCCGTGTCGCTCAGCAGCAGGCTGAAAGAACTCAAGCTGCCGCAAGGCCGGCTGAAAACCGGCACGCCGCCGCGCATTGATGGCCGCTCGATTGACTTCAGCAAATGCGGTGTGCAACCGGGCGACGGCATGCCGGGCGGCACCAAAGGGCCGGTGCCGGTGTTCAGCTTCATGGGCGGGCAGATTGCGCATCCGCAGCAGATGCCGTGCTGGATCACGCATACCAACGAACGCACGCACGACATCATTCGCTCGGGTTTTGACCGCAGCCCGATGTTCACCGGCAAGATTGACGGCGTGGGGCCGCGTTACTGCCCGAGCGTCGAAGACAAGATCAACCGTTTTGCCGACAAGGACAGCCACCAGATTTTCCTGGAGCCGGAAGGCTTGACGACCCACGAGATTTACCCGAACGGCATCTCAACCAGCTTGCCGTTTGACATTCAGTACGCGCTGGTGCGCTCGATGGTGGGAATGGAAAACGCCCACATTCTGCGGCCCGGCTACGCGATTGAATACGACTACTTTGATCCGCGCGCCTTGAAAACCAGCTTTGAAACCCGTGCCATTAGCGGCTTGTTTTTTGCGGGCCAAATCAATGGCACCACGGGCTATGAAGAAGCCGCTGCGCAAGGCATGTTCGCCGGTATCAACGCCGCGCTGCAATGCCAGGGCAAGGAAGCCTGGCTGCCCAAGCGCGACGAAGCATATCTGGGCGTGCTGGTCGATGACTTGATCACCAAGGGCGTGACCGAGCCGTACCGCATGTTTACCAGCCGGGCCGAGTTTCGGCTGATGCTGCGCGAAGACAACGCCGACATGCGACTGACCGAAAAAGGTCGCGAGTTGGGCTTGGTCGATGACGCCCGCTGGGACGCCTTCAACCGCAAACGCGATATTGTTTCACGTGAAACACAGCGGTTGCGCGCGCTCTGGATCAACCCGAACAACCTGCCGGTCAGCGAAGCCGAGCGGGTTTTGGGCAAGGCCATTGAACGCGAATACAACTTGGCTGATTTGCTGCGCCGCCCCGATGTGAGCTACGCCGGCTTAATGTCGCTGAGCGACGGCAAATATGCCAACCCGGAAATTCCGACCAGCGAAGCCGATGTTTCACGTGAAACATTGAACGAAGCCGCCTTGCCTGCTGATCTGGTCAAAAGCGTGATCGAGCAAATCGAGATCACCGCAAAATATGCTGGCTATATTGATTTGCAAAAAGTCGAGGTCGAACGTGCGTCGCATTACGAAAGTTTGAAACTTCCGGCTGATCTGGATTACTTGCAGGTCGCCGCCTTGAGTTTTGAGGCGCGACAAACGCTGGCCAAGCACCGACCCGAAACGCTCGGGCTGGCGTCGCGTATCCAGGGCATCACGCCGGCCACGATTTCTTTGCTGTTGGTGCATTTGAAAAAGAACCTGTGGAAAAACACAACGCCCCTTAAAGCCACCGAGCAGGCAGAACTTTGATGGCCGGCACCGAACACGATTTGCGCCGCACCTTGACAGCAGGGTTGCAGGCGCTGCAATTGGACTTGAGCGAACAACAGGTTGACCAGTTGCTGGCTTACCAGGCAATGATTGCCAAATGGACGAAGGTTTACAACCTGACTTCTGTGCGCGACCCGGCTGAAATGATGACGCACCACCTGCTCGACAGTCTGGCTGCTATTGCTGCCTTGCAGCGCCATTTGCACAGTGCTGGTCTGGAGCAGGGCAGTCGTCTGCTGGATGTCGGCTCGGGGGCCGGTTTGCCGGGCGTGGTGATTGCGATCTGCTGCCCACGGGTTGCCGTGACCTGCGTTGATACCGTGGCCAAGAAGGCCGCCTTTATCAAACAGGCGGCGCTGGCCTTGAAGTTGCCCAATCTCACAGGTTTGCACGCCCGCGTCGAAAGCATCACTGAAACTTTTGATGTGATTTGTTCTCGCGCTTTTGCGTCGCTGGTTGACTTCACCAACTGGTCTGTTGCTGCGCTCGCACCGCAAGGCGTCTGGATGGCGATGAAGGGTAAATATCCTGCGGATGAGCTTCAGGCATTGCCGCCCGCTATTGCAATGTTTCACGTGGAACAATTGAAAGTCCCTAGCCTTGATGCCGAGCGCTGCATCCTGTGGCTGCGACCGGTGTCGTAAACTCAGCCTCTTCTACTACCGGAAAAATCCCATGTCAGGATCGTTTGTGGGTGTTGCCGACTATGGCGCTTTTGTCATCGCCATCCTGGTTTTTCTGGCTATTCCCGGCCCCGGCAACCTGGCGCTGATCACCTCGACAAGCAAGGGCGGCATTGCGGGCGGCATGGGTGCCACGCTGGGCGTGATTGCCGGCGACCAGTCGCTGCTCTGGGCAGCGGTGGCGGGTGTTTCGGCCATCATGGTGGCGTATCCGGCCGCTTTTCATGCAGTGCAGTGGTTGGGTGCAATTTACCTGGCCTGGCTGGGCACAAAAATGCTGCTGGCCAAGCCTGGCGCTGCGCCTATTTTGCAGATCAAGCCGCACCACTATTTTCGCCAAGCCTTGTTCATCACGCTGCTTAACCCCAAAGCCATCGTGTTCTACCTGGCGTTTTTCCCGCTGTTCGTCGACCCAGTACAGCACCAAGGGCTGAAAACCTTTGGCGTGATGGCCGCCACCATTGCGGTGCTAACTTTTCTTTATGGCCTGACGGCTGTGCTGCTGACCTGGACACTGGCCGAGCGTTTGCGGGCCAATCCAAAAATAGTAACCACGCTGGAAAAGGCAGCGGGCATGTTCCTGGTTGCGTTTGGCATCAAGCTGGCGCTTTCCCGGTAAAAGATTCAGGCATTTCTCTTTTCCTTCTACGGAACAAAACCAAAAATACGCTATGGCCAAAATATTCTGCATTGCCAACCAAAAAGGCGGCGTCGGCAAAACCACCACCACCGTCAATCTGGCCGCCGGCCTGGCCCAGATCGGCCAGCGCGTGCTGATGGTCGACCTGGACCCGCAGGGCAATGCCACCATGGGCTCGGGCGTGGACAAGCGCAAGCTTGAAATGACGGTCTATGACGTGCTGCTCGAAGTGGCGTCCATCGTCGATGTGCGCGTACGTAGCGAAAAATGCGGCTACGACGTGCTGGGCGCCAACCGCGAACTGTCTGGCGCCGAGATCGAACTGGTCACGCTGGAGCGGCGCGAAATGCGCCTCAAGAAGGCGCTGGCCAAGGTGGACAAGGACTATGACTTCATCCTGATCGACTGCCCGCCCTCGCTGTCGATGCTCACGTTGAACGGCTTGTGTGCGGCGCATGGCGTGGTGGTTCCCATGCAGTGCGAATACTTTGCGCTGGAAGGCGTGACCGATCTGGTCAACACCATCAAGCAAGTCCACGCCAACCTGAACAAGGACTTGCAGATCATCGGCTTGCTGCGCGTCATGTTCGACCCGCGCATCACGCTGCAGCAGCAAGTCAGTGAGCAGCTCAAAGGCCATTTTGGCGAAAAGGTGTTCAACACCGTCATTCCGCGCAACGTGCGGCTGGCCGAAGCGCCAAGCTACGGTTTGCCCGGCGTGATTTTTGACCCCAACTCCAAAGGCGCTCAAGCGTTCGTCGCTTTTGCCCGGGAAATGGTCGGGCGTGTGATGTAAGGCGTGAAATACGTCTTTTAAGCGTCAAATCCATTGCTTGCGCACAGTCCACGGGCGTAAGCAGCTATTAAAAGCATAGCGAATTGCGTGCTGACAGCATTTTCTTTTTAAAGAGTCGATTTAAGGCATGAATCCCTGCAATGTTCTGATTCTTCCCGGCTGGCAAGGCAGCGGGCCGGCGCACTGGCAAAGCCGCTGGGAGCGCACGCACTGCTACACGCGGGTTGAGCAGCACGACTGGATGCGGCCACTGCGGGGCGACTGGATTGCGCGGCTTGAAGACGTGCTGCTGTCGTGCGACGCGCCGGCTGTGCTGGTGGCGCACAGCCTGGGCTGCCAGCATGTGGCGGCCTGGGCCGCGCATTCGCGCAATACGCACCGCGTCAAGGGCGCATTGCTGGTGGCCCCGCCCGATGTCGAGCGGGTCGATGTGCGCGCCTTGCTGCCGAGCTGGTCGCCAGTGGCGCGGGGCCGCTTGCCGTTTCAAACGCGGCTGTTTGCCAGCAGCAACGACCCTTTTTGCAGCCTTGAGCGCGCGCGAGAATTTGCTGCTGCGTGGGGCACCAAAGTAATCGATGTCGGACCGCGCGGCCACCTGAATGCCGACAGTGGCCTGGGCGACTGGCCAGATGCGCATGAACAGTTGCTGCAGCTGATGGGTGATACTTCCGCCGATGCGTTTTAACGCCCGCGCCCCCGATTCTTCAGATTAAAGAAAGACAAGACAACTTCATGGTCACCAAAAAACAAAAAGGTCTGGGCCGTGGGCTCGAAGTGCTGCTCGGCCCCAAGGTGGACGATTCAACTGAGGCGGCGAATGCCTTGACGACGGCCACCAGCCCCGGCCTGCCGGCGTCGCTGCGGCTGGATGATCTGGTGCCAGGTCAGTACCAGCCGCGCACCCGCATGGACGAAGGGGCGCTCTATGAGCTGGCCGAATCCATCAAGGCGCAGGGCATCATGCAGCCGATTTTGGTGCGCCGCCTGCGCAGTGGCCCGAACGACGGCAAGTACGAAATCATTGCCGGCGAACGGCGTTTCAGGGCTGCCCGGCTGGCCGGACTCGACAGCCTGCCGGTGCTGATCCGCGATGTGCCAGACGAGTCGGCGGCGGCCATGTCGCTGATTGAAAACATCCAGCGCGAAGACCTCAACCCGCTTGAAGAAGCGCAAGGCCTGCAGCGTCTGGTGAAGGAATTCGGCCTGACGCATGAACTCGCTGCGCAGGCCGTGGGCCGCTCGCGCAGCGCCGCGTCCAACCTGCTGCGTTTGCTGAACCTGGCCGACCCGGTGCAAACCATGCTGATGGCCGGCGACCTCGACATGGGCCACGCGCGGGCCTTGCTGGCACTGGATCGGGCCACGCAAATTACTGCCGCCAACCAGATTGCGGCGCGCAAACTGTCGGTACGCGAGGCCGAAAGCCTGGTCAAGAAACTGGGTACCGAATTTGCGCTGAAACCCGATAAAGCCAGCCCTGAAAAAGGCAGCGACACGCGTCGTGTGGAAGAAGAGCTGGCCGACTTGCTGATGGCCGAGGTGGAAGTACGCGTTAAAAAGCAGGTCAAGCGCAACGGGAAACGTGAAGAAACGGGCGAGCTGGCGATCCAGTTTTCGTCGATGGATGAGCTGAACGGGTTGATTGAACGCTTGCGCCGAATGGCTTGAGAGGGCAGGGTGCGGGTTTTTAAACCGCGCACATAGCGACTGAAAAAAGCGCAAAAAAAGCGGCACGCCCTTGAGGCATGCCGCTTTTTTGCATCATGTTCAGGCCGCACAGGGCGGCCTGTTGATACCGATGGCTATTTAACGGTAAACATGCTGGCCACGGTTCTGGCGCCACTCGTTTTCAAAGTGCAGTGCATCTTCATCATTTTTGGTGCGCACGCCCATCAGGATGCCGCCGTTATTGATGCCTTCTTCGTATTCCTTGACACGCTCTTCGGGCATGTTCCAGCCGATCAGTGCGCCCAACAAGCCGCCGCCTGCTGCACCCGCGCCTGCACCGGCGGCCGCTGCTGCCAGCGGGCCTGCAATCACCAGTCCGAGGCCTGGCAGGGCCAGCGTGGTGCCTACGGCTGCGATACCGGCAATCACGGCACCAATCGTGCCGCCAATGCCTGCGCCAATACCGGCGCCTTCAGCGGCCTTGGTGCCCAGCTCGGTTTCCTTGCCTGCGGTGGTGCCGGCGAAGTGGCGCTCACGGGTGGCGTCAGACATCACCAGATTGACGTCGTCTTTGGAGTAGCCGCGCGAGTGCGCAGCGTTGTAAGCAGCTTCTGCGCTTTCGCGATCAGGAAACAGACCCGTCACCAGATTGCCCGAGCCTGTGGAAGACGTCGTGACGGTGTCGGTGGTGGTGTAAGTAGGGGTGGTATTGGTCATGAGTAGCTCCTTTAGAAATTAAAACTCGAAGAAAAAAGTGCTGGTTCAATCGCGCTTAGTTGCGGTCTGCACGGGCAGGACGCACGGTCTTCATGGGGCGGTTGTTTACCGTAGAACGCACGGGTGCCACGGTGGTATTGGCAACGTCGTTCACGGTGCTACGGGCCTTGTCATTGGCTGAAGGCGCTGTCCTTACCAAAGTAGCCGTGTCGCTGCGCGGCACTGCTTTTTGCGTGGCAGTAGCGGCTTCTTGCGGCGTGACACCGATGGTGGTTGCAGCGGAAGCAGCGCCCATGGGAGCGACTGTCTGCGCTGAAACGCTGCCGAGTGCCAAGGCCAGCACTGCAGCCAGAGGAATTGACTTGATGTAATTTTTCATGGCGTTTCCTTTTTGAAATTAACGATCTGATGCGGAAAAGTTTTTTATGAGCTGCTTGTTTGCAGGCCTGAATCAACTATAGAAAAAGCCAGGGACCCGGCAGCTCAGAGCAAGTCCACTGCCCGCGTAGGAAAGTCTCCCTATTGTTGATAGGGCAGTTTCACAGTCAAACACAGTTAAACGCGATGCTTTACCATTTCTCTATTGCTCATCCTGACGTGTTACGTTGTTTTTTTAAAGTTCATGAAAATCCTATTTGCACCTTTTTCACGCCAGTTCGCACGCACGGTGACCGGGTCATGCGTGGCGCTGGCGGCCTGGCTTTGCCTTCCTGTCGCGGCGACGGCTGCCGCCCCTGCTGCGTCTACTCAGGCTGCCAAAGCGCCTCAAGTTCTCATGGGACAAGACGCGCAACAGCTCGCCGCGTGGATTCGTGCGACGGCCAATAACCACGCTCAACCGTTTGCCCTGATCGACAAAAAGTCTGCCAGTGTGCATGTCTTCGATGCGGCGGGCACGCTGCGCGGCTCGTCGCCGGTGTTGCTGGGGCTGGCCGAGGGAGATGACTCGGTGCCCGGCATTGGCGAACGCAAGATGTCTCAAATCCGGCCGGAAGAACGCACCACGCCGGCCGGGCGTTTTGCGTCCGAAGCGGGCCGCAATCTTCAGGGCGATGACATTGTCTGGATTGACTATGAAGCGGCTGTTTCCATGCACCGCGTCCGCTCTGGCAACAAGGCCGAGCACCGCCTTGAGCGGCTGGCCACCCCGACGGTGGCCGACAACAGAATCTCTTACGGCTGCGTCAATGTGCCTGTGGCGTTTTATGACGCGCTGATCAAGCCGTTTTTAGGCGAGCAGGCAGCGGTGATTTATGTGCTGCCTGAAACGCGTTCTGTCAGTGCCGTCTTTGGCATGGCAGACAAGCCGGTGGCAGGCGCTGACCGGAGCGTAGCCGGCACGCCGTAAAGCATCCGGCCACCCCCTGCCGGGTTTACAGCGTAAAAATCTTGCCCGGATTCATGATGTTTTTCGGGTCGAGTGCGCGCTTGATGGTGCGCATCATGTCGACTGCGCCGTCGCCGGTCTCGCTGAGTAAAAAGTCGATCTTGCCCAGTCCAATGCCGTGTTCGCCGGTGCAGGTGCCTTCCAGCCGCAGGGCGCGCGTCACCAGCTTGTGGTTCAGGTCTTCGGCGGTTTCGCGTTCTTCGGGCTTGTTGGGGTCAATCAGGTAGCCAAAGTGGAAGTTTCCGTCGCCGACATGGCCGACCAGAAAGTAGGGAATGCCGCTGGCATCGGCCTCGGCCACCGACTCCAGCAGGCAGTCGGCCAGGCGTGAAATCGGCACGCAGGTGTCGGTCGAAATCGCGCGGCAGCCGGGCTTGCTCTGGATGGCGGCAAAGTAGGCGTTGTGCCGCGCCGTCCACAGTCGGGTGCGTTCCTCGGGCGTGCTGGCCCATTCAAAGGCGTTTCCGCCCTGGTCGCTGGCCAGTTCCTGCACCAGTTCGGCCTGCTCTTTCACGCTGTTCGGCGTGCCGTGGAACTCCATCAGCAGCATGGCTTCTTCGCGCAAACCGAGCTTGCTGTGCGCGTTCACCATGCGCACGGTGTTGGCGTCGATCAGCTCGACGCGCGCAATCGGCACACCCAGCTGGATGATCTCGATGGTCGTGCGCACCGCCGCTTCGATGCTGGGAAACGAGCAGATCGCCGCTGAAATGGCTTCGGGCAGCGGGTACAGCTTGACCGTGACTTCGGTAATCACGCCCAGCGTGCCTTCGCTGCCGACCATCAGGCGCGTCAGGTCGTAGCCGGCGGAGGACTTTTTGGCACGCGTGCCGGTGCGAATGATGCGGCCGCTGGCCGTGACCACTTCCAGCGCCAGCACGTTCTCGCGCATGGTGCCGTAGCGCACGGCGTTGGTGCCGCTGGCGCGGGTGGCGCTCATGCCGCCCAGTGTGGCGTCCGCGCCGGGGTCGATGGGGAAAAACAGGCCCGTGCTTTTGACTTCTTCATTGAGCTGCTTGCGCGTCACGCCGGGCTGCACGGTCACCGTCAGGTCTTCGGCGTTGATGGCCAGCACGCGGTTCATGCGGCTCACGTCAATGCTGATGCCGCCTTGCACCGCCAGCAGGTGGCCTTCGAGCGAGGTGCCGACGCCAAACGGAATCACCGGCACATTGAATTGGCTGGCCAGCGTCACCGCGTCGGCCACGTCCTGCGTGCTTTCGGCAAACACCACCGCAGCCGGCGGCAGCGAGGTGAACGACGACTCGTCGCGGCCGTGCTGCTCGCGCACCACCAGGGCGGTCGAGCAGCGTTCGGCAAAACGCGTTTTGAGGGCATCAATCAGCGCTTGCGGCGTTTCGCGCTGAAGAATTTCGGGCAACAAGTGGTCAGGCAGTGGGGCGTTCATGCGGTGTCTCCAGAGGGGCTTCACAGTTTACGGCCTGCGCAAAGCCGACAAGCGCGCACGGGATCGACGGCGGGGCGCCGGGGTTTTGCGGGCGCAAGCCAAAGCGGGGGAAAGCTTGCTAACCTTGCCGACTGGTTTATCAATTATTTCAATCCAACTGCGCCTGCGCGCGCCTCTCCATCATGGCCAACAGACTTTCACAAATTGCCACCCGTACCGGTGACAACGGCACCACCGGGCTGGGCGACAACACCCGCGTTTCCAAAGACAGCCTGCGCGTTCACGCGATGGGCGATGTCGATGAGCTGAACTCGAACATCGGCGTGCTGCTGTGCGAAGACATGCCGGGCGGCGTGCGCGCGGTGCTGATCGAAGTGCAGCACCAGCTCTTCAACCTGGGCGGCGAACTATCGATTCCGGGCTTTGAGCTGCTCAAGCCCGAAGCGGTGGCGCTGCTCGATGAGGCGCTGGAAACCTACAACGCCCAGTTGCCGCGCCTGGCTGAATTCATCCTGCCGGCTGGCTCGCGCGCCGCATCGCTGGCGCATGTCTGCCGCACCGTGGCGCGCCGCGCCGAACGCGCCGTGGTGGCACTGGACAAAGCCGAAACACTGAAAGAAGCGCCGCGCCTGTACCTGAACCGCCTGAGCGACTTGCTGTTCGTGCTGTCGCGCGTGCTCAACCGCATGAACGGCGGCGACGACGTGTACTGGAAAAGCGAGCGCATGGTGCGCATGGCGCAGGACGACCAGGCCTGAAGCCGAGACCGCGCTGACAGCTAAATGTCGTAATGCACGTCGCTGGGCCCGTCATTCAGGGTTTTCTCGACCAGCGTGCGGGTCAGCATGGGCGCGAAAGATTCGATGAAGGCGTACACGTAGCTGCGCAAATAGCTGCCGCGCCGCACCGCCAGCCGGGTCAGGTTGATGCCGAACAGCGCGCCCGCGTCCAGCGCCCGCAACGCCGTGTCGCGCTCGGCCTCAAAGGCAATCGACGCCACGATGCCGACACCCATACCGAGCGCCACATAGGTCTTGATCACGTCGGCGTCCATCGCCGTCAGCACGATGTTGGGTGCCAGTTGGTGCTGCGCGAAAGCCTGGTCGATGTGCGTGCGGCCGGTGAAGCCGGTGTCGTAGGTAATCAGCGCAAACGCAGCCAGCCGCTCCAGCGTCAGCGGGCCGTTCAGCAAGTCGTGGCCGGGCGGCACGATGACCGCATGCGTCCAGCGGTAGCAGGGCAGGGCGACCAGATCGGGGTAGTCGCTGAGTGCTTCGGTGGCAATGGCGACATCGACCTCGCCTGACAGCAGCATTTCGGCCACCTGTTTGGGCGAGCCCTGGTGCAGATGCAGTTTTACGTTCGGAAACTGCGCCCGGAATTCCTGCACGGCCGTCGGCAGGGCATAACGCGCCTGGGAGTGCGTGGCGGCTATCGACAGCAGGCCGTTTTGCTGCGCCATGTATTCCGCGCCGGCTTTTTTCAGGTTGCTGCATTCGAGCAGCAGGCGCTCGACGATGGGCAGCACGTGGGCGCCGGGCTCGGTGAGGCCGGTCAGGCGCTTGCCGGCGCGCACGAACAGCTCGATGCCCAGTTCTTCTTCGAGTTCACGGATTTGCCGGCTGACGCCCGGTTGCGAGGTGTGCAGTGCGCTGGCCACGTCGGTGAGGTTGAAGTTGCATCGCACGGTTTCACGCACGGAGCGCAGTTGCTGAAAGTTCATGGGCTGGATGCTTGTGCGGTGTTTGGGACTCGGGATTGTGGGCGCTACCGGGTGGTTTTGGAACGACTGTTTAGTTGGTTATTCATAACGGAAACTGTCTTTAAGACTGGCGCTGGTTTTGGTCTTGTGTGCGCTGCTTTGGCTGGCTGGCCGGGGGTTGCCCGGCGGCAACTTACTTGTCTTTTGGCTATCGCCAAAGAAAAGTAAGCAAAAGAAAGGCGACCCGACTGGCTGGGGCCCTTCGGGCAACCTGTGCTGAGCGGGAAAAGCGGGGGTCGGCGCAAACTCGGCTATCACTGCGTTGCGCTCAAACAGCGCGCCGCCCTGATCCCGCTTTTCCCGCTCATCACAGGCCCAGCCAGAACGGGGTGGGGAAGGGGTTCGGGAGCGGATTCGGGCTCAAAAAGTGCCTGATGAGCTAATTACCTCAGACGTTTATTTATTACCCCCTGTCATTCCCGCGAAGGCGGGAATCCAGCCGGCGCTGGTCATGGATCACTGGATTCCCGCCTTCGCGGGAATGACGGCTGCAAGTAGCTGAGGCACGTAGTTAATCAGAAAAAAGTACCGGATGCGCATACGGCGCGGGCGCAAGCAGCTATTGAATTTGTAGCGGTTTTGATTAACTGGACGCGATGTCTTTTTGACTTCGGCTGTTCGGTATTGGTTTTCGCCTTCCATTCCCCAGCCCCTTCTGTCTGCGCTGAGGAGCGCAAGGCCAGACGGATCAGGGCTCGTGCTTGTTTGAGCCGAAGGCGAGTTTGCACGAGACCCCGGCTGGACTGAGCACCGCAGGGTGCCCCGTAGCGAAGCGAAGGGGTCGCAGACAGCAGGGGTCGCCTTTCTTTGCTTACTTTCTTTGGCGATAGCCAAAGAAAGTGAGTAGCCGCCGGGCTACCCCGGCAAGCCGGCCCATGCAGCTTTAGCCAGCGATCGAACAAATAACTATCCCAAACAAAACGCTACGAATCCAATAGCAGCTACCGCAAGACCACCCTGCACAAGCGGCCTTTTCGATGGTTATCGAGCTGCCAGAACCGCCATCGTGATGCGCGACACGCAGGTCAGCTCGCCGGCGTCGTTGCGCAGCTCAATGGCCCACACCTGCGTGCTGCGGCCGATATGAACGGGCCGGGTGATGCCGGTAACCCAGCCGCTGGTTGTGCCCTTGAGGTGGTTGGCGTTGATGTCCAGGCCCACCACGCGCTGGCCTGGCGGGGCGCAATAAGCCGCGCCGCACGAACCCAGCGTTTCGGCCAGCACCACCGCCACGCCGCCATGCAGCAGGCCGTAAGGCTGAATCGTGCGGCCATCCACCGGCACGCGGGCGCGAATGAAATCGTCGCCGACCTCCAGAAACTCGATGCCCAGATGGCTGACGGCGGTGTGGGCGCTTGAGGCGGTGAGCAGTTCGACAGAGATGGCTTGTTTCCAGATTGGCATGACGGGCCCTTAAAGATGAATGGCCTTGACTATATAAGGCAGTCACCTACAGCCGATGGGTGGGTTGTCGCTGGTGCGTCCGCTGCGCGCGGTTTAAGCTGCAACCATGAACCCTACCCAGGAAACAGCATGATGCGCGCCCGTCGATGGCTGATGGGTGGCGGCATTGCCCTGGGTGTGCTGGGCTTGGTGGCGGTGGTTGCCGTGCAGATGATTCCTTCTGACGAGGAACTGAAGGTTCGCGCCGCTGCCGAGCTGGAAACGGCGCTGGGCGTTCCGGTCAGCATCGGCGCGTTGCACTGGCAGCTGCTGCCTTCGGCGCGCGTGACGGTTGAAAACGTGGTGACCACGCAAACCCAGCCGATTGAAGTGAAAAAACTCACGACCTACCTTGATGCCTCGGCGCTCTGGCAGCGCCGCCTGAAAGTAAAGCGCGCCGAACTGGACGGTGGCGTTTTGCCGCAGCTTTCCTTGCGCGCCCTGGGCAGCAAGCCGGGGTCGCAAGAGGCGCAAAAGTCGCCAGACCCGAAACCTGCGCAAAAGCCAGGCACGTTCACCGTTGACCCCTTGCCGCTGGCGCAATTTGCCTTTCGGGATGTGACCTGGATTTCGCGAACCGGCGTGCGGCTTGTTTTGGCCGGAGAAGTGGGTTTTGATGTCGGCTGGCGACCACGCACGGCCCAGATTCGCCGCCCGGACATCACACCGCCAGCCGATCTGACGCTGACGCGCCAAGGGCAGGAAGACCGCTGGGAAGCCCTGATCAATCTGGGCGGCGGCACGGCCAACGGCGCGTTGACGCTGAAATCGCAAGACAAAGGCGGCTTGCGCCTGAGCGGCACCTTCAAGCCGCAAGGCATTGAAGTCAGCAGTGCGCTGCGGGCGATGAACCAGCGCGCTGTCGTGGGCGGCAAGGCGTCGGGCGACACCAGTTTGTCGGCCAGCGGCGACACGGCAGGCGAGTTGGCCCGGTCGCTGCACACCACCACATCCTTCAAAATGGGCCCCTCCAGCTTGCTGCGGTTTGACCTGGACAAAGCCATTCGCAGCTTGGGCAAAGACCATGCCGGCAAAACTCCCCTTGACGGCATCACCGGCCAGCTGGACACGCAAAACACCGCGCAAGGCATGGTGGTCAGCTTGACCCGGCTTAAAACCAGTTCGGGCGCTTTAAGCGCATCGGGCCAGGCGCGCATAGCCAACCGCAAGATCGACGCCGAGTTTTCGGTCGATCTGGTCGATGGCGTGATTGGTATCCCGCTCAAGCTCAGCGGCCCGCTGGACAAAGTCCAGGTGTCGGTGCCCCCCGGTGCGCTGGCCGGTGCTGTGGTGGGCACGGCGGTGCTGCCGGTGATCGGCACCGCCATCGGTGCGCGCATTGGCGCTGCCTTGGGAAAGATTTTTGGCACCCAGCCTGACGCTCAAAAACCCGCGCCGCCGGCTGCCAGAAAACGTTGACACAGCGGGCGGCTTGTTGCAAAAAAGGGCAAAACAATCTTCGCTGTTGGCGTAACAAGGGGGCTCTGCTAAGCTGCTTGCTTACCCCTTTGCTGCCTGCCATGCCTAAACACCCGCCCAAATCCGCCTCACTCACGTCCCTGGAGCGTGTACTTGACCAAAATGTCGCCATTCAGGACACGGTCGGACAGTCCGCTGGTGAGCTGTGCCTGATCAATACGGTGCTCAAGCAGGAAGTGCCCCGCCATGCGCAAAACGGCGTTGTGGCGCAAGCGCTGCAGAAAACCGACGAACTGGAAAGCCGGATTCAGGCCTCTGCCGACGACCTGGCACAGGTCAATGCAGCGCTGAAACACGAAATCAGCAAGCGCGCGGCGCTGGAGCGCCAGCTGGCGTCCACCCAAAGTGCGCTGGAGCAAGCGCAGGACGCGATGCCGGAGTCGTCTTCACAGGGCAATTCAAAAGACTTTTCGTCCCGCCAGCCTGCCAGCCGTTAACCGTTAACCGTTAACCGTTAACCGTTGACCGTTGACTGCAACTGCAAGGCCGCAGCCGCGAAAAAGGGTTGAGTGGCAACCCGCTTGACGCGCCATCACAGCCTGTAAAAACTGATTCTTGCTATTGAATAAATAGCTTCCAGCGCAGGCACAGCCTGCGCAAGAGGCCGTTTTGGTATTAAAAAGCCGTTTTCTGGCCAGCGCAAGCGGCTTTAACCGCCTTACTGCCTGCGGTTCAGCAGCGCGTACAGCAAAATCGCACCAAAAGTGGCCGTTCCAATGCCGCCCAGCGCAAACTGGCCAAACTTCAGCGTGAAGTCGCCCGTGCCCAGCACCAGCGTGATGGCGGCGACCAGCAGGTTCTTGTTGTCTGAAAAATCTACCCGGTTATCGACCCATATCCGGGCACCGGCTACGGCAATCAGGCCAAACACCACAATGCTCACGCCGCCCATCACCGGCAGCGGAATCGCCTGGATCAGCGCGCCAAACTTGGGGCTGAAGCCCAGCACCACTGCAATCAGCGCGGCAAACACAAATACGGCGGTCGAATAAATCTTGGTGGCCGCCATCACGCCGATGTTTTCTGCATACGTCGTCACGCCGGTGCCGCCGGCGCTGCCCGACACCATGGTGGCAATGCCGTCGCCGATGAAAGCGCGGCCCATGTAGGCATCGAGGTTCTTGCCGGTCATGGCCGTCACTGCCTTGATGTGGCCCAGGTTTTCAGCCACCAGAATAATCACCACCGGCACGATCAGCAGCATGGCGTTGGCGCTGAACACCGGCGCGGTAAAGCCCGGCAGGCCAACCCAGGCGGCGCTGCCGATGGCGGTCAAGTCAATCGGCTTGCCCAGTCCCAGGCCGTTGGTCAGCAGCGCATAAATCAGGCTGGACACAATCAGGCCGATCAGAATCAACAGGCGCTGCAGCATGCCGCGCGTCATCACCGCCACCAGCGCCACGCTGACAAAAGTGACCACCTGCATCCACGAATCAAAGTTGCTGGCCGCCATGTTCTTGATGGGAATGCTGGCCAGGTTCAGGCCAATTACCGCCACCACCGCGCCGGTGACGACGGGCGGCATGAGCCGCTCGATCCAGCGTGTGCCCACCACTTGCACCAAAGCGCCCACCGCCGCATACACCGCGCCGCAGGCAATGATGCCGCCCAGCGCCAGGCCAATGTTGGCATTTGACCCCTTGCCGGCGTAGCTGGTGGCGGCAATCACCACGCCGATAAAGGCAAAGCTCGACCCGAGATAGCTCGGCACCTTGCCGCCCGTGACGATAAAAAAGATCAGCGTGCCGATGCCGCTCATCAAGATAGCAATGTTCGGGTCAAACCCCATCAGCAGCGGTGCCAGCACGGTCGAGCCAAACATGGCCACCACGTGCTGCATGCCCATGACCGCTGTTTGCGGCCACGGCAGCCGCTCGTCCGGCCCGATCACACCGCCTTGCAGCAGCACCGCGCTGCTTTTTTCTGTCCAGTCCAGCATGCCCATTGATCGCTCCCATTTTTGAATTGGGGCAATGCTAAAGGCAATTTGCCGCGCCTGGCGCTTCCCGACAAGCGCAGCGCAAAGAAACCGGTTGAAGCCCGCCAGCCTGTGGCGTTCAAGACGCCAGGTTCAGGCAGTGGATTGCATGGAACGGCGTGTGGCGCACAAGCCTGCCAACGTCCAGTCGAGGCAGCCATGACAGGTTGACAAACCTTGACCTTGCACAGTCTTGCGCAACCCTTCAACTGCTACGCTTGCAGGCTATGAAACCTCTCGTCAAATGGAGCATGGCTGCCTTGCTGGTCGTGGCCGTATCCGCCGCAGCGCTATTGGCCAGCCGGCGCGGCACACCCGTACAACTGGCGCCCGTGGTGCGCACCGGCATCGTGCAATCGGTGGTCGCCACCGGGCGGCTGAACGCCCCGGCGCGCATGGACATTGGTGCTGAAGTCACCGCCACGGTGCTGGACGTACGGGTGCGCGAAGGCGACCGCGTCAAGGCCGGCGATGTGCTGCTGCACCTGGCGGACGCCGAAGCGCGCGCCGCGCTGCAGCAGGCCAAGGCCGCGTTGATTGAAGCGCGCGGCCGTGCCACCCAGCAGGCCATGGTGGCCGCGCCGGTCGCCAGCCAGGCGGTGGTGCAGGCCGACGCCGCATTCACCGCCGCCGAGCGCGAATACCAGCGTGCGCAGGAACTGGTGGCGCAAGGCTTTTTCTCGCGGCAAAAGCTTGACGACGCCCGGCGCGCGCTCGACACGGCGCGAAGCGCATTGCAATCAGCGCGCGTGCAAGCGCAGGCCAACCAGCCCAGCGGCATTGAGCACACGCTGGCCGCGTCGCGCATCGACCAAGCGCAAGCCGCCGTCGGCGTGGCCGAGGCGCGGCTGGCCCGCCTCAGCATCATCAGCCCGGTCGATGCCATCGTGCTGACGCGCAGCGTCGAGCCCGGCTCGATGGCCCAGCCGGGCCGCGTGCTGCTGACGCTGGCCGCGCAAGGCGGCACGCGCATCGACGCGAATGTTGATGAAAAAAACCTGCGCCTGATCAAAATGGGCATGGCCGCCAAGGCCGTGGCCGACGCCTACCCCGGCCAGTCGTTCGATGCGCAGCTCAACTACATCGCCCCGGCCATCGATCCGCAGCGCGGCACGGTCGAGGTGCGGCTGGCCGTGCCGAATGCGCCGGCGTTTTTGCGGCCCGACATGACGGTGTCGGTCGAGATGGTCGGCGGCGTGAAGCAAGACGCGCTGGTGCTGCCTTCGGGCGCGGTGCGTGACGCCGACCGCGAAGCGCCCTGGGTGCTGGCGCTGCAGGATGGCCGCGCCGTGCGCGTGCCGGTCACGCTGGGCCTGCGCGGCGTGGGCGCGGTGGAAATCGTCAAGGGCCTGGCCGAAGGCGAACAGGTGATTCCGCAAACCGAAAAAGCCGCGCCCGGCGACCGCGTGCGGCCCGGTCCCGATGCGGCCGAGAAGAAGCGCTTTGAGATTCCGGCCGGCATGGTTCGTTAATTCAAACAATCGCCGCCATGTTCAAAGCCCGCACGCCGCGCAAATCACGTCACCACCGCCCCGCGCTCAGCGGCCAGACCCGCTGGATGCCTTTCGAGCTGCTGGTGGCGCTGCGCTTTTTGCGCGAAGGCCGCATGCAAAGCGTGCTGATTCTGGCCGGCGTGACGGGCGGCGTGGCCGTCATCATTTTTCTCACGCAGCTTATCAACCAGTTGCAAAGCACCATCATCGACCGCGTGCTCGGCTCGCAAGCGCATGTGGTGATTCGCCCGCTGGAAGAAGTCACCCGGCGCGTGCTCACGCCCAGCGCCGATCGCGAAGTGGCCGCCGCCGTGCAGCCGCGCGACCAGCGCCTGCGCTCGGTGGACCAGTGGGAGCGCATCGCTGCGCTGGCCGCTGCCACCCCCGGCGTGCTGGCGGTGTCGCCCGTAGTCAGCGGCCCGGCGTTTGCCAGCCGGGGCAACAGCAACAAAAGCGTGGCCCTGCTCGGCGTGCAACCCGACGCCTACCGCCGCGTGGTGCGCATGGACGACTACATGACGCGCGGGCGATTCGACGTGACCGGCACGAACACGCTGATTGGTGTTGACCTGGCCAGCGATCTGGGCGTGACCGTTGGCGACAAGCTGCGCGTGACCAGCGCCAATGGCCGCAGCGAAACGCTGGACATCACCGGCCTGTTTGACATGGGCAACCGCGACCTGAACCGGCGCTGGGTGTTCGTCACGCTGAAACTGGCGCAAACGCTGCTGGACTTGCCCGGCGGCGTGTCCAACATCGACCTGACCGTGACCGACCTGTTCAACGCCAACCAGGTCGCCGACGCCGTGCGCGCGCAGACCAGTTTGACGGTGGACAGCTGGATGCAAACCAACGCCGGCCTGCTGACGGCGCTGAGCAACCAGACCGTGTCAAACAACCTGATCCGCAGCTTCGTCGTCATCATCGTCGCGCTGGGTATCTCCAGCGTGCTGGTGGTGAGCGTGGTGCAAAAGCAGCGCGAAATCGGTATCTTGCGCGCCATGGGCGCCGGCCGGCGGCGCATCATGACGGTGTTTTTGCTGCAGGGCGGACTGGTCGGACTGGCTGGATCCGTGCTCGGTTCAGCGCTGGCTTTCGGCCTGCTGGTCGTGTTCTCGCACATCTTCAAAAGCCCCGATGGCAGCGCGCTGTTTTCAGCGCAGCTCGACCCGATGCTGGTGTTGATGGCGTCCGTGGTGGCCTGCGGCGTGGGGCTGGCAGCGGCAGCGATTCCGGCCCGCAGTGCAGCGCGCATGGACCCGGTGCAGGCGATTCGGGCTTGAGGTCAGTGTTGCAGTGAAGCACGCTGTTTGATCTGCCGCGTTGGGATTGAAAGAGCGAAGGCTTGCAAGGTTGATGTGATACCGCATCTGTCCAAACGATCTGCACCGTTTGCCATGATTTTTATCTCTTGACGAGAACATGTCCAACTCGCGCAAATCAAAACGGCCATCTCATCAAACCTGCATGCATCCGCTTTCAGGCGATGCACATGACTGGTAGCCCGGGCTGCTGTCTGACACCGCATGGCGGCAAGATACGTTACGGTTATTGGTGTGCTTCGACTGTCGTTGCGAGGCGCCATTGTTTTTTTGTTATCGCAAGGAGATCTCACACCATGGCCTACACCCTTACCCAGGCACGCCCACTGCTTAACGCTGCCGAGCTGGAGCTTTTCGAGCAGAGCCGCACCGAGCCCGTCAAGCGCCTGACACCCGCCAAGCTGTCTGGTGCTGTCAAGCGCACCCGCACACTGCGCGACAAGTACCGCGACCTGTACCAGCGCCAGACCGTGACCGTGCGCACCAGTACCCCGGGTGCAGTCACCGGCAGCGACAACGATCGCACCAAGCGCAAGGCTGACATCCTGCAGGAAGTGCTGGAGCGCTATGAAGCGCGCGTCACTTTGCTTCAAGGACGTGACAGCAGCACAACCAAAGATACAGAGCCCGTTGGCAAAGCTGCAGCCAGGACTTCCGCAAGCCAGGATGTGAAGGCGGCTGTCAAAAAGACGCCGCGTGCTGGCGCAGCCGCACAGGCTACAGTCGCTGGCAAGGCATCCAAGCCCGCCAGCACCGCCACTGCCACCGCACCCAAAGCATCCAAGACAGAAAAACCGCCTGTCAGCCCCAAAAAGCGTGCTGCAACCGAAAAGCCCAATGCTTCAGCGGGCAGCGATGCCAGCACTTCTGCAGACAAGGCAGGACAAAGCATGGCGACACCTCAGCATGACCAAGCCGGCAAGCCGGCCAAGCGTTCCGAGAAAGCGCCTTCACGAAAAGCCCCCACAGCGGGCGACAAGACCAGCGCGCCTCCTGTCAATGCGCCGCTCGACATCGTCCCCGCCGCCAAGCGCGCCTCGCCCTTGAAGCAAGACCCGACCAACAAAGCGATCAATGCCCACCAAAGCTCGCAAGGGCGCCGCACGCAGGCCAAGCGCGACAGCCGCTGAGCTGAGACCCTGACGGGGTGTATTGCCACCCTGTTGCGCTAAAAAGGGCGGATGCCTTTGGATCAAGGGCGTCGCGGCATGTAGCGCGCGACAAGCCGCCCAGGCGGGCATGCAAAAAGTGCTTAATTTCCCCAAATTGCGAGAATGAACTTGCGCTTGGGATGCCGTCTGGAGCTCGTTAGTCAACTAAAACCCGTACATGACAGTAATATACAAAAATGATTGATCTCGACAAGATCACCGGGTTCAACTGGGACGACGGCAACGCGCGCAAGAACGAAAAGCATGGCGTATCCATGGCGCAAGCTGAGCAGGTTTTTTTCAACGCGCCCTTGCTGCTGCTGGAAGATGGTGCCCATAGCCAGCAAGAGCCCCGCCTTCATGCCTTGGGCAAGACCGATGCGGGACGTACGGTCCACATCACGTTCACGCTGCGCCAAGCGGGTTCGCTGATCCGTGTTATTTCAGCCAGAGACATGCACAGAAAGGAGCGAGCGATTTATGAACAAGCAGCCTAAAGCCATTCCGGCGTTTGTCAACGAAGCCGAGGAGCGTGCGTATTGGGAATCGCACGATTCCACCGAACATCTAAACTGGGCGGCAGCGAAGAAAGTTTCGCTGCCCCATCTCAAACCCACCACCAAGACGATTTCCCTGCGCTTGCCCCAGCATTTGCTCGACTCCATCAAAGTGGCGGCCAATGCGCGGGACGTGCCCTACCAGTCGCTCATCAAGGTGTGGTTGCAGGAAAAGCTGCACAGCCGCTGAACTGAGTTCGATCAACACCGAACGGCCAGATTCAAACGTCAAGCGCCGCCATCGGCAGAAAACCCTTTACAGAGTGACCACATCCCGCACCCCCATCCTGCGCCTCACCGACATCCGGCGCAGCTACAACGTCGGCACCGAGGTGGAGACCGAGGTGCTGCACGGTATTTCCATCGCCTTGCAACAGGCTGAGTTTGTCGCGCTGCGGGGGCCGTCGGGGTCGGGCAAGAGCACGCTGCTCAACATCATCGGCCTCTTGGAGCGGCCCACATCGGGCACGCTGGAAATCGCCGGCCAGCAGACCACCGCGCTTGACGACGCGGGGCTGACGAAGCTGCGTGGCGCAACCATCGGCTTTGTCTTTCAGTTCCACCATTTGCTGCCGGCTTTTACCGCGCTGGAAAACGTGTTGATGCCGTCCATCATTGCCCACGGCACGGCCACGGCAGCCGCTGAAGCCAACGGGCGCGATTTGCTGGCGAGGGTGGGCCTGAAGGGTGCGGAATACAAGCACCCCGGCGAACTCTCGGGCGGTATGCAGCAGCGCGTGGCGATTGCACGGGCGCTGTCTTTGAAGCCGCGCCTGATTCTGGCCGACGAGCCGACCGGCAACCTCGACACGGTGTCGGCTGACGAGGTGTTCGGCCTGCTGCGCGAGTTCAACCAGGACCACGGCAGCGCCTGCCTGATCGTCACGCACGACCCGCGTCTGGCGGCGCGCTGCGACCGCTTGATCGAGCTGGTGGATGGGCGTCTGGTCGCATGACACTGGATTGACTCAAACCTGGCAGGCCAGCGCGACGGGCATGGCATTCTGTGGCCTTGCTGCGCGTGCGCCGGGCCCGCTGGATGCGAACAAGAAAATCAGGTGAAAATCAAAAAATGCAGACCCAGTCCAAGCTACTTTTAGTCGATGACGAACCGCACAGCATTCATCTCCTGCAGCGGCTGTTTCAGCTGAGCTATGAGGTGTTTACGGCAACCAGCGGCAGCAAAGCGCTAAAGATCATTGCCACACACGACATTCAGGTCATCGTTGCGGATCAGCAGATGCCGGGCATGTCAGGCGCCCAATTGCTGTCCATCGTTCGCCAGCGTTCGCCGACCACGCTGGGCATTTTGCTGTCTGACCATGCGGATTTGGCAACGCTTGCGGGCTCGGCCCATGAAACCGGCATCTTCCGCTTTATGCACAAACCCTGGAACATCGCCGAGATCAAGACCAGCGTGCGTGAAGCGTGCGAGCTGTCGATACGCCTGCGCGAGATGGCGCTCAAGCGCAAACCCGCGTTGCCCCCGCGTGATCAGGTCGGGCCCGTGGCGCAAGCAGTCAATGGGGCTGCCGCACCTTCTTTGCTGGTGCTGGTGGGCAGCGAAGTCGACCGGCTGGAGATCATGCAGATGTTTGCCGGTGACTACTCCGTGCAGGGCGCGGCCGATGTGGCCGAGGCGCTGAAAGTCATTGAAGAGCAAGACGTCGGCGTGGTCATTTGCGAAGCACATGTTGGCAGCAAATACAACGGGCCGTTTCTGCGCATGCTGACGCTGAGCCAGCCGCTGGTGCAGACGGTGATGCTGACCAGCACAGCTGACAGCGAACTCATCAACAAGATGATCAAGCAGGTGCAGATTTTTCGTTTCGTGATGAAGCCGGTCGTGCGGCCCCATGTGTTGCTTTTCGCGGTTTCGGCGGCGATGAAGGAGCACCTCAGCCTTCGCAGCAATGCGCGCCTGCCCAGCCCGCCCGGTGCCGCCCAGACCACGCCTCCCGAAGCATTTAACCAGGGTTCTGCAGAGCAATGAAGCTGGACAGGCTGGCGTCAGTCAAGGGCTTTTTTTGAGCCGCCCGAGTTCGGATTCCAGTGCGGTGATGTCGCCCTGGCGGCGCTGGCGCTGCTCGTCAAGCGTTCCTGCGCCGCCTGGCATCGGGAAATTTACGCAGCAACGGCTTGTATTCAACATCGCTCCAGAGCGGCACACGGCCAGTGTCGGGATTGATCTGCGCGGTGCCGTCCCGGTAAGCAATCACGCCGTTATGGGTCGAGATCGGGGTAAAAAGCGGGAATGGCGGAATGCTTCACGTCTGAATAGCGGGCGAAATATACATCCCGAAAAATAGCAGCACCATGACCCGCAACGCCACCAGGAATTCAACCGTGACCTGGCCTGTGTTGCGGCAATAGGTGCCAGAAGCATTTGCTTTTTCACGCGTTTTCCTGCGTGTCATTGCGCTGACGGAAAGGCTGCACTGTCGGCTGGGGCCTGAAATTTTTCTGCCGCAATAGCGGTGCCCATACTGATGGAGACAGCGTGTTCGGTGCTGGTGAGGCTTTGCGTACTCAATGCGTCCATGCCTGGCAGGGGCGTGGCGGACTGGCGCAGTGACTCAGGCATCTTGCGAATCGCCACCAGCGGTCGACCTGTGCCCGCATGCAAGGCAGACGGCACCAGCGTGCATTCCGGGACATGCAGCGCACCGCTGCCCGGTGTCCATTTGCATTGCGCCGATGTGCCCGGCACCGGCACAGCTTCGCCGCTTTGCAAGGGCGCGGCTTCCGGTGGGCTGCAGGCGTCCTTGATTTCTGTTTTAAGTCCTGTGCGTTTGGCGAAGTCGTATTCGATGCTCACAAAATTGCACGCACCGTCCTGGATCTCGACCGACTTGAAGGGCTGCGGCTGGAGTTTGCAGGTGCCGCCTTTTTCAACTGAAATCCGGGACGCATCGTAAAGACCGCCGGAGACCACTTTCGCGTACTTTTTGCCGTCGAAGTATTCCTCGGTGCGCTCTGTGTCCAGCAGGGCGATTTCTGCATCCGTCAGTCGCTCTTTGGCCGCGTCAAAGGCCCAACCCTGCGCAGCAGCCACAGCCGATTTTCCGGCCAAGCAGCGCTCCTGAATCTCCCGCATGCTTGCGGCAAGTTTCTCGGGAAAGTCGTGGCGTTTTTCGCGCACGATCATCACCGGGTTGCCGCCACTGTTGGCGGACGCGCCGGAAACTGCCCCCTCGGCCTGGGGCGAACAGCCCTGTGCCAGCAGGCAAAGCATCAGCGTGGTCATGCGCCAGTGCGGCAGACGCAGCAGGCAGGCAAGGTGGGCACGTGATAGGGAAATAAGGCGTTGAATTGTTTTCATTGTGCAAAGACCGACAGGCCTGGGTTGATGCCGCCGAGTGCATACACCGACGCCCGCGTAAGTGCAGAAGGCGTTGACAGGCGAACCTGCTAATACGGGTTGTAAAGGCTGGCGTATTCCTTGTTGCCACCGGACGATTCATAAATCCCAGCGACTCGCATAAAGAAGATTTTTTGCATTTTTTTATTTGCCACTCACAGCAGCATTGAAGTTTTGCAGATGATAAGTAGCTTTCGCCATTGTCATTGGGCAATAGATGCACAACATCGACCACCGCGTCACGGTGCGGCTGTCAGCCCAGCGGGATTAAAAACAGGCGACAGCCTTTGCGGCCTGACGCTGCTACGCTGACAAGCTTTAAAAAGCCACCGGAGACAAAAGGCATGCGCGAAACAGCAACAGCCCCCTTCATTCCCCAAATCCGCCTTTACCAGGACTGGCTGCGCGACCAGCGCGGTCTGGTGTTTGACGACTACGACGCGCTCTGGCGCTGGTCGACCACTGACCTGGACGCTTTTTGGCAAAGCATCTGGGACTACTTTGCGTTGCAGTCGCCCACGCCGCACAGCGCGGCGCTGGCCAAAAACACCATGCCCGGCGCGCAGTGGTTTCCGGGCGCGCAGGTCAACTATGCGCGGCAGGTGCTGCGCCACGCCGATGCGGCCCATGCCGCCGGTGTGCCTGCGGTGGTCAGCAACAACGAAAAGCGCCAGCAGCGCGAACTTTCGTGGCTTGAATTGCGCCGGCAAGTGGCGTCGCTGGCGCTGCATTTGCAAGCTCAGGGCGTGCAGCCGGGCGACCGCGTGGCGGCGTATTTGCCCAACGTTCCTGAAACCCTGGTGGCCTTTTTGGCCACGGTCAGTATTGGCGGGGTCTGGAGCGTTTGCGCGCCTGACATGGGCACGCATGCGGTGCTCGACCGCTTCAAGCAAATCGCGCCCAAGGTGTTGATTGCCTGCGACGGCGTCACGCATGCCGGGCGCGACCACGACCGCCTGGGCGTGCTGGCCGAGTTGCGCGCCGCACTGCCCAGCGTGCAGCACACGCTGCTGCTGGGAAATCTGGATGCTACGGTTTTAGTAGCTGGTTGCGCACGCTGGACAAGCGCTACAGCTAGAGATGATGCTGAAACGGCAAATTTCGAGCCGCTTTGGCTGCCGTTTGACCATCCGCTGTGGATTGTTTACTCCAGCGGCACCACCGGCCTGCCCAAACCTATCGTGCATGGCCACGGCGGCATGATTTTGGTGCAACTGCAATTGGGCACGCTGCACAACGATGTGGGCTGCAGTTACGCGCCCAACAGTTGGGGCGAGCGCTACCACTGGTACAGCTCGACCGGCTGGGTGATGTGGAACGCCCAGCTGGCCGGCCTGCTGGGCGGCACCACCTGCGTGATCTTCGACGGCAACCCCGGCGGCAGCCGCGAGCAACCCGACTGGACCACGCTCTGGCGCTTTGCAGCCGACACCGGCGTGACGTTCTTCGGTGCCGGTGCGGCCTTTTATGCCAACTGCATGAAGGCCGGCGTCACGCCCGTGCGCTGCGGGGATTTAAGCCGCATTCGCGCGCTCGGTTCCACCGGCTCGCCGCTGAGCGCCGAGGTGCAGCAATGGGGAACCCGCTTTATGGCTGAGGCGGGCGTCGATGGCCGCGCGCAGGGCCGCAGCGACGGTATCTGGTGGAGCAATATTTCAGGCGGCACCGACTTTGCCGGCGCGTTCATCGGCGGCAACCGCGAGCTGCCGCAGACACCCGGAAAAATGCAGTGCCGCATGCTGGGCGCTGCCGTCGAGGCATGGAGTGAAACCGGCCAGCCGGTCATCGGCGAAGTCGGCGAGCTGGTTTGTACCCAGCCGATTCCGTCGATGCCGCTGTTTTTGTGGGGTGACGACAGCGGCGCGCGTTACCTGGCGAGCTATTTCGACATGTACCCGCCCGGCCACGGCCGCCAGCCCGGCGGCGGCGATGCCGGGCCAGAAGCGGGCGCGGTCTGGCGTCATGGCGACTGGCTGAAGATTGACGCCGGGCTGGAAGGCGGCTGCGTGATTTATGGCCGCTCCGACGCGACCATCAACCGCCACGGCCTGCGCATGGGCACCAGCGAGCTGTACAGCGCCATCGAAGCCTTGCCTGAAGTGCTCGATTCGCTGGTGGTCGATCTGGAATACCTGGGGCGCGACAGCTACATGCCGCTGTTCGTGGTGCTGCAAAACGGCGCGGCGCTGGATGCGGCGATGAAAGCAAAAATCAGCCACGCCGTGCGGACGGCGCTGAGTCCGCGCTTCGTGCCCGACGGCATCTTTCTGGTGGCTGAAATCCCGCGCACGCTGTCGGGCAAAAAGCAGGAACTGCCGATCAAAAAACTGCTGCTCGGCCAGCCGCTGGAAAAAGTCGTCAACCGCGACGCGATGGCCAATCCGGCTTGCCTCGACTGGTATGTGGCGTTTGCGCAAAAGCGGCTGGCGGACACGGCAAGGCAGTAAGGCCGTCGCTTGCGGGCATCAAGCCACGCCGATCCGCGTCAAGTCACTTTCGGCTTTGCTGCCCGACGGCCACACCGCGCAAAAACTCCGCCAGCCCGGCGTCTTTGCCGGGGTGGGCGGCCAGCGCGGCGGCGTTCAGCAGATCGCGCGCTGTGCCCATGTCGGTCTGCAGCGCCACGGCTTTCGCGTGCCAGCGCCGGGCAGGCCGTTTTGGCAAAAGGGGCTGCAACGCTTCAATGCCGTAACGCAGCCGTTTGGAAAGAATGCGGGCACGGTGCTGGCTTTGCGGATCGTCAACATTCTTTAATGCGCGTTTCAGCTTTTGGTGCAGACGGGCGATGCGTTGCCTGGCCCAGTGCCGCAATTCGGGTTTCAGCGCCTCGCTGGTTTCAGGCAAATCTGCCAGCGTTTCCAGCCATTGCGTGATGGCCAGCAGCGCAGCGCCGACGGCAGGCACTTCAAGCGCATGGCGAACCTGTTGGCGCTGGCGCGTGGCGGCGTGCGTCAATGCCAGGTGCATCGCCTGCCAGCGTTCTTCTCTGGCCGAGTCGCCGGCGGTGTACGCGTCAGCAAACGGCGGCAGGGTGTCGGTGCGGGCCACGTCCAGATCGCGCAGCGTTCCCACCAGCGCCAGCAGCGGTTTCAGCGCTTGCCAGTCGGGTACGGCATCAAGCGCCAGAACGGGTTTGAAAAGCTGATACGCACTGTGAAAGCGCCGCCAGCCGACGCGGGCCTGGTGCACGACTTCCGGGTCATCCGACGTGCGCAGCGTGTGCAGGTTGCTGGTGAACTGGCTGAACATTTCGCGCAGCACCTGCTGCGCGGCCACCGGCACCGGCATGTCGGCGCGCAAGCACGGCGGCCGGGCGCGCAGCGGCCGATCTAATGCGTCCTCCAGCAAGGCGTAACCGCGCTCGGCCTTGCTGATGTTCAGCGGCAACACCGCCAGCGTGCGGGCGATTTGTTGCGCCACCTCAAACAGTGCAGCCGGTGGCCCGGCCAGCAGCTCGAGTTCCAGCTCGCAAATCGGCGTGCTTTTGCCACCCGCTGTGACCTGCCCGATGTCGAGTGCCACCTCGATGACGCTGCCGCCGCGCCGGCGCACTTCCCAAACGGTGCGCGTGAAGGTGGTGACCAGACACGGCACCAGCGTATCGAACAGCGCGCCGTCCGCATCCAGGTCTTGCCAGGGCGTGGCGTCAAGCGCGCGCCAGGACAGTTCCGCGCCCGGCACGGACACCTCCCATTCGCCGCGCTGGCTCAGGGCTGAGTCGCTGCGGCCGCCCATCTTCAGGGTTTGCAGCCACTCCGGCTTGGCAGCGCTGCCCTTGCGCCGCAGCCGCAGGGCGATGCGTTGCTGGTGCAAGCGCTGATCGGGTGTGTCGAAGTAGATGTTGTGCAAATGAAGCTGCACGGCCTTGCGGCGCGCCAGCACGGGCATGCGCGCCAGTAGTTTGGCCAGACCCGACGGGTGGGTCGTGGGCAGCGCCAGTTTGAGCTCGATTTCTTGCGGCTGCGGGGCCGGGCGGTGCGGTGGTTTTTTGGATTTCATGGGAAAGCTTGCATCAAGCCGTGCCGCTTGTCCAGCGCGCAGTCGCGCGCCATTGAAAGCCTGCAAAGGGTGCGGGGTGATTACCGTAGCAGTGCTTGACCTTGCCCCCGTGGCAAGCTTCACCATTCAGGACGCCTGCACAGGCGTGAAACCGTTCATGAACCGTTGAAGGACTTCAAAAATGAATCAAGCCCAATTTATCCGCACCGTTTGCGCCTGCAGCGGCATCGCCCTGTCAGCCCTGAGTTTCAGCGCCAACGCGCAGACCGCCAGCCCCACGCCCATGCCCATGCCCATGCCACATTCGGGCATGCAGCAGGCGCCCGATGCCACCGCCAGCGCCGCGACCCAAGCCTTCCAGCAGGGCAGCGAAAAGATGATGAAGAACATGGACCAGCCGTACACCGGCAACGCCGACAAGGATTTTGTCGCGCACATGATTCCGCACCATGCGGGCGCTGTGGAGATGGCGCAAGTCGAGCTGAAGTACGGCAAAGACCCTGAAATGCGGAAATTGGCCCGCGACATCATCAAGGCTCAGAAAACCGAAATTGCTTTCATGAAAAAATGGCAGGCCAAGCACGGCGTAAAGTAAAGGCGGGCAAGGCGCAGAAGCGCTGAAGCCATCGGCGCAGATCCGAGGGCGGCTGTGTCTGGAGGGCGCGCTGCCTTTTTGCGGTTGGGCGCTCATGCCGGCCAGCCGCATGAGCGCTCCGGTGCTGGCCTGGATGAAGCTGGCGCAAGAACATCGCCCGGCGCAAACCCGGTTAACCCGCTCTGCGGCTGGCGCGCAGGTAAATTGAGGCGAAAATTGTGGCCTGTCAGGCACATTTTTGCTATTGATTAAATAGCTGCTTGCGCCCGGCCTGCTTGCGCAATCGGCCTAAATAGCCTTAAATTCAAGGCGTTTGAGCGGCCAGAGACCGTCAACCCGTCACAACCGGGCTTGTTGCGATTTTTCGGCTGGCTTGCGGTTCACCAGCACGATGCCCACGGCCACCGTGGCCAGCGCCCCCAGCAGGCCGGGCGTGACGCTTTCGCCCAGCCAGGCCGCGCCAAACAACAGCGCAAACAGCGGCGTGAAAAACACGAACACCGAAATCTTCGTCGCCGGGTAGCGGCCCAGCATCCACATCCAGGCCAGGTAGCTGGCAAAAGCGCCAATCACCGTTTGCACCGCCAGCGACATCAAGCCAAAAGGGCTGAAGTGCCAGACCCAGGCTTCGCCCAGCGCGAGCGACGCCACCGGAAAAGCCGCTGCACTGACCGCCAGCTGGTAAAAAAGCAGTTTTTCGGCCCGGATGCGACTCAGGCTGGAGGCGCGGATCACAACGGTCGTCAGGCCCCAGAACATGCCGGCGGCCAGCCCCAGCAAGTCGCCGTGCGCGGTCGATACCGTGCCGGCTGAAAAACCTTCGCGCAGCGCAAATACCACCGCCACAAAAGCGCACAGCAGCCCGACCCATTGCAGGCCGCGCAGCTTTTCCGACGTGACCCAAAACGGCACCAACACCGCCACCCAAAACGGCGAGGTGTACAAAAAAACCGTCAGCCGCGAGGCGCTGGTGTATTGCAGGCCGAGGTAAATACAGGCAAATTCAGTGGCAAACAGCGAACCCGCCAGCAAGCCCGCCGCCAGCGAGCCGTCACGGCTGAACAGGGGAATCCGCCGCCATGCGCACCACAGCCAGAGCAGCGCAGTCGCACCCACCAGCCGCAGCGACGCCTGGAACATCGGCGGTATCTCGGCAATCGTCGCCTTGATGAGTACCTGCTGCAGGCCCCAGAACAGGCAGCAGCCCAGCAACAGGGAAACGGCCAGGGTGTCGAGATGGGCTTTGCGCGGCGGGGTCATGGCGTGATGGTAAGGGTGCTTGTTGGGGCGCGCCGGTCAGGGCGCAGGCAGGTCAGGTGTCGTCTCGTTCGAGAGGCTTGGGTCATCGTCATCAAGAGCACAGCGCGGCAATCGATGCCTGCGCTGGCCCGGCGATGACGGGGCCAAGCCACCACGCCCAGGTCACGCAAACGGTCGTTTTCAAAGGCAACGGTGAATGAAATTACAACGGATGCTCGGTATAGAACTTGCCGCCGTGGTACAGCAGCGGCGCGGCGCCGGCGCGGTGGCTGCAGCGCTCGACTTCGCCGACAAAAATCACATGGTCGCCTTCTTCGTAGCGGCTGCGGTTGAAGCATTCAAAAGTGGCGGCGGCCCCGGTCAGCAGCGGCGCGCCGCAGGGGCTGTCGGTAAACGGCACATCCAGCCAGCGGTCGGCGCGCCTGCTGGCAAAGCGTTCGGCCAGCTCTTTCTGGTCAGCTGCCAGGATGTTGATGGCGTAGTGCGAACCGGTGCTGAAGGCCGACATGGAACTGGCGCCCTGCGACAGGCTCCAGAGCACCAGGGGCGGGTTCAGCGACACCGAATTGAAGGAATTGGCCGTCAGGCCGATCAGCTCGCCGGCGGGTGTGCGGGCCGTGACGATGGTCACGCCGGTGGCAAACATCGCCAGCGAGGCGCGGAATTCCTGGGCAGAAAAGCCGGGAAGGCTGGCTTGACGAGGGGGAGAAGAAGGCAACATAGAAAGCTAATTTAACTGAAGCCCTGCAGGCGGGTGGGTTCAAGGGTGAGGTTACTCATTTATTGATAGCTGCTTGCGCCCATGCAGCCTGCGCCAGGCACGGTTTTGATACGTATTTCATGCTGCACAGCGCTACGCCGGGCGGACAAGGTGACTTTTCCCGTCAACGCAGCATCGACGACATGGCCGACAGGCAGTTGGTCATGCGCACCGCGCTTTGCACCGTATCGGCTTCAAACGCCACCTGAACGCCGTCAAGCCGCTGCAACAGCGGCCACTGGCAAAACAAATCGGCCATGGCGGGCGAGGTGGTCTGGATGCGCACGTGGATCGGGCCGGGCAGCACGAACACGCTGGCCTGGGCGCGAACGGCCAGCGCCTGCGCCACGCCGGCGCGAATGGCGCTGCACGCCTGCGCTGGCGACAGGCTGATGCCGCTGGTCTGGCCCGTGGCGCGCTTGGTCTGCACAAAAGTGGCGTGCGGGAACAGCGGGCGGTGCTCTTCGATGAACACATCGTCGCCGCTGGCCATCACCACCGGCACGCCGAATTCACCGGCCAGCGCGCCATAAATGCCGGCTTCGCCCAGTTCTTGTCCGTTGAAGTACACGCCGGCAAAGGCAAAGCTGTTGATGGTGTGGGCCAAAATGCCGCGCCCTTGCGCGCGCGAGTGGTAGCCAATCAGGCAGACCGCATCCACGCCGTCGTCGACCCCGGCCATCATGCCCAGATAGCGCGGCTTGCCCATCACGGCCTGCGCGCGCGCGTCGAGCACATCGGGCGGCATGTTGCGAAAGCCGCCGTGCGAATCATTGACCAGCACGTCGGTCGCGCCGGCATCGAAAGCCCCGGCGATGGCCGCATTGGCTTCGTGCGCCATCAGCAGGCGGGCGCGTTCGTATTCAGGGTTGCCGGCGCGTACCTGTTCGGGGTGAAACACGCCGGCAACGCCTTCAATGTCAGTAGAAATCAGAATTTTCATGCGGGCCTTCAGGCAGATCAACGATTAAACGAGGGGCCAGCGCGGCAGCAGGTCGGCCAGCGCGGCGCGGTGATGGCCGTCGCGGCCCGTGACGGCCTGGGCGCGCCACAGGGCATGAATGATGGCTTGCTCGGTGCTGTCGGCCACCGCCTGAAACAGCGGGTCGAGCAGCGCGTCATGCAGCAGGGCGATGGCCGGCATGGCGCGCGCCGGGTCTTGCGGCACGGTAAAGGCGGTTGAAAACGCCAGCGCAATGTCGCCACTGCCGTGGCCGAAAACCGAGCCGGTGCGTGCCAGCCCGGCACCGGCGCGCAGGGCGAGTCGGCGCAGCTGGCGCGCGTCGAGCGGCGCGTCGGTGGCGATCAGCAAAATGATGGAGCCTTTTTCAGGCTCCGGGGCTGCCGCGATATCTGGCGCGGCCAGTTGCGCACCGACGGGCTGTCCGGCCAGCACCAGTTGCGCCAGCCGGCCGCAGTTGGCCAGCACCAGCGCCCCCACGGTGTAGCCCGTGTCGCCAGCAATCACTTGGCGTGACGCCGTGCCGATGCCGCCCTTCAGGCCAAAGCTCGACATGCCGCGCCCCGCACCGACAGAACCTTCTGCCACTTCAGCGCCCGCCGCCGCCCAAGCCTGCAGGTAATGGCTTTCGGTAATCGCCATGCGCTGGATGTCGTTCAGGAAGCCGTCGTTGCATTCAAACACCAGCGGATTGACGGTCGCCAGGCTGCGGCCGCTTTCAGGATTGGCGGCAAGGCACTGGCGGATTTGCGCGCTGGCGACGCTGGCGACCGAGAAGGTGTTGGTCAGCGCAATCGGCGTTTCGAGCACGCCCAGCTCCTCGATTTGCAGCAGGCCGATGCTTTTGCCGAAACCGTTGATGACCACGCTGGCCGCCGGCACCCGGTCATGAAACAGGTCGCCGCCATGCGGCCGCACCACGGTCACGCCGGTTTGCACGTTGCCCGCATCCAGCGTGCAGTGGCCCACCGTGACGCCGGCCACGTCGGTGATGGCGTGGCGCGGCCCCGGCGGCAACTGGCCGATGTAGGGCGGAACGGGTAACGGCATGGGCGCGCGGTTACCGGCTTTCGAGCTTCGGGTCGAGCGCATCGCGCAGCCCGTCACCCAGCAGGTTGAAGGCCAGCACGGTCAGGAAAATCGCCAGGCTCGGGAACAGGGCAATATGCGGCGCGTTGAGCATGTCAGCGCGCGCTTCGTTGAGCATGGAACCCCACTCGGGTGTGGGCGGCTGCGCACCCAGGCCCAGAAACGACAGGCTGGCCGCCGTGATGATGGAGGTGCCAATGCGCATGGTCAGGTAAACCACGACCGATGAAATCGTGCCTGGCAGCAGATGGCGCAGCATGATGACGGAGTCGGGTGCGCCGATGGAGCGCACCGCCTCGATGTAGGTCTGGTGCTTGAGCGACAGCACATTGCCGCGCACCAGCCGCGCAAAAGCCGGCACGCTGAACACGGCCACCGCGACGATGACGTTGATCATGCCGTTGCCCAGAATCGCCACGATACCGATGGCCAGCAAGATGCCCGGAAAGGCAAACAGCACGTCCGACATGCGCATCACGATGCGATCCCACCAGCCTTCGTAATAACCGGCCAGCAAGCCCAGCGCGGTGCCGATCAAGGCGCCCACGGCCACCGAGATCAAACCGGCGGCCAGAGAAATGCGCGCGCCCATCAGGATGCGGCTGAAAATGTCGCGGCCCAGCGCATCGACACCAAACCAGTGCTTGGCCGAAGGCGGGTTGTTCAGCGCGTCGTAGTCGAAGAAGTTTTCGGCATCAAACGGCACCAGCCACGGCGCCAGAATCGCCACCAGGATCAGCGCCAGCACAAAGATGCCCGCAATAACCGCCACACGCTGGCGCTTGAACTTGCGCCAGAATTCGGAAGCCGGCGTGCGCACCGCTTCGGCAGGAGGCAGGTTCAGTGCAGGGATTGGTGGGGGCTCGCTATTCGCCATTACTTGAACCGTATCGTGGGGTTGATGATGGCGTAGAGCACGTCCACCACCAGGTTGATCAGAATGAATTCAAGCGAAAACAGCAGCACCAGCGCCTGAATCACCGGGTAGTCGCGCATTTCCACCGCATCGACCAGCAGCCGGCCCATGCCGGGCCAGTTGAACACCACCTCAACCACGATGGAGCCGCCCAGCAGAAAGCCAAACTGCAGGCCCATCATGGTGACGACCGGAATCAAGGCATTGCGCAGCGCGTGCTTGACCACCACCGTGGTTTCCGAAAGGCCCTTGGCGCGCGCGGTGCGCACATAGTCTTCTTTCAAAATGTCGATGAAGGAGCTGCGCGTGAACCGCGCCATCACCGCCGCCACGCCGGCGCCCAAGGTGATTGACGGCAGGATGTAGTGACGCCAGCTGTCTGCGCCCACCGTGGGCAGCCAGCCCAGCTGGACGGAAAACAGTTGCATCAGCAGCATGCCCAGTGCAAACGACGGAAAGGAAATGCCCGACACCGCCAGCGTCATGCCCAGCCGGTCCGGCCACTGGTTGCGCCAGACGGCCGACACCATGCCCAGAATCAAGCCGAGCATCACCGACCAGCCCATCGCCGCCAGGGTGAGCCAGAACGTCGGGAAAAACCGCTCGGCAATCTCGGTGGCGACGGGCCGCTTGGTGCGGATCGACAGGCCGAAATCGCCTTGCAGCGCATGGCTGAAAAAGCGCACGAACTGCTGCGGCAGCGGCAAGTCCAGCCCCAGGTCGCGGCGCACCAGTTCCACGGTTTCGGGGCCGGCGTCCGGCCCGGCAGCCAGACGCGCCGGGTCGCCGGGCAACAGATGCACGAACAGGAACACCAGCACGGCCACGATCAGCAACGTCGGCAAAAGGCCCAGCAGGCGCTTGATGAGATAGACGATCATTTCAAAACGACCCTGGATTCAGCGCAGGACGCAACACGACAAGCATGGGAGCGTCACTCCCCCACCAGCCAGGGCCGCGGGACTGGCTTTGCCAGACCGCAGGCGCAGCGGCCCCCTCGGGGGGCAGCGCAGTACACGCAGTGACAAGCGTGGGGGCATCACTTCAGTTCGGCTTCGTCAAAGTTGAAGCTGCCGTCCGGAATCACATAAAAGCCGGTCAGGTTGCGAGCATGCACCGACAACAGCTGCTCGGTGACCAGAAAGGCCCAGGGCGCGTCTTTCCAGATACGCTGCTGCGCGTCGCCATAAAGCCTGGCTTTCTCGGTGTTGCTGGTGGTGACCAGCGCCTTGGCGATGTCGGCATCGACTTCCGGGTTCTGGTAGTAAGCGGTATTGAACATCTTGGGCGGCACGGACTCGGACGCCAGCAGTGGGCGCATCGCCCAGTCGGCCTCGCCGGTCGATGACGACCAGCCGACGTAGTACATGCGCACCGGGGCGGTGGCGGGGTCTTGTGCGCTTTCGACGAGCTCGACGCGCTGGCCGGCTTCAAGCGCGCGCACCTGCACCTTGATGCCGACCTGGCCCAGCTGCTGCTGCACGAACTGGATCACCTTTTGCGCCGTGGTGTAGTTGTAGGCCGACCACAGCGTGCTTTCAAAACCGTTCGGGTAGCCCGCTTCCTTCAGCAACTCGCGCGCCTTGGCCGGGTTGTACGGCCAGGGGCCGAGCTTGGTGGCGTATTCGACGCCCTGCGGCAACACGCCCTGGGCCGGAATGGCGTAGCCCGAGAAAGCGACCTTGACCAGCGCATCCTTGTTGATGGCGTAGTTGATGGCTTCACGCACCTTCGGGTTGTCAAAGGGCTTTTGCGTCGTGTTCATCGAAATGTAGCGGTGGATGATGGACGGCGCTTTGATCACTTCCAGGCTGGCTTTTTTCGACAGTGTTTCCACGGCTTCGGGCGGCATCGGGAAGGCGAAATGCGCCTCGTTGGTTTGCATCATGGCGGCGCGGGTGTTGTTGTCCACCACCGGACGCCAGGTGATGCTGTCGATCTTCGGGTAGCCCTTTTTCCAGTAACCGTCAAACTTGGCGACTTTCAGGTAGTCGGTGGATTTCCATTCGACAAACTTGAACGGGCCGGTGCCGACCGGGTTTTGCGCAATGCCTTTGCTGCCGTATTTGGCCAGCGCGGCGGGCGAAATCATCACGCCTGACGGGTGCGCCAACGTATTGATGAAGGGCGAAAACGGCTCTTTCAGCGTGACGCGCACGGTGGTGGCGTCGATGGCTTCGGTCTTGGCGATGTTTTTGTACAGCGTGTAGCGCTTGAGCTTGTTCTCGGGGTTGGTGACGCGGTCGAAGTTGACCTTCACGGCTTCGGCGTTGAACGCTGTGCCGTCATGGAACTTGACGCCCGACTTCAGCTTGAAGGTGTAGACCAGGCCGTCCTTGCTGACGGTGTGGCTGTCGGCCAGCACCGGCACCATTTTCAGACTCTTGTCGAAGCCATACAGGCCCTGGTAGAAGGACTTGGCCACTGCTTGCGACAGCGTGTCGTTGGCGTCGTACGGGTCGGTGGTCGTGAAATTGGACTGCACTGCCACGACCACGTCCTTGGCGGCGTGGGCCGACACGGCCAGGCCGGCCAGCGCCAGGGCAGCGGCGAGGGTCGAAAGAGACTTGTTCATCAGAAAACTCCTTGAAGGTAAGTACAAAAAACGGCACACAGAAAGCAAGCAAGCAAGAGGATAGGTGAATAAGACGGCGAAAAAACCAACTCATCAACCCCGCAACCGATGGGCCGGCAGGGCAAATGGACAACGGCCGGCGCGGTGCGTCAGGGGCATCAAGTCCATCAGTAAGGCCCGCCCACCGAATGCCGTGCGACGAAATGCCCGGGGCCCACCTCAACCAATGGCGCGACCTGCGGCGGATCGCCAATGGCGCGTATCGGGCTGGGAATCTCGTCGGCCATCAACTGGCGCACCGCGCGGCGGCGCGATGGATCAGCCACCGGCACGGCGGCCAGCAAGCGCCGCGTGTAGGCATGTTGCGGGTTCTCGAACACCGCCCGGCGCGGGCCGATTTCAACGATCTGGCCGAGATACATCACCGCCACGCGGTGGCTGATGCGCTCGACCACCGCCATGTCGTGCGAGATGAACAGAAAAGCGATGCCGAATTCCTGCTGCAAATCAAGCATCAGGTTGATGATTTGCGCACGAATCGACACGTCCAGCGCTGACACCGCCTCGTCGGCAATCACTACCTTGGGGTTGAGCGCCAACGCCCGTGCAATCGCGACGCGCTGGCGCTGGCCGCCGGAAAATTCATGCGGATAGCGGTTGGCGGCGTCTGCCGGCAGACCGACCTTGCCCAGCAGCCAACCGACCCGTTCCTGCGCTTGGGCGGTCGGCATCATGCGGTGAATCAGCATCGGCTCCATGACCGAATAGCCGACTGTCAGGCGCGGATCGAGCGACGCAAACGGATCCTGGAAGACAAACTGGATGTCGCGCCGCAGCGCTTGCAGGGCTTTGCCCTTCAGGCCGGCAATATCGCGGCCTGCCACTTCGACGCTGCCGCCCTGGAAATCCACCAGCCGCGCCAGTGAACGGCCGGTGGTGGACTTGCCGCAACCGGATTCGCCGACCAGCGACAGCGTTTCACCGGCCTTCACCTCAAAACTCAGTTGTTCGACCGCATGCACCTGACGGTGGACGCGCCCGAGCAGGCCGGTGCGCAGCGGAAACCGGGTGATCAGTCCTTTTACCTTGAGCACGGCGGGCTGGTCGTGGCGCACGGTGTCGGGTTCGGTGGCGGGTGCCGCCACGCCCGGCACTTCAAAGCGCTTGGGCAGGTCGTGCCCCTGCATTGCGCCCAGTCGCGGCACGGCGGCCAGCAGGGCGCGGGTGTAAGGCTCGCGCGGGTGGGCAAACAGCGCGGTGCAGTCGTTTTCTTCAACCTTGTCGCCGCGAAACATCACCAGCACGCGGTCGGCTATTTCTGCCACCACGCCCATGTCGTGGGTGATGAAGATCACGCCCATCGACAGGTCGCGCTGCAGTTGCTGGATCAGCGCCAGGATTTGTGCCTGAATCGTCACGTCCAGCGCCGTTGTGGGTTCGTCGGCAATCAGCAGCGTGGGCTTGCAGGCCAGCGCCATCGCAATCACGACACGCTGGCGCATGCCGCCCGACAGCTGGTGCGGATGGCGGCCCAGCATGTTGCGCGCTTCGGGAATGCGCACCAGGTCCAGCATGCGCAGCGCCTCGGCCAGCGCCGCGCGGTGCGACAGGCCCTGGTGCAGGCGAATCGATTCGGCAATTTGCTCGCCGACGGTGAACACCGGGTTCAGCGATGTCATGGGCTCCTGAAACACCATTGCCAGATCGGCACCGCGCAGGCTGCGCATTTGCGCTTGAGAGGCTTGGGCCAGGTCAATGCGCTCGCCGTTGCGGCGCGTCAGCCACATGCTGCCACTGCCCAGGCGGCCGCCGCCTTGCTCGACCAGCCGCATCAGCGCCAGCGACGTGACCGACTTGCCGGAACCCGATTCGCCGACGATGGCCAGCGTTTCGCCGGCATCAACATGAAAACCCAGCTTTTTCACCGCGTGCACCGTGCGTTGCTCGCCGTGAAAACTCACGCTCAGGTCGCTGACCTCGATGACGCGCTGTCGCGTGGGTGCGGGCGGTTGGCTGTCGTCGCCCGAAAGTGGCTCAGCCGGTTCGGTGGGGCTGCCCAGAAACGTCATGGGGCAGACCCGCCCAAATCGCCTGCACTGCCTGCATCATTCGCGTAAATGGCCGTGACCGGCGCTTCGCCCACCCGCGCCCAGCCCCGGTACATGCCTTCGGTGTTGAAGGGCAGACTAAGGTTGCCTTGCGCATCGACGGCAATCAGGCCGCCGCGTCCGTCGATGGCGGGCAAGACCTGCATGACGACGGCTTGCGCGGCTTCGTCCAGCGACTGGCCCGCATACACCATGCGCGCACAAATGTCGTAAGCGGCTACGGTGCGCATGAACATTTCGCCGGTGCCGGTGCAGGAAATGGCGGCGCTGCGGTTGTCGGCATACGTGCCCGCGCCAATCACCGGCGAGTCGCCGATGCGGCCGGGGCGTTTGTTGGTCATGCCGCCGGTCGAGGTGGCGGCGGCCAGATTGCCGTGGCAGTCGAGTGCTACTGCGCCGACCGTGCCCAGTTTGCGGTCTTCATCCAGTGGCGCAGCCGCCGCGTTGCGAAAGCTCAGGGCGGCAGCACCGTCGTGGTCGAGCACCGCCGTGTCGCTGCCAAGCGCACGCTGCAATTGCTGGCGGCGCGCGTCGGTCGAAAAGTAGCCGGGTTCGACCATTTCCAGCCCCTGTTCTTCTGCGAAAACCTCGGCACCGGGGCCGACCAGCAGCACATGCGGGCTGTGCGCCATGACCGCGCGGGCGGCACGGACCGGGCGGCGGATGCGGCTGACGCAGGCCACGGCGCCAGCGCGTAGGGTGGCGCCGTCCATCACCATCGCATCAAGCTCATGGGTTTCGTCGTGCGTGAAAACAGCGCCGTGACCGGCATTGAACAGCGGGCAGTCTTCCAGCAGTTCTACGGCCACGCTGACCGCGTCGAGTGCGCTGCCGCCGTCGGCCAGGACTTGCTGGCCGGCGCGCAGGATACGCTGCAGCGCCGCGTGATAGGCCGCGTGCTGTTCGACGCTAAGGTCGCTGCGGCTCATGGTGCCGGCACCGCCGTGGATGGCAATCACAGGAAGTGGAGAAACAGGTTTCACGGCAGGGCCTTTGGTGATGTCAGGGGAACGGCTTGAGAAACGGTTTGAGGGTTGGCCGCCGGTTTGCGCGCAGTCGGTTTGCCCGCTTCGCCCGCCGTGCGCAGCCGTACCGGATGCGGGCCGTGCAACCACGGCAGCACGGCTTCGGCCAGTTGCGCTGCCGCCTTGACCGAGCCTTTTGCGCCATGCGCCACTGCGCTGCACAGCGCTTCAATCAGGGCCAGCACGGCGGCTTCGGAATTGGAAAAATACTGGCTTTCAGTGTGCGCATACAGCGCCATGTTGGCCAGCGGCGCGAGCGGTGAAGTCACGCGGTCGGTCAGCGCCAGCACCGGCACGCCGGCTTCGCGGGCACGGCGTGTCAGCAGAACGGTGTCTTCAAAATAGCGCGGGAAGGCAATCGCAATCAGCAGGTCGGAGGCATTCAGGTGCGACAAAATGCGCGCGGCGTAAGACGAGCCTTCGACGCTCGCCAGCAGTTGCACTTGGCTGCAATACGGGTCGAGGCAGCGCTGCAGCAACCCGCCCAGCCAGCTGCTGGTGCCAAAGCCGACGATGCAGATGCGCCGCGCACCCAGAATGGCCGCCACTGCCGCTGTGCAGCTTTGGGGGTCAATCGACTGGCGCGTCAGGTCGATATTGCGCTGGCTTTCTTCCAGAGATGCGGCAAAAATGTCAGCCACCGTGGCCGGTTGTGCCAGCGTGCTGCGCAGCTTTTCGACCGGGGCCAGCGTGGTTTCAAAGCCCAGCACCAGCGCTGCCCGGAACTGCGGATAGCCATCGAACTCCAGCGCCCGCGCAAAGCGGTTGGCCGTGGCAACTGACACGCCCACCGTAGCGGCCAGCTCGTCAATCCGCAGGGTTGCCGCTTGCAGCGGGTGGGCCAGCACATAGTCAGCCACCTGCCGATGCGAACGGCTTAGCGTGGGCAGCATGCGCGCTATGCGCTGCGCCATCGAAGGGTTGCCGGGAACGTGTGGCAGTGAGGTCAAGGTGGGGCTTAAATGAATAAAAATTTACAACGCTATTGATAATAGCGAAATTCTTTATCATTTTTACCCCTTCAGGGTTTCCCCCAGTGCGCGGGTTATGCTCGCTTGCGGGCGTTCAGGGTTGCTGCTTTTTGTAGGTGCGGTCCATCTCAGGCGCTTTGCTGGTGTCTTTAAGGCCGTTCTCGATGTCTTTTGCGGCCTGCTCGATCACTGCGCTGTTCTGGTCGTCGGTCATATCGACCGCCTGGTCGCGGTCGTTGGGCAATTCGAGCGTGTTCTTGACCGAGCTGTCGCCGGGCGTTTCATGCTTGCCGGGGAGCGAGCGTTGCGGCTTAGGGTCTCTGGCCGGCATGCCCTTGCCTGCGGCGGGCTGGTCGGGCGTGTTGTTGGGGGAGGGGGTGGATTTTTGTGTCGTCATCAGGCCACTATGGGCGTGACTTGCACGCAGCGCTGTCAGCCTGCCAAGGCAGGCGCTGTAGGAGAAAGGCAACGCTGCCGCCTTTCTGAGCCCACGGTTTTTTCAGGCGGTCTGGGTATTCAGACGGGCACCGCTGCGGTCAAAGCCGTAAAAGCCAAACGCCATCGCCGGGACTTCGCCGCTGATCAGCTCGGCCATCGCCTTGCCTGACCCCGCGCCGTGGGTCCAGCCCAGCGTGCCGTGGCCGGCGTTCACCCACAGCCGGTCGACTTTGGTTTTGCCGATATAGGGAATATTGGTGGGCGTGGCCGGGCGCAGGCCGGTCCAGAAGTTCGGCGTGCCGCCTTCTGCTTCGAGCCGTGTGTCGCACACGCCGGGAAACACTTTTTCGATGCGCCGGGCCAGCATGTGGCACCGGGCCTTGGCCAGCGGCGTGTCGAGCGATAAACCGTAGTCGCCGACTTCAATCGTTCCGGCCACCCGCAACTCGTTGCCCAGCCGGCTGATGGCGCATTTGACTTCGTCGTCGATGGTGCTGACAAAAGGCGCCAGCTCGGGCCTCCGCAGTTTGAAGGTGGCGCTGTAGCCTTTGCCGGGGTAAATCGGCAAGTCCACGCCGACGGTGCGCAGCAGCGGCGCACTGTAGGAACCGCAGGCCACCACCACCGCATCGGCCTTCAAATGCTTCAATGGTGCATCATTCAGGCCGCTGGCGCTTGATGGACGGGCGCGTACAGCTACTGAATTAATAGCGCCGCCGGCTTCTTCAAGGCGAACGATGTCGTGGTGGTACAAAAACTCGACGCCGCGTTCAGCGCAGCGCCGGGCCAGCGACTGGGTAAACACACGGGCGTCGCCGCTTTCGTCGCTGGCGGTGTAGGTGCCGCCAACGATCTTGTCAGCAAACTGGCTGAGGGCGGGCTCGATCTTGAGCAACTCGGCGGTAGAAACCACTTGGCGCGCCACGCCGTATTTGCGCATCAGCGCGGCGGCGTCGCCAGCGGTGTCGAATGATTTTTGCTCGGTGTAGTAGTGCGCAATGCCGCGCTCCAGCCGGTGGTAGTCAATGCCGGTGCTGCGCACCACGTCTTTCAGGGCGGTGTGGCTGTAGGCGCCCAGGGCGACGAGCTGCTGCACATTGCGCTCGAAGGCGGTGTCGTTGCACTGCGCCAAAAACTGCAGGCCCCAGCGCCATTGTTGCCAGCCTTCGCCAAACGGCATGCGGGGCCGGAACAGCAGCGGCGCATCGTCACGGAACATCCATTTCAACGCCTTGAGCGGCGCGTCGCGGTTGGCCCAGGGTTCGCAGTAACTGACGGAAATTTGCGCGGCATTGGCAAAGCTGGTTTCCAGTGCGGCGTCAAGCTGCCGGTCGACCACCGTCACTTCGTGCCCGCGCTCAAGCAAATGCCAGGCGGTGCTCACGCCGATGATGCCTGCGCCCAAAACCACAACTTTCATGACGATCCCCTTTGACTGGGCTCTGAGTGTGAAGGCGCTTGTGGCTATTTAACAGTCAAATTAAACTCTTAGCTTAAACATCAGAATCACTAATACTGGAGCCCCTTCCCATGAGCACTTTTGACCCGGATGCGCTGGAGTGCCTCGCGGCGATTGTGGAAGAGGGCGGTTTTGAGCGCGCGGCCCGGCGCCTGTCGATCACGCAGTCGGCGGTGTCGCAGCGGCTGCGGGCGCTTGAAGCGCAGGTAGGCACGGTGCTGATTGTGCGCAGCCGCCCGCTCAAGGCGACCTCGGCCGGGCAACTGCTGCTCAAGCACACCAAAATGGTGCGGCTGTTGCGCGCTGACCTGGAGCGCGACCTGAAGGAGCTCGCGCCCAGTTCGCTGCGCGGCACGCGCGAAGAAGAGCGCATCTCGATTGCCATCAATGCCGACAGCATTGCCACCTGGGCGCTGCCGGCGCTGACCGGTCTGGCGCAGCAAGGGCTGCCGATGGAAATCATCACCGACGACCAGGACTTCACGCAGGAATGGCTGCGTCAGGGCCAGGTGCTGGGCTGCGTCACCACGCTCAAGCAAGCCCTGCGCGGCTGCAAGATGGTGGCGCTGGGCGCGATGGACTATGTGGTGGTTGCCACGCCCGCGCTGGTGCAGGAGCGGCTGGGCAGCGCGGGGCTGACGGCGCACAACTTCCGCGAGATTGCCTTCGTCGCCTTCAACCGCAAGGACGACATGCAAAGCGAGTTTGTCGGCAAGGCTTTCGGGCTCAAGCGGGTCATGCTGAACCAGCTGTTCGTGCCCTCGTCCGAAGGCCAGGTGCGCGCCGTGCTGGCCGGCTGGGGCGCCAGCGTGCTGCCGCGCCTGCTGGCGCAGCCGCTGCTGGACCAGGGTCTGCTGGTCAACCTGGCGCCTGCCTGCGTGCTGCCGATCCAGCTCTACTGGCATTGCTGGAACCTGGAGTCCGAGGTGCTCGATGCCCTGACCGCCGAGTTGACCGCATCGGCGGCACTGGCGCTGGTGGCCTGAATCCGGCACGGCATGAAGCGCCCCTGCGCCACCGGATGGACGCGGATTGCCACGCGGCAAGACAGGCGGGTTTATTCGCTGTCCGGCAAACCCGGCAGTCCGACCCTGAAGGCGGCGCTGGCGCGCAAAAACCGCATCAGTCAAGGCATCATCGCCATACACGGGAAACTTTTGATCCGGAAAACAGGCACAGCCTGTTCTCGCGGCGCAAGCCATAAAATACCGCAAAACGTGTCCGGCATGAATGCCGGCGTCCGGCTTCACAGGCCGTAATTCAAGTTATCCCCGCCTCCCCCTCTGGGGTCGGGCGCGCAGTCAAAGAGACAAGGAAATCAGCATGCTGAGCTGCTTGGGTCTTCGTTCCCGTCTGATGCTGCTGGTATTGGCCGCCCTGGCGCCGGTATTTGTACTTTTTGCCTATTCGGCTGCAAAAAACCAGCAAACCGTGCTGGCGCTGGCCCAGTCCGGCCTGCAGTCTGAAGTGCTGCTGACTGCGGCGCACCAGCAACGTCTGATTGACCGGGTGGCGCAGCTGCTCGCGGACATTGCCAGCGGCCCTTCGATCAAGGACACCCGCAGCCGCCTGTGCATGCAGTACCTGAAGAATCTGCAAGCACAAGATTCCATTTATTCCAACCTGGGCGTGATTGGCCTGGACGGAAAACTGTCCTGCCACGCCATGGCCAGCGGCACCCCGGGCGAGATCTATATCGGTGACCGCACTTTCTACCGACAAGTGCTCAATGGACAGAAATTCTCCGTCGGGGACTATGCGGTGTCGCGCTCCACCGGCAAGCCCGGTATTGCGTTCGGCATGCCGGTTTACAGCAGCGAAGGCGCTCTCAATGGTGTGGCTTTTGCCTCCATTGATATTGAAGTCATGGCCGAGGTCATGGCGGCAGACCCGCTCGTGCCCGGTGCGCAGCTGCGGATCATTGACCGGCAGGGTGTAGTCCTGGCGGCGCATCCGTCCAGCACCGCAATACCAGGCAGCCCAGAGGCCGATGTCCAGGTGCTGAAAGCCCTGCAGTCCGGCAAGCCGGGGGTGCGTGAAGCGGTGGATGCGGCTGGCGTGCAGCAGGTCTATGCCTATGCGCCAGTCGGTAGCCCGAAGGACGGGCTGTGGGTCGCCCTCAGCATGCCGCGCGACCTTCTCACGGCCGCGCCGCGGGACTTGCTGTTGACTGATTTTGCGACCTTGCTGGTCATGACGGTTTTTGGCATGGTCTGTGCCTGGGCGATGGGCAAGCACCTGGTGGTGAATCCCGCCAACGCCTTGCTGAAAGAATCCAACGAGATCGCGCGCGGCAATTTTCTGGTGCGCGTCCAGCCCGGCGCATCAAGCCACGACGAAATCGGCCAGCTGGGGCGGGCGTTCAACCGCATGGCCGAATCGTTGCAGGCACAACGCAGTGCGCTGGACGCCGCCTTGGGACAAGCTCACGCAGAGCGCACGATGCTCGACCTGATGCTCAACAGCATGAATGACGGCGTCATTGCCGTGGACACCGAGGGCCGCTTTTTGCTGTTCAATGCCACGGCGCGCGACGTTTTTCCAGTGCCCGAGGCCGACATGCTGTTCGGGCAATGGCAGCGCAGCAATCCGCTGCTTGCACTGGATACAAAAGCCCCCATCGTGTCCGATGGCCCGCTAACGCAAACCCTGCGCGGCCTCAGCATCAATAACTGGGATCTGCTGTTTTCCAGAGCCGGTTTTCCGGACCGTATTTTGCGAATGAGCACGCGGCCCTTGCACGGACCGGACCAGCAACAGATCGGCGCCTTGCTGGTATTTATTGATGTCACTGAACTCAAGGCCAGGGAAAGTTTTGCGCTGGCGCAGGAAAAGGTGCTGCAGCTGATTGCCGTTGGCGCGCCCCTGCGGCAATTGCTTGACGCGGTGCTGCTGCTGGTGGAAAAAGAATCGCCGCAAAGCAGGTGTTCCATCCTGCTGGTGAAAGGCGGGAAGCTTTTTCACGGTGCGGCCCCCAGTTTGCCCGACAGCTATACCCTGGCGGTTGAAGGCTTGATCATCGCCGAGGGCATTGGCGCGTGCGGCACGGCTGCATTTCGCAAAGCCCCGGTGGTGGTTGAAGACGTTGCGCGCAGCCCGCTGATGCAGAACTACCGCGAGTTGCTGCTGGGCCATGCGTTGCGGGCCTGCTGGTCCACGCCGGTGATTGCCGCAGACGGCGACGTGCTGGCCACCTTTGCCATTTACCGCGATACGCCCGGCCCGCCCCGGCCCGCCGACCTCGACCTGATTGCTACGGCCACCCGGCTGGCCCGGCTGGCACTGGAGGGCGCCCGCACCAAGGAAGCGCTCGTCAACAGCGATGCGCGCTTTCGCGAACTGGCTGAAAAAGTGGAAGACGTTTTTTACAGCGCCGATATTGCGCAGGACGGCCGCATACGCTACGTCAGCCCCGGTTACGAGAAAATATGGGGGCGCAGTTGCGAGAGCCTGTACGCCATGCCCAGCACCTATGCCGATGCCGTGCTGCCTGAAGACCGGCACCTGCTGACGCTGGCGCGCGAAATCAGGAGCGCCGGGCACGTCTCTGATGTGGAGTACCGCATCCTGTCTGCCGATGGCCAGACCCGCTGGATACGCGATCGTGGCTATCCTGTGTGCAATGACGCCGGTGTGCTGGAGCGCGTGGTCGGCACAGCGCGTGACGTGACTGACCGCAAACTGGCTCATCTCGAGTTGGCCAGCACCAACCGGGCGCTGCAGATGCTGAGCCGCTCCAGCATTGCCATCAACCGGATTCATGACGAAACCGGTTTGCTGGCTGAAGTGTGCCGCGTGGCGGTTGAGGTTGGCGGCTACCGCATGGCCTGGGTCGGTTATGCCCAGGACGATGCGGAAAAAACCATTCGGCCCATGGCCCATGCCGGTGAAGAGTTGGGTTATCTGGCTGCCATCCACCTCAAATGGCATGCCGGGCTGCCCGGTGGTCAGGGGCCGGCCGGGCAGGCGATTCGCACCGGAAAATCGCAGCAAAGCAACGACATCAGGTCCGACGAACGGTTTGCCTGGAGTGAAGCGGCCCTGGCGCGTGGTTACCGTAGCGCCATTCTTCTTCCCCTGTGCAACGAGGCGCAGAGCTTTGGCATTTTGTGCCTTTATGCCGGCGAGGTGCAGCAGTTTGCCCCCAAGGAGGTTCAGCTGTTGCAGGAACTGGCTGACAACCTGGCGTTCGGTATTCTCAGCCTGCGTACCCGGCTGGAGCGCCGGCGCAGCGAAGAAGCCGCACGCCAGGCGGCTGCCAAGCTCCATGAGCAGGCTTCGCTGATCAACCTGTCGCATGACGCCATCATGGTGCGCAACCTCGACCGCACCTTGCGTTTCTGGAACAAGGGGGCCGAGCGTCTGTATGGCTGGACGTCCGAAGAGGTGATGGGCAAAACCATGGAAGCGCTGATGTACCGCAACCCGCAGGTGCTTGCCAATATCATGAAACACACCGTGACCGATGGCCATGACTGGTCTGGCGAATTGGAGCAGATCAGGCGAGATGGCGCCCCTGTGTATGTCGAGACGCGCACCACCGCGCTGCGTGATGCGCAAGGCCAGGTCAACGGCATGCTGGGCGTCAACACCGACATCCACGAACGCAAGCAGGCGCGCGATGAAATCATGCGGCTCAACGCCAGCCTGGAAGAACGGGTCGAGCAGCGCACCGCCCAGCTGAAGTTTGCCAACCAGCAGCTTGAGGCCTTTTCCTATTCCGTATCGCATGACCTGCGCAGTCCGCTCAGCGTCGTTGACGGATTCTCCAACCTGCTTGAAAAGTCCATCACCCAGCCGGGCGCAGCCCCCCTGGCCGAGCGCAGCCGGCATTACCTCGCCCGAATCCGTGCTGGCGTCCGGCAGATGGGCGAGCTGATCGACGCCATGCTGTTGCTGGCGCAGGTGACACGCGCCAGCCTGCGCTGGGAGGCGGTTGACCTGAGCGCCAAGGCCGAGGCCGTGCTGCAAGGTTTTCAGGAGCGCGAACCGGACCGGGTGGCGTGCTGGCAGGTGGCGCCGGGGTTGGTGGTGCAGGGCGATTCGCAGCTGCTGGGGCAAGTGCTCGACAACCTGCTTGGCAATGCCTGGAAGTTCACCAGCGGGAAGGCCGACACCCGCATCACCGTAGGCCAGGAAACCGGCTTTGACGGCGAAACAGTCTTTTTTGTGCGCGACAACGGCGCCGGGTTTGACATGAGCTATGCCGCCAAGCTGTTCGGTGCGTTTCAGCGCCTGCACGCCCAGAACGAGTTCCCGGGCACCGGCGTAGGGCTGGCAACAGTCCAGCGAATTATCGAGCGCCACGGCGGCAGGGTCTGGGCCGACTCGGCGCCTGACCAAGGCGCCACGTTCTATTTCACGCTGGGGCCGGCGGCAGCCGTGTGACGCCTTTGCAGGCGCTGCGAAGGGCATGAAAAAAACCAGCGTGCTTCAACAGCACGCTGGTTTTTGTTATTTTCAAGCATTTAAGGCCGCTAGCGCATGACTGGCGGGCGCCGACAGCTATTAAATAAGTAGCAGTTTAAAAGCGCTTTCCCGTCCGTGCCGACCGCCGGGCGCGGCTTAACGAACCATCAGCACCGGCACGGCGCATTGCGCCAGCACCTTGGTGGCCACCGAACCCATGACCAGGTTGCCCAAGGCGCCATTTCCGTGCGAGCCCATCACCAGCAGATCGAACTTGCCCTCGTCGGCAAACTTGGCGATGGTTTCGCCCGCCGGCCCCACTTTCCATTCGCTTTTGGCATTGATCTCATGGCGCGCCAGAAACTCCGAGACCGGCGCAAGAACCTCTTCGGTTTCGTCGGCGTAATAACTGTTCACCACTTCCTTGCCCACGGCGGCGCGGGCGCGCGCAGGCAAGGCGGGCTGAACCGTGAGCACGGTGTAGGTGTTGTTGGCGCTGAAAATCTCGTCATGCGTTGCCAGGTACGCCAGCATTTTCTTGGTGTATTTACTGCCGTCAACGGCCAGGAGAATATTCATGAGAGCACCTCTTTAAAAACTGTAGTTTAGCCACCGTCGGCAGCGGCCAGAGCGTCCTGAAAACGGGATGGCTTTAGGGGTGTGGTGGTCAAATAATTTTGAACAGTTCGATAAGTTTTTTAGTTGTCGATTGATGCTCGAAAGCAATGGGTGACAAATTGCCCAGAGTTGAATGCAGACGCACAGCGTTATAGAAGTTCGCGATGTAGTCCGCAATGTCCATGATGGCTTCAGCGTGATTGGCATGGGCTTTCTGCCAAACGCGTTCCATCTTCAAATTCAGGAAGAAACACTCCATCGCCGCGTTATCCCAGCAGTTGCTTTTGCGGCTCATGCTGCCAATCAACCCATGATGAGCCAGAAGTGAATCGCCCCGGTTTTGAGTTGACCCCCAGAAGTTGGACAAACTTCAAAGGGGTTTATGAAGAAGTACAAAACGGAGTTCAAGCTTCAGGTCGTGAATCGCTTTCTGGCCGCTGAAGGCGGTGCAAAGCTGCTGGCACGGCAGTGGTCAGTGCCCGAGGAGAAGATTCGCATCTGGGTGAGCCACTACCGCCTCCATGGCATCGACGGGTTGCGCCCCAAGCGCAGCACGTACAGTTTGGAATTCAAGCTGCAGGTGCTGTCCCATCAGGACCGCGAACAACTTTCGAGCTGTCAGGTCGCGGCGGTCTATGACATCCGCAATCCCAACCAAGTCGTGATCTGGAGACGCAATCTCGACCAATGCGACGTGGAGGCTCTCAACAGGCGCCCCAACATGAAACCAGAACGACACTGCCCGGCGCCATCCAATATGATCGCCACCGATTCGGCGCAGGCCCTGCGCGAAGAGAACGAGCGACTGCGCGCGGAGGTGGCCTAACTAAAAAAATTACAAGCCTTGATCCGGTCCAAGAGATCAGATGCGCCAACAAAGCGCGCCTGATTACCGGGTTGAGGCATCACCATAAATTGGCCGATCTACTGCAGGCGGCAGGCTTGGCGCGCAGCACCTTCTATTACCAGTGCCAAGTGGCCCAGCGAGCCGACCAACACAGCGCCATGGAGCCCAGGATCTGCTCCGTCTATGACGAGCACAAGGGCCGCTACGCGTACAGACGAATCACGCCAGCGCTGTGCAGTTCAATGGCAGAACCCGTCAACCACAAGTGCGTGCAGCGTCTGATGCAGAAGATGGGACTGCGCGCGTTGATCCGTGCGAAAAAGCGTTCCCGACATGCCCCTGGCATTAACGATGCGCACGTGCCCAATGTTCTGCAGCGCGATTTCTGCGCGACTGCGCCAAACCAGAAGTGGGTGACCGATGTCACGGAGTTCAATGTGAACGGCCATAAGCTGTATTTGTCGGCCTGCATGGAACTTTACAACGGCGAGATCATCGCGCACCGCATGGCCAAGCGTCCCGTTTTCGAGCTGGTCTGCGGCATGCTGGAGGCGGCACTTTCGCGGTTGGGAGACACCAGTGGACTGACCGTGCACTCAGACCAAGGGTGGCATTACAAAATGCAGCCGTACCGGGCGATGCTTGCGCATCGCGGGGTGACAAAGCATGAGCCGCAAAGGAAATTGCTTTGACAACGCGGTGATCGAAAGCTTCTTCGGCACCCTCAAAGCCGAATTTTTGCACCTTGCAACGCTTGACAGCATTGAGATGCTCGAAGCAGGCGTGCATGATTACATCCACTACTACAACCACGAGCGCATCAAGCCCAGGTTAAACGGACTCAGCCCGGTGGGATACCGGCTGAGAAACGCCGCCTGATTGGCGGATAGCAACCGTCCAACTTCTGGGGGTCAGTTCAAACCCGGGGCGATTCAGTACCGAAGTTCCCAAACAGCGGTCTTACTCTTATAAAGTGGGAGCATCCGTCGTAAATGCTGACCAGAGGATTACCATTTTGTTATGTAAGCGCTGTGCGGAGAATTGCGGCGCCACGGCCTCCACAATTCGACGATGATGGGCTTTCGTGTGCGGGGCATAGGACTGTTACGGGCTGGCTGATGCCACTCCCGCTTGTTCCTTGCCGAGCTGGAAAGTTATTCCTATCTACTAGTTTGAACATGCAAATGTTGGACACCCTCATTGTTGGCGCCGGTCCGGCTGGGCTGACTGCGGCCATTTATCTCGCGCGATTCCGTCGGCGCATCGTATTGATTGATTCCGGCCATAGCAGGGCCGCCTTGATTCCTGTAACCCACAACTACCCGGGCTTCCCGGACGGCATCTCAGGCGCCGAGCTTCTGGCTCGACTGGCCGCACAGGCTTCTCGCTATGGTGTCGAAATCCAAAGGGGCACGGTAGACGGGCTGTCCCGATTAGGTGAAGATTTCATTGCCGAAGTCCAAGGCCAGCGCATCGCTGCTAAAACCGTGCTTCTGGCTACCGGGGTGGTGGACAAGTGCCCTGATATTGCCAATATCCCTGCCGCTACGCTCAGCGGCTGCCTGCGCTGGTGCCCGATATGTGACGGTTTTGAAGTGAGCGATCAAAGCGTCGCTCTTCTGTCCACGGCCAAGGCGGGCGTGGCACATGCGTTGTTTTTGCGGACATATACGCCCAGGCTCACGCTTTTCGTCGACCCGGAGAGCGGAGCGCTCGACGCGGCACAGCGGGGGGCGATCGAGCAGGCCGGCATTCGTCTCGTCGAAGACCGAATCGAAAAAATCCACGTCTCTGGTGAGCAGCAGGTCATCGTGCGCCTCAACGGCGTGACGGAGCTTTGCTTTGACACCTTGTACCCAATGCTAGGCACTGACGCTCGCGATGCACTGGGGGTGAATCTGGGGGCTTGCTGTAGCGATGGTGAACTGGTTGTGGATGCCCACCAGCAAACGTCGATTTCCGGGCTTTACGCTGCCGGGGACGTGGTAAAGGCGCTCAACCAAATGAACATCGGAACAGCACACGCGGCGATCGCGGCAACTGCGATCCACAACAAATTACGTGACAACTACCGTTGAAGAAAACTTAAGGCAGATCCGCCATACTTCACGGGTTGAAAATAGCTGCGTTAGCCCGGTGGGACCACTGGGGCGCCGGCAACTATCGCGTGGCGCTACTCCCGATCGGTCTGGTAAGGAACACTTATTGCCGATCCTGGCATATTCGTTGTCGGCCTACCTGTGGTAGAGCCTCGAAAACCCGCTGCCACACGTCGCTCTTGGTCAGCGCGAGTAGCGGGTATGCACGGCGCAGAAATCACCAAAGCGCGCTGGCAAGTCCTGCCAGAAAATGCTGGTTCGGTAACGGTAGAGCACCGTATTGCCAGCCTCAAGACGACGCTTCGGTTGTTGGCTATAGATAAGGCTCAATAAAGTTTGAACTCTGCAAGGTTTTTCTGATCAGAATGTTATGGAAAAAGAAGATGCAAGAAACCAGACACTCGAGCAACTCCACGAGCGGCGCAAGCAAGTCGCAAGGCTGCACCAGCAAGGCATCAAGATCATGCAAATCGTGCCGATGACGGGACTGAGCTACCCGACGGTGCGCTCAGCCATTGATCTGTTTGACTCGGGCGGCTGGAGTGCCCTCAAACCCTGCCTGCGCGGGCGCGCCAAGGGTGATGGTCGAGTGCTCAGTCAGGCGCAAGAAGACACCATCCAGCGCTTGATCATCGACACGCGCCCGGAGCAACTCAAGATGGACTTTCATCTCTGGAGCCGGGCCGCCGTCGGCCAGCTCATAAGCCAAGAGTTCGGGATCAAACTGCAAGTGCGCAGCATCGGCAAATACCTCACGCGCTGGGGCTTCACGCCGCAAAAGCCCATCAAGCGCGCCTGCGAGCAAAGCCCGGCGGCCGTGCAGGCTTGGCTGGAGGGCGAGTATCCGGCCATTGAGCAACGCGCAAGAAGCGAAGGCGCTGAGATTCACTGGGGCGATGAGACGGCCTTGGTCAATACCGACGTGCGGGGCAGGAGCTTCGCCCCGGCGGGCAAAACCCCGGTGGCCATGGCTGTTGGCAGCACGCGCCACAAGCTCTCGATGATCGCCACTGTCACCAATCAAGGCAAGGCGCGCTGGATGATCATTGATGAGGCGTTTGATGTCGACAAGCTCATTGAGTTTTTGCAGGCCCTGGTCAAGGATGCGGGCAAGAAGGTCTTCCTGATACTGGACAACCTGCGGGTGCATCACAGCCGGCTCGTCAAGGCCAGGGTGGCTGAGCGGCTAGACCAGATCGAGTTGTTTTACCTGCCCAGCTACAGCCCGCAGCTCAACCCTGAGGAGCGACTCAATGCCGACTTGAAGCAGGAGATGGGCAAGCGCGTGCCCGTCAGAACCAAGGCTAAATTACGTGAGGCGGCCAACGACCATATGGCCATATGGCCATGCTCGAGCAAAACCCTGAGCGGGTGATGAGCTAATTTCAGGATCGTCGCGTTCGTTATGCAGCTTAAAACTTCACAGGGTCTGATCAATAGTTGCGCAGCGTCCTCCAAATCAGCCTGTATCAGTGGATACAGCTCACGAACAATGTAGCGCTTGAGGCACCTGAATATTTCCTTTTTCGACAGGCACTTACCGGTGCGCCGGGCGACATATTCGCGGGTACGGGCGTCGCCTCGCATTCGCACCATGGCAATGGTCCCCCCGGGTGTCAGAATTGTTGTCGCATCTAATTCTTCGATGGCTAACTGCCCGGCAACTTTATTTCATGACCAGAACACCGCATTCACATCATTC
>NZ_JAXCHR010000021.1:0-57904 GCF_035984465.1 Polaromonas sp. CG_9.5
TCGCAAGCAGCGCGCTTGCCTCTTTGAATGCCTCGTCAGCACTTTCAGGGGCCAGCCTGTTCAGCCTCGCTGGGCTGGGTGAGCTGAGTAGTTACGATTTTTCAAGCTTTTCAGGGCTGTGGCGCATAGCTGGCGGGCGCAAGCAGCTATTACTTTCATAGCGATTTGGCTGCCAGCGTTTTAAAACAGCAACACCCCTGTCATGCCCGCGCAGGCGGGAATCCAGCTGATCCGGCTCATTGCAAACTGCGCACCAGATCCAGCGCCTGCTCAATGCGCTCGACCGGGTGGATGGTCAACCCTTCGATGGGCTTTTTGGGCGCGTTGGCCTTGGGCACGACGGCCACGCTGAAGCCCAGCTTGGCCGCTTCGCGCAGCCGCTCCTGGCCGCGCGGCGCGGGCCGCACTTCTCCTGCCAGGCCGACTTCGCCAAACGCCAGAAAACCCTTGGGCAGCGCCTTGCCGCGCAGGCTTGACGCAATCGCCAGCATCACGGCCAAATCCGCCGCCGGCTCGCTGATGCGCACGCCGCCCACGGCATTCACAAACACATCCTGGTCCATGCAGGCCACACCCGCATGGCGGTGCAGCACAGCCAGCAGCATCGCCAGCCGGTCTTTGTCCAGACCGACGCTCAGACGACGCGGATTGGCACCGCCGTCATCGACCAGCGCCTGAATCTCGACCAGCAGCGGTCGCGTGCCTTCCAGCGTCACCATCACGCAGCTGCCGGGCACCGGCTCGCTGTGCTGACTCAGGAACATCGCGCTCGGATTCGTGACGCCCTTCAGGCCTTTTTCGGTCATGGCAAAGACGCCGATTTCATTGACCGCGCCAAAGCGGTTCTTGATGGCCCGCACCAGCCGGAAGCTCGAATGCGTGTCGCCCTCAAAGTACAGCACGGTGTCGACCATGTGCTCCAGCACGCGCGGGCCGGCCAGCGCGCCGTCTTTGGTCACATGACCGACCAGAATGATGCACACGCCGCTGGACTTGGCCGTGCGCGTCAGGTGCGCCGCGCATTCGCGCACCTGTGCCACCGAGCCCGGTGCGGAGGTCAGCAAGTCGGAATACACCGTCTGGATCGAGTCAATCACCGCGACCGACGGCTGGTTGACCTCCAGCGTCGCCAGAATCTTGTCGAGCTGGATTTCCGCCATGACTTTCACCTGCGAGCCGTCCAGCCCGAGCCGGCGCGCGCGCAGCGCCACCTGCGCGCCGCTTTCCTCGCCGGTGACATACAGCGTGTTCAGCCCGGCGCGCTGCAGCGAATCGAGCGCCTGCAGCAGCAGCGTCGATTTGCCAATGCCGGGGTCGCCGCCAATCAGCACCACGCCGCCCTCGACGATGCCCCCGCCCAGCACCCGGTCAAGCTCTTCGTGGCCGGTCGGCGTGCGGCTCATGTCGCTGGCCTCAATGTCGGCCAGCGCGGTGACTTCAGAGGCTTTCGCAAGCCCCTGGCGCTGCGTGCTGTAGCGGTTTTTGACAGCGCCGGGGTTGTCAGCAACCGACTCGATCAGGGTGTTCCATGCATTGCAGTGCGGACATTTGCCCAGCCACTTGGGGCTGATGCCGCCGCATTCGGTACAGGTGTAAATCGTTTTTTCTTTGGCCATGCGGGCAATGTAATGCAGTTGACCCGGGTGTTGCAGCGCGTGCCGGGGCAACCCTACGCGGTCGGAATGAGGAATTTTTACGATGCCTTCACGCCTGCCGGCCACCCGCCAGACGGCTGCCTTGACGAACCCTGGCAGCGGGTCGACGTTCGTTTTTGCCGGGAAATCAAAAAGCTGCCTGGCGTGTGGCGCTTTGCTGCTGACCGTTCAGCGCTTGCCTTTGCCGCTGGCGCGTGGCACTTCGAGCGGCGTGACCCTGACCGAGATAACGCCCTGTTTGCTGGCCCCCAGCAGCCGTGCCGTTGCAGGCGACACGTCAATGATTCGGCCCCGCACGTGGGGCCCCCGGTCTTTGATCACGACGATGGCGCTTTTGCCGTTGTGCAGGTTGGTGACTCTGGCCCGGGTGCCGATCGGCAAGGTCTTGCTGGCCGCGTTGTTTGAATTCGGGTTCATCCGCTCGCCGCCGGCCATCTTTTTACCGCTCAGCCTGTGGCTGTAGAACGACGCCTTGCCGGTCTGCGACTTGCCCGCTTTGCCAGTTTTTTCGACCGGATGCTTGACCGCCGCCCTTGCCGTGCCACGGTAGTGGACCGGATGTTGACCCTGTGCCTTGGCAGCCTTGGGCTTGTGGGACGCTGAGACTTTTCTGTCCGCTGCTTGAACCGCGCCCAGGCTGCAGGCGAAAAAAACCAGCAAGGCTATGCGTAAAATTTTCTGCATCGGGCGCTTTCATGTGTATCGGACGGGAAGTTTATCTTGCGTGAAATAGGGGCGTTGTAGCATTCGACCTATCACAACACACTGCAGGATGTCTCATGAACAACCTTCTCAATCCCTTCAAGCAAGCGCTGGCCGAAAAGCGGCCGCAGATCGGCCTGTGGCTGGGCTTGGCTGACGCTTACAGCGCCGAGTTGTGCGCCTGGGCCGGCTTTGACTGGCTGCTGATCGACGGTGAACATGCGCCTAACGACCTGCGCAGCATCCTGGGCCAGTTGCAGGCGATTGCGCCGTATGCCTCGCACCCGATTGCGCGCGTTCCGGTGGGCCACGGCCACAGCGGCACCACGCTGATCAAGCAATACCTGGACTTGGGCGTGCAGACGCTGCTGGTGCCGATGGTCGACACGCCCGAGCAGGCCGCCGACCTGGTGCGTGCCATGCGCTACCCGCCGCAGGGCATTCGCGGCATGGGCGGCGCACGGGCCTCGCGCTGGGGCCGCAACCCGGCGTATGTGCATGACGCCAATGCGCAGGTCTGCCTGCTGGTGCAGGCCGAAACCGAACTGTCGTTGCGCAATCTGGACGCGATTGCCGCGACGGAAGGCGTGGACGGCGTGCTTATTGGCCCGGCCGACCTGTCGGCGTCGATGGGCCAGGTCGGCAACTCCGGACATCCAGACGTGCAGGCCGCGATTGCCGATGCCATTGCGTGCATCATCAATGCCGGCAAGGCGGCGGGCATTTTGACGCCCGACGAAGCGCTGGCGCACCACTACCTGAAACTCGGCGCCACCTTTGTGGCCGTGGGGCTGGACATCAGCCTGCTGGCCCAAACCACCAGCGCGCTGGCAGCACGTTTTAAAAGCAGCGTGTCGGTCGCGCCGGCCAGCCAGACTTGCTGAAGCACAAATGGCCCCTGCCCTGCCGGAGCGTGGTGCGCACCGGCCACCTGTTTTTTTACCTGGAGCTTGCATGCCGCACCTGAACATTGAATACACCGCCAACCTGGAAGCCGCTGCCGACATGGGCGCGCTGTGTACGGCGCTGGCCGCTACGCTGGTGGCGCTGCGCCATGACGACGGCGGACCGCTGTTTCCGGTGGCCGGCACGCGCGTGATGGCCCGGGCCACGCCGCATTTTGCCGTGGCCGACGGACAGCCGGACCGGGCCTTCATTGACCTGAACCTGCGCATCACGCCGGGCCGCAGCGCGGCGACGATTGCACGCGCCGGCGATGCCGTGCTGACCCGCGCCAAAGCGCATCTCGCGCCGCTGTTTGCCGGCCATGCCATCGGGCTGACGCTGCAGATCGACGAAGGCGCGCCGGTCTACGAAGGCAAGCACAACAACCTGGCGGCGTACCTGACGCCCACTTGATGCGCGTTTGAGGCCCGTCTGAGTCAGCGCCTGAATTGCTATTTAATCAATAGCTGTCAGCGCCCGCCAGACTTGCGCCAGCAGCCTGTTTCATTGTATTTTTAACCGGAGAACCCCATGAAAGTCTGTATTTACGGCGCGGGTGCGATTGGCGGCTGGATTGGCAGCGGACTGGCGCGCGCGGGCTGCAGCGTCAGCGTGGTGGCGCGCGGGGCCACGCTGGACGCGCTGCAACTGCACGGGTTGCGCCTGCGCGAAGGCGACCGCATCACGTCGCAAGCGGTGGCGTCTTCTGCCCTGCCCGCTGACTTTGGCGTGCAAGACCTGGTGGTGCTGGCCGTGAAAGCCCCGTCGCTGCCCGACGTGGCGCGCCAGATCGCGCCGCTGCTTGGGCCCCAAACCCTCGTGCTGACGGCCATGAACGGCGTGCCGTGGTGGTTTTTGCAGGGCTTTGGCGGCGCGCTGGCGGGCACGCGGCTGACCTCGGTCGACCCGGACGGCGCGCTGGCCGCCGCCCTGCCGGCGCAGCGGATCATCGGCTGCGTGGTGCATGCCAGTTGCTCTTTGCCCGAGCCCGGACTGGTGCATCACCATTTTGGCAACAAACTGATTCTGGGCGAGCCGTCGGGCGAGAAAACCGCGCGCGTTCAGCAATTGGCCACACTGCTGGAAAAAGCCGGTTTTGAAGCGCCGGTGTCGGCACAAATCCAGAAAGACATCTGGTTCAAGCTCTGGGGCAACATGACGGTCAACCCGATCAGCGCGCTGACCGGCGCGACCACCGACCTGATCATGGGCGACGAACTGGTGTGCGGTTTCATCTCGCAGGTGATGCTGGAGGCCAAGGAAATCGGTGCGCGCATCGGCATTCCGATTGACCAGCAGCCCGAAGACCGGCACCAGGTGACGCGCAAGCTCGGCGCGTTCAAGACCTCGATGTTGCAAGACGTGGAAGCCGGCAAGGCGCTGGAACTCGACACACTGGTGGCCGCCGTGCGCGAGCTGGGCCAGCTGACCGGTGTCGCGACACCCTTTACCGATGCGCTGCTGGGTCTGGCGCGGGTGCAGGCGCGGGGACTCGGGCTGTATTGAGCGCGTGGATTGCGCCCACGGCGCGGCTGATCTGCACCGGCAGAATTGGGCGACGTGGCATTTTTGGCCAGGCGCTGACTTAACCTTAAATAGTTTCATAATGGCACCATAAATCCATTATGAAACCACAATGCCAAATTTCTCAGTCAAAGATGTGCCTGAAGCGTGGGCAGAAGCCTTGCGCCAACGTGCCGCGCGCAACCACCGCTCACTTCAAGGCGAGTTAATGGCCATCATTGAACAAGCGGCGCACGAGTCCTTGTCAGACGCCACAGAATCGCCAGTGGTCGCGCCATCGGCCCGCCTCCAGCGCGGCTGGAAAACCATTGAGCAAATCGCCACGGAACGCCGCCAGCGGTTTCCTCAGCCGGTCACCGGCGCGCCCTTGGCGGTGGACATCCTCCGCGCAGCGCGTGACGCACGATGAGCCCCACTTTTCGCCCCCTTTTTGTGGCCGAGCCGCCTTCGTCCTATCTGGCGCGCCCGCCGCTTGTGGTGGACTGCAGCGTTCTGGCCGCCATCTTGTTTGAAGAAGCCAGCCGGGACGACGCGCTACGCCAGCTTGCCGGCAAAACACTACACGCCCCCGACTTGCTTGACCATGAAATAGCCAACACAGCGGCCCAAAAGCAGCTGCAAGGCTGCCCGCAGGAAGTGGTCGCGCTGGCGCTTTCCGACTACGGCGCGCAAGCCATTGAACTGCACCGCACCGATGCGGCGGCCCAGTACGAGCTGGCCCTGCGCTACCACCTCAGCGGCTACGACGCCGCCTACCTATGGCTGGCCGCTGAACTGAAAGCGCCGTTGGCAACTTTTGACAAAAAACTCGGCACTGCCGCCCAAACGCACCTGGCCAGCCTGTCCTGACGGAGGGTCGCCAACCGCTACCCGCCATCACAGACAATCCCCACCATGCCACAAGCCACCCCCTCCGCCCAGCAGCGTTTCTTAAGCCTGCTCAAGCAGGACATTCTCAAACTCGACATGGCCGAACTGGACTTCGGCATCTACCGCATCCTGAACTACCGGCGCGCGCAAATCCTGGAGTACCTGGACCTTGCCCTGCCCGCCCGCATCGCGGTTTGGACGCAGGCATTGGCCCAGGCCAGCGGCCGCTTGCTGGCCGACACCGAAGCGGCGAACTGCTACTACCACCTGCACGTCTTTTTCAGCCGCTACTGGGACGAGGGCGACTTCATCCCCCGCGCCCGCCGTGGCGGCAGCGCCGCCTATGCCGTGCCCTACAACGGGCAGGACACCCATTTCCACTGGGCCACCAAAGGCAGCCACTACGTCAAAAGCGGCGAACTGTTTGCCCGCTACGCCTACAAGGACAACGGGCGCGAAGTACGTTTTTGCCTGGAGCGCGCCGACATTGAAAAAGACAACGCCAAAGGCGCACAGAAGTATTTTTTTCCGGCCGGGGTAAAAGCAGCCGATGCCGCGCTGGAAGTCAGCTGGCAATGGCGCGCGGCCACCGACCTGGAGAGCAAACGCTACAAAAATAAGAGCACCTTGCGCCCGTCGGGCGAGGACGTTGACGACATTTCATCCACAGAAGACGCCAGCGCCGCCACCGAGGGTGCCAATTTGCAGGAACGCGTCGTCAACGCCTGGCTGGCGGGCCTTGACTTCAAGGCCGCCAAAGCACCGCCCGAGCTGAACCCGGTGCTGCTGGCCAGCAATGTGCGGCGTTTTGTGCGCAAAAATACCAGCGACTTTTTTGTGCATCCGCAACTGGGCGAATTTTTGCGCGGCGAACTCGACGTGTACCTGAAGCACGAATTTGTGCAGGTGTGGGACGCCCGCGATGACGAACTGCCGCGTATCCGCGCCAAGTTCAGGCTGGTGCGCGATATTGCGCTGGACCTGATCGTCTTTCTGGACCAGATCGAGCGCTTTCAGGCCACCTTGTTTGAAAAACGCAAGTTCGTGCTGCAAGCCGACTACCTGGCGCAGTGCTCCTGGCTGCTGCGCGAAGGCGGCGAAGCCGGCAGGCAACTGGTGGCGCAAGCCTGCGCCAGCGCCGCGCAGGCCAGGGAATGGGCGCAATGGCTGGGCGACAAAACCAAAAAGCCCGACGGCAAGAAACTGCTGGCCGCCTGCCCGCACCTGCCCTTGCATACCCGGCATTTTGACGCCGACTTCAAGGCGCGTCTGCTGGCCTGCTTTGACGACCTGGAAGCCGCGCTGGGCGGCGAGTTGATTCACGCCGACAACTACGCGGCGCTGCGCACCATCGAACCGGCTTATCGCGAGCGGGTGAAGTGTATTTACATTGATCCGCCGTACAACACGGGCGGCGATGGCTTCCTGTACAAGGACGAGTTCACCCGGCACAGCGCTTGGGCTTCGCTGATGGACACCCGGCTGCATGCTGCGCGCTCCGTGCTGGCAGCCCAGGGCGTGCTTTTTGGCTCTATTGACGACAATGAGCACAACCACTTTCGCCAAGTGCTTGACGGACAGTTCGGCGCTGGAAATTTTGTGGCCGACATCATCTGGCAGAAAAAATATGCCCCGCAAAACGACGCGACCTGGTTCAGCGACGACCACGACTATTTGCTCTGCTATGCAAAAGACAAGCTGAACTGGATGCCTACCAAGCTGCCGCGAGCTGACAAGCAAGACAAAGCATTCACCAACCCTGACAGTGATCCGCGCGGTGTCTGGATGTCGGGCGACTACACCTCGAACAAGTCGGCGGATGAACGGCCCGGTCTTTACTATCCCGTCCAGAATCCGATGACGGGCGAGGAAGTTCTTCCGGGTAAAGGCCGGGTGTGGGCCTACTCGAAAGAGCAGCACGCGCTGAATTTGCAGGAAAACCGCGTATGGTGGGGCGAAAAAGGCCAGCTCAAAATGCCCCGATACAAGCGCTTTCTCAGCGAAGTCGGCGACCTTGTACCGCGCACTATCTGGTCTTATGAGGAATGCGGCCACAACCAGGAAGCCATCCAGATACTGCGCAGCATGTTTGAAGAAGGCATGAATTTCACGGCACCCAAGCCGCCCCGCCTGATTGAACGCTGCATCCGCATTGGTGCGGGCACCCTTACCCTCGACTTCTTCGCCGGCAGCGCCACCACCGGCCATGCCGTCATCAACCTCAACCGCGAAGACGGCGGCGCGCGCAAATTCCTGCTGGTCGAGCAAGGCGAATACTTTGACAGCGTGACCCTGCCGCGCATCGCCAAGGTCATGGCCAGCCCGGACTGGAAAGACGGCCAGCCCAAAGACGGCGTGAAGCACGACGGCGCGGACGACACGCAGCACTGGAGCCGCCGCACCCTGCCGCTGGTGCGGGTGCTGCGGCTGGAGCGCTACGAAGACAGCCTCAACGCCCTTGATTTTGAACAAAATCAGCCTCTGGTGCATGCTGCACCTGCGCAAGCAGCTATAGATTTAGTAGCGCATGACGCGCAGGAACATCTGCTGCGCTACTGGCTGATGGACGACAGCGACGGCCAGCCGGTGCGGCTGTCCACGCAGCAACTGACCGACCCGTTTGCCTACCAGCTGACGCTGCACGAACCGACCGGCGAGCGGCTGGCGCAGGTCGATCTGCAAGAAACCGCGCGCCTGCTGCTGGGCCTGGTGCCCAAGCGCCAGCGCGAGCTGAAGGACGCGCACGGCCAGCGCCACCAGTTGATGGAAGCGGTGCTGGCCGCCGACCTGGCGCGCGGCGCGCCCCAGCCCAAACTGGTCTTGCTGTGGTTGCGCGCGGTAGCCGACGAGCGCGACGAAAAAGCGGCGCAAGCCGAATACACGTGGCTGGCCGGGGCGACTCAAACGGCGTTTCAGCGCGAACTCAAGGACTACGCCGATATCTTTTACAACCGGGCCGCGTTCTGGCCGGCGGGCCGCTCAGGCACCTGCATTGACAGCCTGCTGGCCGAGCGCATGATGGAGCGGGCGCGCTGATGGCCACGGCAGCACGACAAACCCAGCGTTTTGACCGCAGCTTGCTGCTGGTGCGCTGGCTGGCCGATGAACTGGGCGGCCGCTACAACGAACTGCTGGCACGGGTGCAGGACGCGCCCGATGCAGGTGCGCCCGGCTATTCGGCGCGCCTGGCGGCGGTGCTGTCGCGCAACGGGGTGCGCATCAGTCCCGAGGCGCTGGCCGCCAGCGAGCGCGCCTTCATGGCGGACTGGGCCGGCATTGCTGCTACGCGCGAGGCCGCGACAGGCGAGCGTTTTGCCCTGACGCATTTCCAGTGGCTGGCGGCGCTGTTTGTCGAGCTGTACCTGGCGCGGCTGGCCGCACCCGGCGGACGCGCTTTGCTGGTGGCGCAATTGAATACCCTGCGCGAGCAGTCTTTCCCCTATCTGCCTGAAGTCCAGCCGGGACAATTGAACCGCCTGGCGCTGTGGATGGCCACGGGCAGTGGCAAAACGCTGATGCTGCACCTCAACACGCTGCAGTTCCTGCGCCATGCGCCGGGAATTCTGGGTCAGCTGCCGCAGCGCGTCCTGCTGCTGACGCCCAACGAAACGCTTTCAGTTCAGCACCGCAGCGAACTTGATTTGAGCGGCCTGGATGACATCACGCTGGGCCGCACGCTGGAAATCACCGAACTTACCAAGCTCTACCTGCCGGCCGACAAGGACGGCCTGCGCAACCGGGTCAAGCAAGGCGTGTCGGTTTGCACCGACCAGTACCCCGGCCCCAACTTGCTGCTGGTCGATGAAGGACACAAGGGCGGCAAGAGTAATTCGGGCGAGGAATCGGCCTTTCGGGAACGCCGGCAAGCGCTGACAGGCATGCATGCGTTGCATTCGGTGGAAGGTGAGCCCGGCTTCGAGTTTGAATACTCGGCCACTTTTGCCCAGATTGCCGACGGCGACAAGGGGTTTTTTGACGACTATGCGCGCTGCACCGTGTTCGACTATGGCTACCGCCGATTTCATGAAGATGGTTTTGGCAAGAGCCCGCGCAGCCTGGTCACGCGCGACAGCCATGCGCAAGACCTGGTGCTGGCGGCGGCGCTGGTGGCGTTCTGGCGGCAGGTACGCTACTTTGCAGACGACGCGGCACGTGCCCAGCGCTACCGGCTGAGCCCGCCGCTGGCGGTGTTTGTCGGCCAGAGCGTCACCGGCAAGAGCCAGGACGTGGTGCAGGTGCTGGTGTTTCTGGCGCGCTTTGCGGCGGACGCAGCCTTTGCCCAGGCGCTGCTCAGGCAGGTGCTGGATGCGGCCAATCCAATCCAGCAAGCGCTTTTTGCGGCGCAGCTGGACCTGGCGGCTGAACGTGCGTTGGGCGCCAAGGTGTTGCACACCCACCTGTGCACGGAACTTTTTGGCGGTCAGGGCCAGTTGGCGGTGCGGCCTTTGTCCAAGGACGAGCTGGGTATCCGGCTGCCCGGCGCGCAGGCCGACCGCTGGTTTGGCACGGCTTATGTAGGCGATGCGCACAAACTGGCCCAGGCGCTGCGTGCGGCAGGCCTGGTGGTGGAAGACGCGGACCAGGTGACCGGCTCGCTGTTTGCGCGGCTGGCAGATGTGCCCGAAGTGAAATTCCTGATTGGTTCACGCAAATTCATCGAGGGATGGTCGAGCTTTCGCGTCAGCACGCTGGGTTTGCTGCAGATTGGCCGCAATGCCGGCACGCAGGTGATTCAGCTTTTTGGCCGGGGCGTTCGGCTGGCGGGCGTGGGCGGACGCCTCAAACGCGCCAGCCATGTGCCTGAGCTGGGGCCGCACCCGCAAGGCATTGAGCTGGGCGAAACCTTGTATGTGTTTGGCGTGAAGGCCGAATATGTGCAGACCTGGCTGGACACCCTGAGCCGCGAAGGCATGCCGGCGCAAAGCGAGGTGCTGCCGATTTCGATACGCGCGGACTTTGACGCGCTCAACCTGCAAATACCGGTTCACGACGCTGATCGCCTGGCCGATTTTGGCCATGAGCCGGTGCGCTTCAGGGCCAGCGAGCACACGCCGCCGCTGATTGACCTGTCCAGCCGGTTGTCGCTGCAAGACGGCGTAGGAGAAGTCCAGCTGTTGCACGATGCGGTGCAGACCCATCCGGCGCGCGCGCTGTTGCAACAGTCGTTGAATGCGGAGCATCTGTTTCAGCATGCGCAACGTTTGGCGCGCCAGCAAAGCCTGCAGCAGCTGTGGGTCACGCCGGGCGAGGCGGGCCGCTGGCTGGACACCGTGCGTGCCAGCCTGCCGGCCGCGCGTCTGCCCATCAGCCCCGAAGACCGGCAACGCCTGCGCCATGAGGTGCTGGCGCAGTGGGAAGCGGCATTGGCGCGCACGCTGCGGCGCGCGCGGCTGGCTTTCATGACGAAGTTTCCCAAGCAAGTTCGCATTACCACGGCGCACCCTAACTTTCCGATGCAAACCCTGCCGGACGGCGCCCAAACGATGGGCTACCGGATAGAAGCCATGCTGGCGCAGGATGTGGTCAAGAGTGCCGTGGAGGCCTTGCGCAAAAGCCTGGGCGGCGCGCAACTCAAGCCGCAGGGCTGGGACCGGATTCTGGGCACACTGCGCGAAGAAGCGGGTGAAATTGACCTGCAGCAAACCTTGTCGCAGGTTCTCAAGGCGCTCGGGGAAGGCGCGGACGCAGACACCTTTGGCCTGCCGCTGCCGCGTCTGCATATTCCCCAGCATCTCTACAGCCCGCTGCTGTTGGCGGCACCCGCTACGCTGGTGGATGCTGGCGAGCAGTTCAGCCTGCTGGACGAGCAGCCGGTGACCTTGCGCATCTCGCCGCCGCCGCTGCAAAACAGCGAGGCGCGGCTGGTCTGGGACACGCGGCGGGTGTGGGAGCGGCTGCATACGTTGCCCGAGTGGGCTGGCGTGGACATCGTTTTGCTGCGTAATCTGGCGGGTGTCGGAGTTGGTCTGTTTGCTGCCGAGGGCTTTTTTCCGGACTTTTTGCTGTGGCTCAAACGCGGTGAGCAGCAAGCGCTGGCTTTTGTGGAGCCCAAGGGGTTGCGCCACCAGTGGCCGCAGGACAAGTTTGATTTGTTGGAGAAAACCGTGCCGTCCTGGAAGTTTTCGGTGCCGATTTGCGGATTTGTATTGAGCAGCAATACCGAGTCCGAGTTGCGCAAGATTCGACCCGGATTCAGCTGGTCAGGCGCGCCCTCTGTTTTATTGCACCAGGACGCGGATGGCGGCTATGTGGAGCGCCTGTTGGGCAACTTATTGACGCTCCTGCCCGCTGCAACTTCTCCCAAAGCACCGTAAAGACGCCGCGTAATTTTGCGTCCTTCGCATCAGATCAGCTTGGCCGCATCGCGCAGCAGCACGGCTTGGCTGTAGCGCAAAAACTCGTCCAGGTGGTTTTGAATGATGGCCACCGTAATCGGCAGCTGCAGTGCTTGATAGTCATGCACGGCAATATTGCGAAAGCCGACCATGCGCTTGAGGCCATCGGCCAGCGCCGGCTCCACCCACCCGCCTTGCGCCAGCAGGGTGAACACGTCACGCGCGCTTTGCGGCACGCCCAGCTTTTCACGCCGTATCAGGTGCTGGCCCATGTCCAGCGCGGCCTCACAGGCGCGCTGGATATTCAGGATGGCGGCATCCTGACGGGTGAAATCGGTGGCAAAAGTGGCCGGGTCGCGGTCATACTCCTCGCGCGCCCGCTTGACGCAGCGCTCGATGGTGGCGGCCTTGTTGATCAGCACGTCATCAGCCATAGACCGTTCCCCTTTTTTCAATATCGCCCAGCAGGCCCGCGCGGGCGGTATCGAGGGCTGTTTTCTCGCTCAGGATGGCGGCCTCGTACAAGGCGGCCTGCGCATCCTTGGCCCACCAGCGCTGGCCCGTGGTGATGATCTGGTGCTGCATCACGGTGGAGGCTGCGCGCAAGTCCAGCAGGTCTACCGGACATCCCGCCAGATCGGCCAGATCGCCGGACAGCGCCCACAAGGCCAGCGGATCGGCATAACCGGCCACCAGCACCGCCAAGTCCAGATCGCTGTCAGGCCCCGCCGTGCCCTGGCTACGGCTGCCGAAGATGTAGATGGCCAGCAGACCGGGAACGCGGTGGTGCAGCAGTTCGAGGATGGCTGGCTGGTTCATGATTTGACCGCTTCATCCACCGCCACCGGCACGCGCAGCGCCACAGCGCACATCAGCTCATAGCCCACGGTGCCGGCGGACTGCGCCACGTCGTCAATGGGCAGCACGGTGCCGTTGGCAGCGCGGCCCCAGAGCGTGACTTCGCTGCCCAGGCCGGCTTTGGGCACCGGCGTCAAATCGACGGTGATCATGTCCATGCTGACGCGCCCGACCATGCGGCACCGGACGCCATTGACCAGCACCGGCGTTCCGGTGACGGTATGGCGCGGATAACCGTCGGCGTAACCGCAGGCGACCACGCCGATGCGCATGGGCCCTTCAGCGACAAAGCTGGAGCCGTAGCCGACCGTGTCGCCAGCCTGCAAATTTTGCAGGCCGATGAGGCGCGACGACAGCGTCATCGTGGGCTGCAAACCCCAGTCGGCGGCGCTGTGCGCAGGAAAGTCAGGCGCGCTGCCGTACAGCACGATGCCGGGCCGCACCCAGTCGGAGCGGCCGTCCAGCGCCGCGCCGTGGCGCAAGATGGCCGCGCTGTTGCTGAGCGTGCGTTCGCCGGCCAGGTCGTGCGTCACGGCCTCAAAGGCCTGGAGTTGCGCGGTGATGCCTTTGGGGCCATCGGCATCGGGGAAATGCTGCATCAGCGAAATTTCTTCGACCTGCGGCAAGGCGTTCAGGCGAATCCAGGCGGCGCGAAACCGCTCGGGCACAAAGCCCAGACGGTTCATGCCGGTATTCATTTTCAAAAATACGCGGTGCGGCACCTGGGTTTTGTGGGCGGCCAGCCGGTCGATTTGCTCATTGCAATGAATCGTGTGCCACAGCCCGAGGCGCGAACACAGCTCCAGGTCGCGCGCGTCAAAGCAGCCCTCTAACAGCAAAATCGGGCCGCGCCAGTCGAGCGCGCGCAGCCGCTTGGCTTCGTCCAAGTCCAGCAGCGCAAAGCCGTCGGCACTGCGCAGCGCATCAAAAACGCGCTCGATGCCGTGGCCGTAGGCGTTGGCCTTGACGACGGCCCAGACCTTGGCGTCGGGCGTGGCCTCGCGAACGCGCGCCAGGTTATGGCTGAGGGCGGCGGTGTGAATGGTGGCAAGAATGGGACGTGGCATGGCGCAATCAGGTAGAGAAAGAACGGCGGGCAGAGCGGCTTTGGCCGGTGGGGTGGGGGCTCAGGCGTGGACTCGGGGACGGGCTCAAAAGCAGGCTCAGGGTCTTTCTTGGATTCTGTCACCAGACCCCATGCTATAAACGGCAATACTTTGGAGACATTCACCTGTATGGGGGGGCATCAGATCAACTGATGCATTTTTTTGGTGACTAATACAGTTTAATGAAGCGCGGTTTTTACACCATCATGGCAGCCCAGTTCTTCAGCTCGCTGGCTGACAACGCGCTATTTGTAGCAGCTGTAGAACTCCTCAAAACCAATGGAGCCCCGAAATGGCAACCGGCCGCGCTGGTGCCAATGTTTGCGCTTTTCTATGTGGTGCTGGCACCTTTTGTCGGCGCCTACGCAGACGCCCGACCCAAGGGCAACGTCATGTTTGTCAGCAACGCCATCAAGGTGGTCGGCTGCCTGATGATGCTGTTTGGCTCGCACCCGCTTTTGGCCTACGCCATTGTGGGCTTGGGCGCGGCGGCGTATTCGCCGGCCAAATACGGCATCCTGACCGAACTGCTGCCGTCCTCGCAGCTGGTCAAGGCCAATGGCTGGATCGAGGGGCTGACGATTTCCTCCATCATTCTCGGCGTGCTGCTGGGCGGCCAGCTGGTCGGCCATGCCATCTCCGGCCATCTGCTGGCGTTTGACTTTCCGTTCATCGACACCGGCGTCAACACGGCACCCCAAGCGGCCATCAGCCTGCTGATCGTGCTGTATGCGATTGCCGCCTGGTTCAACCTGCGCATCCCTGACACTGGGGTTGAAATGCGCCCGATGCCGCGCAACAAGTTCGAGCTGCTGCCCGATTTCTGGAACTGCAACTCGGCGCTGTGGCGCGACAAGCTGGGACAAATTTCACTGGCCACCACGACACTGTTCTGGGGCGTGTCGGGCAACCTGCGCTACATCGTGCTGGCCTGGAGCGCCGCAGCGCTGGGTTACAGCACCACGCAGGCGTCGTCGCTGGTCGGCGTGGTGGCGATTGGCACGGCGGTCGGCGCCATCCTGGCGTCGATGCGGATGCGGCTGGAGCATGCCACCAAGGTCATGCCGCTGGGCATTGCGATGGGCGTGCTGGTCATCGGCATGAACTTCATCAGCAACGTCTGGGTGGCCGCGCCCTTCCTGATTTTGCTGGGCGGCCTGGGCGGCTTTCTGGTGGTGCCAATGAACGCGCTGCTGCAGCACCGGGGCCACAACCTGATGGGCGCGGGCCGCTCGATTGCGGTGCAAAACTTTAATGAGCAGGCCTGCATTTTGAGCCTGGGCGCAGGCTACAGCCTGTCCACCGGCCTGGGGCTGTCGGCGTTTGGCGCGATTACCGGCTTTGGCATCGTGGTGGCCGGCTTCATGTGGCTGATCCAGCGCTGGCACAAAAGCAACACCGTCAAATACAAGGTGCAGCTTGATCACCTGATCAGCATCGCCCGCAGCGACAAATCGCACTGATGACGGGGCTGGATTTGGCCGGCGCCGCCAGGGGGCGCACCGCCCTGCTGGCGGCCGGCGCGCTGGTGTTCAATGCGCTGGTCTGGGGCGTTTCCTGGTGGCCGTTTCGCCAGTTGCAGGGCCACGGCCTGCACCCGCTGTGGGCGACGGCGCTGATGTACCTGATGATTGCGGCCGGCCTGCTGGTGCTGCAATTCAAGGCCTGGCGCGGCTTCGTGGCCTGCCCGCAGCTGTGGTTTCTGGCGATTGCCTCTGGCCTGACCAACATTGGTTTCAACTGGGCGGTGACTGTCGGCGACGTGGTGCGGGTGGTACTGCTTTTTTACCTGATGCCGGCCTGGTCGGTGCTGGTGGCTTGGCTGCTGCTGGGTGAAAAACCCACGCCCATGTCGCTGGGCCGTTTGCTGCTGGCCATGATCGGTGTGCTCATCGTGCTCAAGACGCCCGATGTGTCCTGGCCTGTGCCGCAGGGCAGCGCCGACTGGCTGGCGATTGCCGGCGGCTTCAGCTTTGCCGTGACCAACTCCCTGCTGCGCAAATACGGCCACACGCCACCGGCCTCTCGGATGCTGGCCATGTTTGGCGGCAGCGGCCTGATGGCCGGCTTGGCCGCGCTGCTGGGCATGTCGCTGCAACTCATTCCCGCGCCGGCGTTGCAGACTGCCGGCATTCCGGTGTTTCTGGGGCTGAGCCTGGCCTTCATGGTCAGCAACACGGCCCTGCAATATGGCGCGTCGCGGCTGGCCGCCGCCACCACGGCGATTGTGATGCTGACCGAAATCCTGTTTGCCAGCCTGTCCGCAGCCCTGCTGGGCGCGGCCCAGTTCACTCCGCGCATCCTGCTGGGCGGCAGTCTGGTCGTGCTGGCGGCCCTGCTTGCAGCGCTAGCGCCGGCCGCCAAAGACGCGCAGACGGACGCAGAATCAAGCTGATACGCCAATTTCCCCACCCAGCCAGGAGCTTTTTCATGCGCCCAGACGCCCACACGGTTTACGACTTTGAAGCCCGCCAGATCAACGGCCAGGACATGGCCCTGTCGGCGTTCAAGGGCCAGGTCATGCTGATCGTCAATACCGCCAGCCAGTGCGGTTTTACGCCGCAGTTTGGCGGACTGGAAACACTGCATCAAACCTACGGCAGCAAAGGCCTGGCGGTGCTGGGGTTTCCGTGCAACCAGTTTGGCGCGCAAGACCCCGGTGCTGACAGCGACATCGCCAGCTTCTGCCAGGTCAACTATGGTGTGAGTTTTCCGATGATGTCCAAAATCGATGTCAACGGCCCCGCCGCCCATCCGCTGTACCAGTGGCTGTCCGCCGAAGCGCCCGGCCTGCTGGGCAGCAAGTCCATCAAGTGGAACTTCACCAAGTTTCTGGTCGGCAAGGACGGCAAGGTCATCAAGCGCTATGCGCCGCTGGACAAGCCAGCCGACCTGGCCAAAGACATTGAAGCCGCACTGGCGGCGTGAGCCATCAAAGGGTGTTCAGGAGATTCTGAAAATTCAAGCGCCGATACGAAAACCTGTCACTTGCTTCGTGCCAACCCCCACCCTGTCTTTTCATAGAAAAACAGCTGTTGGCGCAATGCTGGCAAGCACTGACAGCTATTGATTCGATAGCGCGTCATCCAGCACTTCAACCCAGTGCCGAACCGGCGTGGCGGTGCCGCTTTGCAGGTGCGTGATGCAGCCGATGTTGGCCGACACAATCACGTCTGCCGCGACTTCGCCCAGGTTGGCCAGCTTGCGGTCGCGCAGCTGATAGGCCAGTTCGGGCTGCAGCACCGAATACGTGCCCGCCGAGCCGCAGCACAGATGCGCTTCATTGCTGGACACGCGGATGTCAAAACCCAGCGCGCCCAGATACTGCTCGACGCCGCCGCGCAACTGCTGACCGTGCTGCAACGTGCAAGGCGGGTGAAACGCCAGCCGGGGCGCGCTGGCGGCGATTTCTTTCATTAGCGCGGGTTGGCTTGCCTGCAGCGATTCGGCAATGATGGGCAGCAGCTCGCTCAAGTCGCGGGTCAGCGCGCTGATGCGGGCGGCTTTTTCGGCATAGGCCGGGTCGTCCTTCAGGATGTAACCGTATTCCTTGACTGTGACGCCGCAGCCCGAGGCGTTCATCACCAGCGCTTCAATGCCGCTCTCCACATACGGCCACCAGGCGTCGATGTTGCGCCGCATCTCGGCTTTACCGCCGTCCTGGTCGTTCAGATGAAACTTCACCGCACCGCAGCAACCGGCCTTGGCCGCCACGACGGTCTGGATGCCGGCGGCGTCCAGCACGCGGGCCGTAGCTGAATTGATGTTGGGCATCATCGCGGGCTGCACGCAGCCCTCCAGCATCAGCATTTTCCGGGCATGGGTACGCGTGGGCCAAACGCCGGATGCCTGTTTGGCAGGCACCTTGTTCTTCAGCGCATCCGGCAGCAGACCGCGCACCGCCTGGCCGATTTTCATGGCCGGGGCAAACAGCGGCGACGGCAGGCCTTCCTTCAGCGCCCAGCGCACGGCGCGTTCGCCGGCCGGGCGCGGCACGCGTTCATCGACCAGCTTGCGGCCAATATCGACCAGATGGCCGTATTGCACGCCGCTGGGGCAGGTGGTTTCGCAGTTGCGGCAGGTCAGGCAGCGGTCCAGGTGCAGCTGGGTCTTGCGCGTCGGCATTTCGCCTTCGAGCACCTGCTTGATCAGGTAGATGCGGCCGCGCGGGCCGTCCAGCTCGTCGCCGAGCAGCTGGTAGGTTGGGCAGGTGGCAGTGCAAAAGCCGCAATGCACGCATTTGCGCAAAATGGCTTCGGCTTGCAGGCCGTCGGGCGTGTTCTGAAATTCAGGGGCGAGTTGGGTTTGCATGGTGTGAAATCCACTTATTTGGGAGCATTCAGCCGGCGCCGCACGGTGCGCAAAAGGTCGGCATACAAGGGCGGCAAAGACAAAGCCAGCAGCAATATCGCCAGCGGAACCACCCAGATAAAGCCGACATAACGAAACCCGGCCGCGCCCACCAGGCCGCCCAGGACAAACGCGGACAGCAGCGTCAGCAGCAGCTTGAGCTTGATCTGGTTGGCGCGCACGCGCGACTCAAACGGGCTTTCGGTGCGGTTCCAGTAAAACAGCTTGCCCAGCTCAATACCGATGTCGGTAATGATGCCGGTCATGTGCGTGGTGCGAATCTGCGACGATGAAATTTTGCTGACCAGCGCGTTTTGCAGCCCCATCGTGAAGGCCAGCACCAGCACCGTCAGCGGCACGGCAAACGGCGTCTGGCGGTTCAGGGTGGCGCCCATCAGGCCAAACACCAGCAGCAGCAAGGCCTCGGCCAGCAGGGGCAGCGCATATTCGCTGCGCACATGGCGCTGGCGTGCCCAGTTCACCATCACGGCAGTGACGGCCGCCCCGGTGGTAAAGGCCAGCAACGTGCCCAATGCGCCCAGCACCAGCGTCATGTTGCCCAACACCAGGTTGTCGGCCAGCATGGAGGCGAAGCCGGTCATGTGCGAGGTGTACATGTGAACCACCAGAAAGCCCCCGGCGTTGATGGCCCCGGCATTGAAAGCCAGGATGCCGCCCAGCAGCCGGTTGGTGGAAGCCGTGCGGTGCTGGCCGCTGAGGTGACGCAAACGCCGCACGCGGTGCTTTACCAGTCCGCAGACAGACGGCCCGGATTGAAAACGCCCGCCGGGTCAAACTGCTTTTTGAGTTCGCGCTGGATGCGCGCCTGCACAGCTGACAGCGGCGTGAAAACCGGGGTAATGACAGGCGCATCCAGCGGCGTCCCGGCAGCGCGCCGGAACAAGGTCGCGTGGCCGCGGGCCTGGCTTGCCATCTGGCGCAGTTGCGCGGCGCTAGAGGCCGGTGCCCACAGCCAGCGCAGCCCGCCGTGCCACTCGATCAGCTGGACAAAAGGCAAGTCCAGCGCGGGCGTGGTTTGCGGCACGCTCAGGCGCCACAGGCAGGCATCAAGCGAAGGCGCTTGCGCAAAAAACGGCAGGGTTTGCTCGCGGCAGGCGTTCCAGTCGGCGCTGGCCTGGGTGTTTTCCATGACCAGCGCCTGGCCGCCGGCGGCCTTCACGTCGGCCATCATGCGCGGGCAGGCGGAATCGACCGCCGCCACCGCGCCGCGCAGCCGCACAAACAACACATCCTGTGCAGGGCTGGCGCTGTCGTCATGCACCCAGCAACTGGCGTTCAGCGGCAGCGGCTGGCCGCCCCAGCGGTTGAGCAAATCCAGCGCTTTTTGCTGCGGCAGGCTGCAGCGCAAGGTGGCTTCGGCGGGCGCAATGGGCAGCACCTTGAGCGACACCTCCAGCAATACGCCGAGCGTGCCCATCGCCCCGGCCATCAGGCGCGAAACGTCGTAGCCGGCAACGTTTTTCATGACTTGGCCGCCGAAGGTCAGGCATTCGCCCTGGCCGTTGAGCAGCACCACGCCCAGCAAAAAGTCGCGCACCGCGCCACTGCTGGCGCGCGCCGGGCCGTTCAGCCCGCTGGCGACCATGCCGCCAACGGTGGCGTCAGGGCCGAAGTGCGGCGGCTCGAACGGCAGGCACTGGCCTTGTCCGGCCAGCAGCGCTTCCAGTTCGGCCAGCTTTGTTCCGGCGCGCACGGTGACGACCAGCTCGCTCGGCTCGTAGCTGACGATGCCGGCATACGCGGCCATGTCGAGCACGTCGCCGCGCAAATCCTGGCCATAAAAATCCTTGCTGCCGCCGCCGCGAATGCGCAGCTGCGTGCCGCTTTGCGCCGCCTGGCGAACGCGCGTGGCCATCAAAGCCGTCATGTCTGTGTCTGCATTCATGGCCAGAATGGTACGCGTGCAAGGCGTTCAGGGGGTTTGATTTTTTTGAACGCAGCGTGTTCGGTTTTTTCGCAGGCGGGCGTTTTTGGCTTGCGCAGGCCGTGCCTTGCCCTTCATCGGTCCGCCAAAACGCTATTAATAAAATAGCTGACTGTGCCCATCTGGCCTGCGCGTGCGCCTGTTTTTATAAAAAAACGCCAAGAATTGCTCAGTCCAGGAAGAAATTCACCGGCAAACCCGGCACGTCGACCGGCATTGAAAACACACAGCCCGAATCCGGCCACTGCGCCAACTCCTGCGCCGGGCGCTTCTGGCGGGCGGTGGTGAGGTAAAGCGTCTTGAAGTCAGCGCCGCCAAAGCAGGGCATGGTCGGGCATTGCGCCGGCACGGCAAATTCGGCCAGCAACTCGCCAGCGGGCGACAGCTTGAGCAGCCGCCCGCCTTCGTACATGGCGACGTAGTAGTTGCCCTGCACATCAACCGCCGCGCCGTCGGGCCGGCCGCCATAACCGCTCCTGCCCGGCTGCCAGCCTTCGGGTTTGCCAGGCCAGGCATGAAACACGCGCTCGTGGCTCAGGGTGTTGCTGGCGGCGTCCCAGTCCCAGGCGCGAACGGCATGGCTGGGCGTGTCGGTCCAGTACAGCGTGGCCGCGTCGGGCGACCAGGCCAGGCCGTTGGCCGTGGTGGCATCGGCGGCCTTGGCTTCGAGCATCAGCGTGCGGCCATTGCGGCCATCGAGCGAAAAAAGCTGCGCCCGCGCCGCATCGCGCGGCTCGTAAATCGTGCCGGCCCAAAAGCGCCCCAGCGGATCGGCCTTGCCGTCGTTGAAGCGGCTGGTGGCCGGGTCGTGCAGCGCGGGCGCGAGCAGCCCCAACTCGCCGCCCCAGTGCCGGGCGCGGTAAATGCCGTCGCGCAGGGCAATGACCAGTCCGGTGCTCTGCCCGCTGCTGCGGGCCGGCGCGATGCAGCCGGGCTCGGACGGCAGCGTCCAGCGCTCGACAACGCCATCAATCAGCGTTGAGCGGCAGACCTGGCGGGCGGGAATGTCGACCCAGTAAAGCCGTTGCTCGTCAGGGTGCCAGAACGGGGATTCGCCCAATTCGCTGGGCTGGGAAATAGCGGTTTGCCAGAGCATGGAATCTCCTCAAGGGCAGGCATTGCAGACAATCTGCCACTGTAGCGCCAAAAAAACAGCCCGCTGGTTGGAGGCCAGCGGGCCGAAATTCCCCATGAAACTTCTGTCAGCTCAACAAACCGTGCTCAACGGTTGTAGGCGGTTTCGCCGTGCGAGGTGATGTCCAGGCCTTCGCGCTCGTCTTCTTCGCTGACGCGCAGGCCAATCGTCAGGTCAACCACTTTGTAGGCGATAAAAGACACGACGCCCGACCAGACCACCGTAAGCAAGACGGCCTTGGCCTGAATCCAGACTTGCGAGACGATGGAATAGTCGGCTGCCGTGATGCCGGTGGCCGTCACCCAGTCGGCCACAAAGCCGGGGCCACCCAGGGCGGGCGAGTTGAACACGCCGGTCAGCAGCCCGCCGACGATACCGCCCACGCCATGCACGCCAAACACGTCCAGCGAGTCGTCGGCGCCGAGCATTTTCTTCAGGCCATGCACCCCCCAGAGGCAGGCAAAACCGGCGACAAAACCAATCACCAGACCGCCGGCGATGCCAACATTGCCGGCGGCGGGCGTGATGGCCACCAGACCAGCCACCGCGCCAGAGGCCGCGCCCAGCATTGACGCCTTGCCGCGCATCAGCGCTTCGCCCAAACACCAGGCCAGCACGGCGGCAGCCGTCGCGCCCAGCGTGTTGATGAAGGCCAGCGCGGCAAAGCCGTTGGCTTCCAGCGCCGAGCCGGCGTTAAAACCAAACCAGCCTACCCACAGCAGCGAAGCACCGACCATCGTCAGCGTCAGGCTGTGCGGGGCCATGGCTTCCTTGCCATAACCAATGCGCTTGCCAACCATGTACGCACCGACCAGACCGGCCATCGCCGCATTGATGTGCACCACGGTGCCGCCGGCAAAGTCCAGCGCGCCCGACTGCCAGATGTAGCCGGCTTTTCCGTTCATCGCGTCAACCACCTCCTTGCCGGTGTAGGCGTCCGGCCCCATCCAGAACCAGACCATGTGCGCCATCGGAACATAGCTGAAGGTGAACCAGATCACCATGAACAGCAGCACCGCAGAGAACTTGATGCGCTCGGCAAACGCACCGACGATCAGGCTGCAGGCGATGCCGGCAAACGTCGCCTGGAAGGCAGAAAACACGATTTCCGGAATCACCACGCCCTTGCTGAAGGTGGCGGCGTTGGCAAACGTGCCGGCAGTGTTGTCCCAGATGCCTTTCATGAACAAGCGGTCAAAGCCGCCTATGAAGGCATTGCCCTCGGTAAACGCCAGGCTGTAGCCGTAGATGAACCACAGCACCACAATCAATGAAAACGTCACCATCACCTGCATCAGCACCGACAGCATGTTCTTGCTGCGCACCAGGCCGCCATAGAACAGGGCCAGGCCCGGCACCACCATCAGGATCACCAGAATGGTCGACACCATCATCCACGCGGTGTCGCCCTTGTTGGGGACGGGTGCGGCAGCGGCGACGGGCGCGGCGGCAGGCGGGGCTACGGCAGCAGCGGCGGCGGGTGCAGCGACCAGAGCGGCGGCATCCGCTTTGGCTTCAGCCGGGGCGGCAACGGCAGAATTTGCGGCAGGCGCTTCGGCTGGCGTTTGCGCCTGGGCAAAAGCGCCCGTGCCCAGCAAACTCAGTCCCAGCAGCACAGAAGCGATCAGTTTTTTCATGGCGATGTTCTTTGGGGTTAAGGGGGTGACTTCAGAGCGCTTCCTGGCCGGTTTCGCCAGTCCGAATCCGCACGACCTGCTCCAGGTCATAAACAAAAACCTTGCCGTCGCCAATTTTTCCGGTGCGGGCCGAGGTTTCGATGGCTTCAATCACGCGCTCGACCAGCGCATCGGACACCGCCGCTTCGATCTTGACCTTGGGCAAAAAATCGACGACGTATTCAGCGCCCCGGTACAGCTCGGTGTGGCCCTTTTGCCGGCCAAAGCCCTTGACTTCGGTCACGGTGATGCCCTGCACGCCGATCTCGGACAGTGCTTCGCGCACCTCGTCCAGCTTGAACGGTTTGATGATGGCAGTGACGAGTTTCATGGCGACTTTCCTTGAAAAAAACAGATGGATGCACCTTGAAATGCACAGACCGTGCCAGCTTTTTTTCGGCATCACGCCCCGCGCTGTGGCCGCGCTGGCTGCGGGCGCGTTACGCTAGCCACTTACAACTTGTCACGCACCATGTTGGCGCAATGCCTGCGCACGACTTTGGCGCATTGAACCGAAAGCTGACCCATGAGCCTGTCTTTAGTGCATAGCCGCGCCCTGCTGGCGCTTGAGGCACGTCCGGTGTGCGTCGAGGTGCATCTGGCCAACGGCCTGCCCAGCTTTACGCTGGTCGGGCTGGCCGACACCGAAGTCAAGGAAGCGCGCGAGCGGGTGCGCTCGGCGATCCAGAATGCCGGGCTGGAATTTCCGGCCAACAAACGGATCACGGTGAACCTGGCACCGGCTGATTTGCCCAAAGATTCAGGCCGGTTTGACCTGCCGATTGCACTCGGCATTTTGGCGGCCAGCGGCCAGATTGATGGGCGCAAGCTGGCCGGCTATGAGTTTGCCGGCGAGCTGTCGCTGGGCGGCGACTTGCGGCCGGTGCGCGGCTCGCTGGCCATGAGCCTGGCGATTGCCCGGCCCGCGCACGGCGCTCCGCACACCTTGCCCCGTCTGGTGCTGCCCGAAGGCAGCGCGCAAGAAGCCGCGCTGGTGCCGCAGGCCGAGGTTTACCGCGCGCAGCATCTGCTCGACGTGGTGCGGCAATTTTTGCCGGGCGATGCGGTGCCCGAAACCACGAACGGCTGGACGCGCGTAGCCTCTGCCGCGCCTTCGCGCCAGCCCGCTTACCCGGACTTGGCCGATGTCAAGGGCCAGGCCGCTGCTCGGCGCGCGCTGGAAATTGCAGCGGCTGGCGGGCACAGCATTTTGATGGTCGGCGCACCGGGTTCGGGTAAGTCGATGCTGGCGCAGCGCTTTGCTGGCCTGCTGCCCGCCATGACCACCGAAGAAGCGCTGGAAACCGCTGCCGTCGCTTCATTGGGTGGACGCTTCACGCTCGACCATTGGGCCGTGCGGCCGACCTGCGCGCCGCACCACACAGCCAGTGCGGTGGCGCTGGTAGGCGGCGGCTCGCCTCCGCGTCCCGGTGAAATCTCGCTGGCGCACCGGGGTGTGCTTTTCCTGGATGAATTGCCCGAATTTCCGCGCGCCGCACTGGAAGCCTTGCGCGAGCCGCTGGAGTCCGGCCACATCACGATTTCGCGCGCCGCGCAACGCGCGGAATTTCCGGCGCGCTTTCAGCTGATTGCCGCCATGAACCCCTGCCCTTGCGGCTATCTGGGCTCCAGCCTGCGCACTTGCCGCTGCTCGCCCGAGGTGGTGCTGCGCTATCAGGGCAAACTCAGCGGCCCGCTGCTCGACCGCATCGACCTGCATGTGGAAGTCGGCAGCCTGGCCGCCGAAGAACTGGTGAACGCGCCGCCCGGCGAATCCACTGAATCGGTGCGCAGCCGGGTAGTGCAAGCCCGGGAACGCGCGATGGCCCGGCAAGGCAGCGCCAACCAGGCGCTTGAAGGCCAGGCCATCGACACGCAATGCCAGCTTGACCCGGCAGCGGCCAAATTTCTCAATGTGGCAGCCACGCGGCTGGGCTGGTCAGGCCGGGGCATTCACCGCTGCCTGAAAGTGGCACGCACCATCGCTGACCTGGCCGGCGCTCAAACCGTGCAAATCACCCATGTCGCCGAAGCGGTGCAATACCGGCGCGTGCTGAAGGCGGCGCAGTGAGGAATGCGCTTCATGTCAGCTTCTCAATTGCGCTGATTTTTAAAACAGACAGTCATTCAGCGCACTAGAAATTTCTCTACATAAATGGCGCGCGCACGCCCCATGTGTTCGAGAGCAAGCCTGTCCAATTGCTGGCGGTCACACGCATGCAGAGCGTCAACCATGGCCGCGTGTTCCCTGCATGCTTGCGCAAGCGCCTGCGCGTCTGCAATGGCGTAGGCCCGTGCCGGAAAACTGAGCCAATCGTGCAGCCGGATTGATTCTTCAATGTAGGGGTTGTCACACAGGCCATAGAACAGGCGATGAAAAGCCATGTTCGTGCGATGGATTGCAATCAGGTCGCCTGATGCTGCTGCTTCGGCATGTGACAGGGCTGCCGCTTCTACGGCGGCCATGCGATCAGGCGCCACCGGCAGATGCATCGCCGCCACGGCCGCGCCGTGCACAACGGCGCGAAAGTAGTAAAGGTTGCTCAGGCTTTCGTTGTCAAAGCGTCGCAGGTGCGCACCCAGATGTGGCGGCTTGACCACCACGCCCAGCCGCTGCAACTCAACCAACGCCGACCGCACCACATGGCGCTTGGCGTCGTAGTCTTCCATCAGGTGGTCTTCAATCAACCGGTTGCGGGGCAGGATGCGCCCGCGAATGATGTCGGTCTCAATGGCCGCGATGACAGCGGCGACGTGTGTCGGCAGAGCGGCATGCGGGAACGCGCCCGACGCGGCGCCGGAAGTTCGGTTATTGCTCATTGTGATTGGAGTTGAAGCCGATATTTTACGTGCCTGCGCAATGCAAAAAGCCGTTTGAGGATGTGGCGATGGCTTGTTGAGAGATTTCAACCCTGCGTCAGCGCCACCTCCATCCTGGTGAATTATTGATAGTTTTATCACCAATATTGGCGACAACGTGCTCATTGCTTTTCAGCAATTCGCTCCATAGACTGGCGCCATATTGACCTCAGGACACACCATGACATCGCCAAGCACTGCTCAAGAAATCATCAGCATCAACCCCGCCACCGGGGCAGAAATTGCCCGTGTGGCCGTCACGACACTGCCCGAGCTGGACGCAGCGGTCGAGCGCGCCAACCACGCGTTTCACCACTCTGGCTGGAAGTCGCTGCTGCCCCACAAGCGCGCGCTGGTGCTGCATGCCATCGCCGACGGACTGTTAGCCGAAAAGGAATCGTTAGCTCACCTGCAAATGCAGGACAACGGCAAACCGCTGGGCGAATGCCGCGGCATGGTGGAGTCGGCCATTGGCACGTTCCGCTACTACGCCAGCGTCTGCGAAACGATTGAAGGCGACGTGACGCCATCCCGTGGCGACTATGTGTCGTTCACCGTGCTGGAGCCGTTTGGCGTAGTGGCAGCTATCACGCCGTGGAACTCGCCTCTCATGAACGACGCCGCCAAGGTCGCCCCCGCACTTGCGGCGGGCAACGCCGTGCTACTCAAACCCTCGGAAGACTCGCCTCTGCTGGCCCCCGAACTGGCGCGTATCGCACTGGCTGCGGGCCTGCCCAAGGACTTGCTGCAGGTCGTGCAAGGGCGCGGCGCTGACGTGGGTGCGGCTCTGGTCGCCCACCCTGGTGTGCGCATGATTTCGTTCACTGGCGGCACTACCTCCGGCCGCGCTATCGCCCGGGTGGCGGGTGATCGCCTGGTGCCCGCCGCACTGGAGCTGGGCGGCAAGTCACCGCATGTGGTGTTTGCCGATGCCGACATGGAGCATGCTGTGGCGGCCGTGGTGGCAGGCATCTTCGGCTCGGCGGGCCAGTCCTGCGTGGCAGGCTCGCGGCTTTTCATTGACGCCAGCATCTACGACGAAGTGCTGAGTGCCGTGGTGACGCGCGCCAAGAACCTGCGCGTGGCTCTGCCCGATGCAGACGGCGTGGAAATGGGCCCACTGGCCTCGTTTCACCACCGTGAGCGAGTGGCCGCTTTCGTGGATCGTGCACGCGCTGAAGGCGGCCGCATTTTGTGTGGCGGTGCAGCCCCCACAGGCGGCGACTACGACCACGGCGCGTTCTACCTGCCCACGGTCATCGACGGTCTGGGTCCGCAAGCAGTGGCGTGTCAGGAAGAGGCTTTTGGCCCGGTGCTTGTGGCGCTGCCGTTCAAGGACGAGGCTGACCTGATCGCCCAGGCTAATGGCACGGCATTTGGCTTGGCCTGCGGCATCTGGACCGAAAGCTTCAAGCGCGCCTGGCGCATTGGCCGTGCACTGGAAGCCGGCTCGGTATGGATCAACACCTACAAGCAGTCCGTCACCAGCACGCCGTTTGGCGGCTTCAAAAACAGCGGCATCGGCCGCGAAAAAGGCATTGACGGCCTGCGCCTGTACGCACAGGTCAAGAGCATTTACCTAGGCTTGCACGAGCAGCCGCTGGCCGTTGCCAAGTAAGCCGCCAACACCCACCCTTCATCAATCAACCACGCAAATTCAAGACACACCATGAGCAAGCTCCCAAAAGTGGCCATCTATGGCCTTGGCAACATGGGTTTTCCGGTCGCCCAGCGCATCGGCAGCCAATTTTCCACCCAGGTATTTGATCTGGACCAGGCTGCGCTGCAGCGTGCCCACGCCGGTTTTGGTGCCACGGCTATTGAGTCGCCCGCCGACCTGGCCAACACCCACATCGTTGTGCTGTGCCTGCCCAATCCCACGATCTCGCAAGCCGTTCTCACGCAAATCGCGCCGCACCTGCCCAAAGGCAGCGTGGTGCTGGAGACCAGCACAGTGAACCCTGAACACATCCACGCAGCGCAAAAGCTGCTGACACCCTACGGTATCGACATGGTGGACGCCTCCATCATGGCCGGCGTGAGTCAAATGGAAGCGGGCAGCGCCTCGCTGGCACTGGGCGGCTCGCAGGACGCGATTCGCAAGGCCCAGCCGGTGCTGGACGCCATCGCCACCAAGCAAACCTATTTCGGTGAAAGCGGTGCGGGCGCTGCCGCCAAAGTGATCAACAACGCCGTGGCCCACGCCGTGATGGTGGTGGTGGCCGAGGCCGGCGCGCTGGCCACGGCCAGCGGCGTGAGCTGCGAAAAACTCATTGCCTTGCTGTCCGACAAGCAAATGGGCCTGCACCGCCCGCTGACCTACCGCTATGCCGAGCGCATCGTGCAGGACGACTATGCCGGCGGCATGCCGCTGGACGCCGCGCGCAAGGATTCGGTGCTGGCGCTGCAGCTGGCTCAGACCTTGGGCGTGCCGCTGTTTGCCATCCAGGGCGCGCACAGCGTGTACGACATGGCTGCCGCCGCCGGTTACGGCCGTGACGACTACGCCGCCGTGGCCAAGCTCTGGGCCGACTGGGGCTGCCCCACTGTGCCCGCCAAGGCTGCGTGATTTTTCGAAGCATCCATTGATTTACCAGGAGACAACATGAACCGTTTTTCAAACATTTTTTTCCATACCCGTCGCAGCCTCGTGCTGGCCCTGGGCGCCCTCACGCTGGCCAGCGCGCCTGCCATGGCAGCCTGGCCCGAGCGTCCCATTGAGATTGTGGTGGGCTTCGCCCCTGGCGGCGGCACCGACATCACAGCCCGCACCCTGGCCATTTTTTTGGGCAAACAACTGGGCGCTTCTGTGGTGGTGACCAACAAGGTTGGCGCATCCGGCGCAATCAGCCTGGCTTACGTGGCCAAGGCGGCCCCGGACGGCTACGTCCTTGGCATGACCAACATGCCCGGCCTGGTCACGCTGCCCATTGAGCGCCAAACCCAGTTCAAAAACAGCAGCTTCACCTATATTGCCAACTTGGTGCGCGACCCCAGCGCCTTCAGTGTGCTGGCGACCAGCAAATACAAGTCGCTGGCCGATCTGGTCGCGGATGCCAAAGCCAATCCCGGCCAGATCAGCTATGGCTCCACCGGCGTCGGCACCGACGACCATCTGGCGATGGTGCTGTTTGAACGCCTGACAGGCACGCAACTGAACCACGTACCCTTCAACGGCGCTGGCCCGCTGCGCACCGCAGTGATGGGTGGGCACGTGGTCATCGGCGGCATGAACCTGGGCGAGGTCATGCCTTCGGTGGGCAAAGTGCGCGTGCTGGCCCAAGCCAGTCCCGGGCGCTCGCGTTTGGCACCGGATGTGCCCAGCTTTGCCGAACAGGGCGTGAACCTGGTGTTTAACTCTGAACGCGGCCTCGTGGCACCTGCGGGCATTCCTGCCGACGTGCAACGCCGTCTGACAGAAGCCCTGCGTACGATAGCTGCCGACCCGGAGTTCCAGAAGCAGATGGCGCAGCAGTTCACCGAAATGGACTACGTCGAAGGCGCTGCCTGGAAAGCACGCTTGGACAAAGCCACGACTGAATTCACCACGCTCTGGAAAACCACGCCTTGGTCTGATAACGCGAAGTAGTCAAGCCGTCGTGGGTAGCAAGCGCTCACAGTGGCGGACTAAGGGCAGCGCCAGCTTGCCGCAGCCGCCTGCGCGATTTTTTCCAGCGCCGCCACAGACGCAAACGCAAATCCCGGCGCGGATGGGTGATGCGTTGCAGGGCGCTGGCGTAGTCCATCGCCAGGCCGGGAGTCCAGGCAATCGAGTCGGCGCGCACCCTGACGCTGCCGGCCAGCCACATGTCGGGGTGAAACGCCAGGCGCAGCAATGTGCGCCAGAAAGGCTTGTCGGCAAACACGCCTTCCACACCGGCGTCGATGGCCTCGACGACCGCCACCGAGCAATTGCGGTGGGTCAGGTTGTACGTCGCGTCTTGCCGGTAGGCGCTCCAGAAGGTGTGCAGGTAGTCACGGTTGAACACCCGAAAACGGATGCGCACGGTCGAAGGGTCGCCGGTGCGCAGTTCGTCTTGATAAGACGCTGACCAAAAGCCGGGGCCGTCGTTGTCGGACGTGGCCCGCACCCGCAGCTTGAAGTCCGACTGCGCCACGCGCAAGGGCACCAGCGGATGGTGGCTGATGTACAGGCTGCTGCCGCATTCCATCGAGGCATGTCCCGCAGAAGCGCCGCCCTTGCGCGAAAAAGCCACGATGTAATGCTCGAAAAACGGCATGCGGATGCGGTCAGGAATTTTGTTCACCGCCAGCCAGATATGCACCACCATCGGCTCCTGATGGCCCACCACCCATTCAGGCACTGCAACCGACGCGGCCTTCTGATCGGACGGGCGGCGGTTGCGGTACAGCTCAATGGCGGCCAGGCGTGAGCCCGGCGGCAGGCTTTTAAGCCGCCAGGCGCCACGCACCAGCCTGAAACCCACGGCCAGCAGCCCCAGCCCGATGCAAAACGACACATTCAGCGCGTCACGCAAGGGCCAGTGGGTCAGCAGCAGCACGGCCATGACCCAATAAACACCGGCCACGGCCAGCGACAAGCGCCACGCAGGCGGCCGCACCAGCAGGCTGAACGCAATGCGGATCAATCCGTTGAGGGTGAAGGCGACGGCAAACAGCACACCGGCCGTAATGGCGTTGTCCCAGGGAAAGTCCAGCACCAGGCAGGCAATGAACACCATGACGAAACCACGCAGCATCTCAAACCGCCGACGGCTGCCGGTGTGGGTCGCGCCCACCACCAGCTCGACCAGCCCCTGCAACAGCAAAATGACACCAAACACCCAGCTGGCAATGTCGGCCACACCGTCGCCCAGATCAATCAGCACCACCGCGCCCAGCAGCAAGGTCAACAGCCCGGCCGCCAGAAAAACCCGCCAGCGTTTGAGCAGGGTATCGCCGCCAAAAAGGATCAAGGCCAGTCGGAACATAGGGAGTGCTTCGCAGTTGTTTTTCAGCCGGAGTCGCTGGCAGAAATAATAACGGCAAAGCGTCAATGAAGGCGGGTTTAGTGCCGCGTCGTGGGCGGATGCAGGCAGCCCTGCGCCAGGCACTACGGGCATTTTTGTCAGGCAAAGGTTGCAGCGCGCGGCAGCGTCTGCGCGCGCGTTAACCGGGTGCGCCGCTTCGGTGCGAACCCGGCGGCAAAGTCGCCGTGGCTACAGATTAGGTGCCAGCAACCGGCTCAACACGTCAACCTTCTCGCCGCGCCGCTCGGCCAAATCCTTCACCTGGTCATCGCCAATTTTTCCAACGCTGAAGTAGCTGCTGTCGGGGTGACTGAGGTAAAAACCGCTGACGCTGGCCGCTGGCGTCATGGCCAGGCTTTCCGTCAGCGCCATGCCGATGTCTTCTGCATGAAGCAACTCGAACATGTCTTTTTTCACGCTGTGATCCGGGCAGGCCGGGTAGCCGGGCGCGGGGCGGATGCCCTGGTATTTCTCGGCGATCATCGCGTCTTTGTCGAGCGTCTCGGCGGGCACGTAACCCCACAAATCCTTGCGCACGCGCTGGTGCAGCGCCTCAGCAAAGGCTTCGGCCAGCCGGTCGGCCAGTGACTTGAACATGATCGACGAATAGTCGTCGTTGTCGTCCAGGAAATACTTTTCCTTCTTTTCAGCCCCCAGCCCGGCGGTGACGGCAAAAACACCGATGTAATCGGCAATTTTTGAGTCATTTTTACCGCTTGCGCATGCTGCATGGGCGCGAGCAGCTATCAATTCAGGAGTCAGCACCTTGGGCGCGACAAAGTCGGCCAGGCAGCGGCTGGGGCGCATCACGCCGTCAACGGCGGTTTTTTCAGTCTGCTGGCGCAGGCCGTGCCAGGTCATGGCGACTTCGGTGCGGGTTTCGTCGGTGTAGATTTCGATGTCGTCGCCGACGCTGTTGGCCGGGTACAGACCCATCACGCCACTGGCCGTGAGCCAGCGGCCCTCGATCAGGCGCTTGAGCATGCGCTTGGCGTCGGCATAAACGCGCACGGCTTCAGCGCCAACCACTTCGTCTTTCAAAATAGCCGGAAACGGCCCGGCCAAGTCCCAGGTCTGGAAGAACGGGCCCCAGTCGATGTATTCGGCCAGCTCGGCCAGATCAAAGTTCTTGAACACGCGCCGGCCAATGAATTTGGGCACGGGCGGCGTGTAGTTGGCCCAGTCCATCACCGTGGCATTGGCGCGCGCCTTGGCCAGTGTCCACATCGGCACCTGCTTTTTGTTGGCATGCTGGATGCGCACTTTTTCGTAGTCGGCCTTCACCTCTTCGATGTACTTAGCCGCCTGGTCAGACAGCAAGCCTTGCGCCACGCTCACGCTGCGCGACGCATCGGGCACATACACCACCGGGCCTTCGTAGTGCGGCGAAATCTTCACCGCCGTATGCACGCGGCTGCAGGTCGCGCCACCAATCAGCAGAGGAATATTGTTCAGGCGGAAATGGTCGTCTTTTTGCATCTCGCTGGCGACGTACTGCATTTCCTCCAGGCTCGGCGTGATCAGGCCGCTCAATCCAACGATGTCAGCGCCTTCAGCCTTGGCCAGCGCCAAAATCTCGTGGCACGGCACCATCACGCCCATGTTCACCACCTCAAAGTTATTGCACTGCAAGACCACGGTGACGATGTTCTTGCCAATGTCATGCACGTCGCCCTTGACGGTGGCAATGATGATCTTGCCCTTGGTTTTCACATCGCCGCCAGCAGCCTGCATGAGCAGCTTTTCGGCCTCAATGTAGGGCAGCAAATGCGCCACGGCCTGCTTCATGACGCGGGCGCTTTTGACCACCTGCGGCAAGAACATCTTGCCCTGGCCAAACAGGTCGCCAACAACGTTCATGCCGTCCATCAGCGGGCCTTCGATGACGTGCAGCGGCCGGCCCTTCTCGGCAAGAATCGCCTGGTACATCTCTTCGGTGTCTTCGGTGATGAACTCGTTGTTGCCATGCACCAGCGCGTGCGACAGGCGCTGGCGTATCGGCAACGCGCGCCACTCGTACTTTTTGCTGTCGTCGCGCGCGCCGCTCTTGGCGGTTTCGGCGACTTCGATCAAGCGCTCGCCGGGCGTGAGATGTTCTTCGCCGTCTTTGTAGACGGGCTGGCGGTTCAGCACCACGTCTTCGACGCGCTCGCGCAGCACCGGCTCCAGCTCGTCGTACACGCCCATCATGCCGGCGTTGACAATGCCCATGTCCATACCGGCCTGGATCGCGTGGTACAAAAATACCGTGTGAATGGCTTCGCGTACCGGGTCGTTGCCACGAAAGCTGAACGACACGTTGGACACGCCGCCCGACACCTTGGCCCCCGGCAGGTTCTGCTTGATCCAGCGGGTGGCGTTGATGAAGTCGACGGCGTAGTTGTTGTGCTCGTCGATGCCGGTGGCAATGGCAAAGATGTTGGGATCAAAAATGATGTCTTCGGGCGAAAAACCGATCTCATCGACCAGCACGCGGTAGGCGCGTTCGCAAATCTCGATCTTGCGCTGGTAGGTGTCTGCCTGGCCTTTTTCATCAAACGCCATGACGACGGCGGCTGCGCCATAGCGCTTGAGCAGTTTGGCCTGGTGCTTGAAGGCGTCCACGCCCTCTTTCATCGAGATTGAATTGACGATGCCCTTGCCCTGAATGCAGCGCAGCCCGGCTTCAATCACGCTCCATTTGGAGCTGTCAATCATGATGGGCACGCGCGCAATGTCGGGCTCGCCGGCGATCAGGTTCAGGAAACGCACCATCGCCGCCTGGCTGTCGAGCATGGCCTCGTCCATGTTGATGTCGATGATTTGCGCGCCGTTTTCGACCTGCTGGCGGGCCACGGCCAGCGCGGCTTCAAAGTCGCCATTCAAAATCATTCGGGCAAACGCTTTGGAACCCGTGACATTGGTACGCTCGCCGATGTTGACGAACAGGGAATCGGCGCCAATCATGACCGGCTCCAGGCCGGACAGCTTCATGGGCGAAATTTGGGGGGGCAATTGAACTGCGGACATGACTCACCTTGGAATAAAGGTGAGCGTCGTTGCTAAAAAGAGCGTTTTACGCCCTGTTTACCCAAGCCTGACAAAACATGAGTCTTGCTGCAACGCTCCTTGAGTTAAGCTGGATTTTAAGCACCAAAGCCGGCATGCAGCAGGCGCGCCGTCAAATCTCCCCAAGTCTCTCCATGCTAAACAACTTTTTCAAGAAAAACCCCTTTGCGCATGACAGCCAGGCGACTGACGAAGCCGAAGGCTCCAGCTCGGCCGATCTGGCGGCTGAATTGTTGATTGCCCCGACCGCGCTCATGCAGCTGACGCTGCGGGAAGCGCGCGTGGTGGTGCGCTACATGCAGCCCCAAATGGTCGAAAAAGGCACCGTCCTGATCCGCGAAGGCGACGCGCAAGACACCAGCTTCATGCTGCTGCTGATCGACGGCGAAGTGACGATTGAAGCGCTGGTGGTGGGGCGTACTGAATCCATCGTCATCACCGTGCTGGGGCCGGGCAACCTGATTGGCGAGTTGGGGCTGCTTGACGGCAAAGCGCGTTATGCGTCGTGCGTAGCCGCCACGCCGCTGCTTGCCGCCATGTTGACGCGCGAATCACTTGACTTGCTGATGCACGAAGAACCGGCCATTGCTGCCAAGCTGCTACTGGGCATCTCGCTGCGCATCGGCGTGCGCTTGCGCGAGGTGACCGACAAGCTCAAGATGTACGTGCAGTTGACGCAGGCGATGGAGCAGGAAATCGGCTCACGCTTCGTGGACTGAAGGGATGGGCCGGCTTGTCACCGCGTCCCACAACAGAACCCGTGAAATGAGCGAAGAGGCCTGAGTCAGCCTGACCGGGTCAAGCCGCTTCGCGGTAAAAAAACCGGGAAGCCACCGGACGCGACGCCACTGGCGCCACCGCATGGGCAATTGCCTGAATGTGATCCGGCGTGGTGCCGCAGCAGCCGCCCACGATATTGACCAGCCCTTCGGCGGCAAACTCCTGCAGCAGGCGCGACGTCACGTCGGGCGTTTCGTCAAAGCCGGTGTCGCTCATCGGGTTGGGCAGGCCGGCGTTGGGGTAGCAGCTGATGAAGGTGTCGGGTGCGGCCTTGGCCAGTTCCTGAATGTAGGGGCGCATGAGGGCTGCGCCCAGCGCGCAATTCAGGCCGACGGCCAGCGGCTCGGCGTGGCGAACGCTGTGCCAGAAAGCCGTCACCGTCTGGCCGCTCAGAATCCGTCCTGACGCATCGGTCACCGTGCCGCTGATGATCAGCGGCAGGCGCTCGCCGGAATTGTCGAAATACTCGTCAATCGCAAACAGCGCGGCCTTGGCGTTGAGCGTGTCAAAAATCGTCTCGACCAGCAAAATATCGCTGCCGCCCCTGACCAGCGCTTCAGTCTGCTCGTAATAGGCTTTTCGCAGTTCCTCAAAACTGGTGTTGCGCGCACCGGCGTCGTTCACGTCGGGGCTGATGCTGGCGGTCTTGGGCGTCGGGCCGAGCGCGCCGACAACAAAGCGCGGCTTGTCCGGCGTTGAAAACTTGTCGCAAGCCAGCCGCGCGATGCGGGCCGATTCGTAGTTCATCTCGACCGCCAGCTCGGCCATGTCGTAGTCAGCCTGGGCAATCGTGGTGGCGCCAAAAGTGTTGGTTTCAATCAGGTCGGCACCAGCGGCCAGATAGCCTTCATGAATATCGCGGATTACGTCAGGCCGCGTCAAGCTGAGCAACTCGTTGTTGCCTTTCACGTCCTTGTGAAAGTCCTTGAAACGCTCAAGCTGGCCGCCAGGCCCAGCGTACCCGGCACCCCGGTACTGCGCTTCGGTCAGTTTGAAGCGCTGGATCATCGTGCCCATCGCGCCGTCAAGAATCAAAATTCGTTGCGCCAACAGGGCGGGGAGTTGGGCGGCGCGGGTGTAGGGTGTCGGCTTCATGGCATGCATTTTAGGACGGGGTTCATGGACTTTGACTTTCCCTGACAATACGGCAATAGCCTGCTGGCGTTTGAGCCAAGCCGTTCGGGGCCGGCAATCCGATGCGAATGACGCAAGACAAGCCTGTATGCAGGCACGCTCAAGTGCTCATTCGCAAGAATATTGATAAAAAATGGGTATTGCGCACGGCTGACCTGCGCAGACAGCTATTTATTTCATAGCATTTAAAACTTATCACCAACGCTCACTGTCTGGCCCGCCCTTGTCCAATTTGCCCCTTTCTTCGCCCCAGCCCACGCCGCTGGACGTGCTTGGCCAGGTCTTTGGCTACAGCGACTTTCGCGGTCCGCAGCAAGCCATCGTTGAGCATGTGGTGGCGGGCGGCGACGCGCTGGTCTTGATGCCGACGGGCGGCGGCAAGTCGCTGTGTTACCAGATTCCGGCCATCGTGCGGCAAAACGCCGGCCACGGCGTGACCATCGTCATTTCGCCGCTGATTGCGCTGATGCACGACCAGGTTGGCGCGCTGCTGGAAGCTGGCGTTTCGGCGGCGTTCCTCAATTCCACCCAGACTTACGAGGAAAGCAGCGCGCTGGAAAAGCAGTTGCTGCGTAATGAACTGACGCTGCTTTATGCCGCACCCGAGCGCATCAACACGCCGCGCATGAAGGGCCTGCTGGCGTCTTTGCACGAACGCGGGCTGCTGAGCCTGTTTGCGATTGACGAAGCGCATTGCGTCAGCCAGTGGGGCCACGACTTCCGGCCTGAATACCGCAGCTTGAGCTTGCTGCACGAGACATTTCCCGACGTGCCGCGCATGGCGCTGACGGCCACAGCGGACGCGCTAACGCGGCAGGACATGGTCGAGCGGCTCAAGTTAGAGGACGCACGCGCGTTTGTCAGCAGCTTTGACCGGCCCAACATCCGCTACACCATCGTGGAAAAAGTGGATGCCACGCGCCAGTTGCTGCGCTTCATCCAGACCGAACATGACGGCGAAGCGGGCATCGTCTATTGCCAGTCGCGCAAACGCGTGGAAGAAATCGCCAGCATGCTGGAGGCCGCCGGCATCAAGGCGATGGCTTATCACGCCGGGCTGGACGCCAAGCTGCGCCAGCAGCGGCAAGACCGCTTTTTGCGCGAAGACGGCTGCGTGATGGTGGCGACGATTGCCTTTGGCATGGGCATTGACAAGCCCGACGTGCGCTTTGTGGCGCATCTGGACATGCCGAAAAACATCGAAGGCTATTACCAGGAAACCGGCCGCGCCGGCCGTGACGGCTTGAGCGCCGACGCATGGATGGTCTATGGCCTACAGGACGTAGTCAACCAGCGCCGCATGATCGACACCAGCGAAGTCGCCAGCGAAGAATTCAAGGCCGTGATGCGCGGCAAGCTGGATGCGCTCTTGACGCTGGCCGAAGGCACGCGCTGCCGCCGTGTCAGTTTGCTGGGCTACTTTGGCGAGGCCAGCCAGCCGTGCGGCAACTGCGACAACTGCTTGACGCCGCCCGCCGTCTGGGACGCGACCGAGGCGGCGCGCAAGCTGCTCAGTTGTCTTTACCGTGTGCAGCAAGCCAGCGGCATCTCGTTTGGCACCGGGCACCTCATCGACATTTTGCGCGGCAAGCCCAACGACAAAATCACCCAGTACGGCCACGACCAACTCAGCACCTTTGGCATTGGCGCAGATTTGTCAGAGCCGCAGTGGCGCGGCGTGCTGCGCCACCTGATCGCCAGCAATCTGGTCGGCAGCACGCTGATGCACAGCGCCAGCGGCAACAGCTTTAACACGCTGCAACTGCTGCCCGACGCGCGCGGCGTGCTCAAGGGCGAAGTCAGCGTGCTGCTGCGCCAGCAGGCCGTCAGTACCAAAACCGAGCGCACCCGGCGCGGCAGCAAAACATCAGCGAAGAAAACATCAGCCAAAGGCATGGCCGAAGCCACGCTGAACGCCGGCGCGCTGGAAAGGCTGGCGCGCCTGAAAGCCTGGCGTGCCGACGTGGCGCGCGAACACAACCTGCCAGCCTTCGTGATTTTTCATGACGCCACGCTGCGCGCCATTGCCGAGCAGTCACCGCAAAGCCTGCACGACCTGGAAGGTATCAGCGGCATGGGCGTGAAAAAGCTGCAGGCCTATGGGGCTGAGGTGTTGCGGGTGTGCGCCGAAGGCGATTTTGATGGGCCGCAAGGCGACGTGGGTTTGCAGGCGCCGGACTGGCTGGGTTAAGCCCAGGCTGTAGCCGATTGGCTCACAAAGTTTCCAGCCGCCCCAGCACCGCCCCAGCCTGCCCGCGCAGCGCTTCTAACGGCGCGCTCTGCATTTTTTCCAGCTACCGATACATCCTGCCCAGCCGAAAGTTGTTACCCAAGGTCGCCTGGTTACGCGCAAAAAAGTCCCGATACAGTGCGTTGAACGGACAGGCGCGCTCGCCGGTTTCCAGCTTTTTTTTCGTAGCGGCAGCCTTTGCAATAGGCGCGCATGCGGTCGATGCAAGCGGCGCTGCTGACGCAGGATTGGGTGGCCAGCAGGCCGCTGCCTGCGGGTTGCCAAAATTCTTCATGCCAGCCGCAATGATGCAGCGCCACAACGCGCTGTGGTCATATATCGGGGGCGTGCCTGGCGGCGCAGCGGGTGCGCCAGGCCAGGACGCCCGCGTCCACGCTGCCAAACCACGGATGTTCGGGGTTGAGCTGGTCGCCCAGCAGCAGGCGCAGGGTGCTTGCCGGGGCGCTCATGCGGCGCTCCACAGGCGGCGGTAGCTGCCGTCGGCGTCGTGGTCTTGGGTCTGCTTTTGCGGGTTAAAGCGCCGTCCGCCGCGCGGGTCGGTGCCGCGCCCGGCAATGTAGAGCCAGTTGCCCTGGTTGCTGTAGGGGTCGTAGTCGAGCAGGCAGTGCTCGAACCACGCTGCGCCTGCGCGCCAGTCGCCGTGCAGGTCGTAGACAAGGTAGCTGGCCGCCACCTGGCGCAGACGGTTGCTCAGGTAGCCCGTGGTGGCCAGCTCGCGCAGGGCGGCATCGACCAGCGGCTCGCCGGTTTGACCCCCGCACCAGCGTTTAAAACCTTGCGTGTTGTGCGCGGTCAGCGGCTGGTCTAACAGCCCGCGCGCACGGTACAACGCGCGCCCGTACTGCAGATGCAACAGCCGAAAGTAGTCGCGCCACAGCAACTCAAACCATAGCCAGTAGCTGCCGTCGTTGGCGCCATGGTCGGCTTCAAACTGGCGCAGATGTGCCATTACCTGCCGGGCTGACAGCGCGCCCGTCGCCAGCCAGGGCGAGAACTTGCTGGAGTAATCCACGCCGGTCAAGCCGTTGCGGGTCTGCTTGTAGCTGTGCGGCAGTTTGCGCGCCAGGTACTGCGTGAGATGGGCCAGGGCGGCCACTTCGCCGCCAGCAAAGGCCGGGACGCCATAAGGAAAAGACGAGCGTTCATCGCAAACCGCTTGCGCAGGGGCGACGGGTGGCGTGCGCAGCCCTGCAGACCCAAGGTGTTCGGGTGGCAAGGCGGGCATAGTGGGCAAGGCAATTGGCACGGGCAGTGGCGCACGCGGCTGCACCTGCGCGCGCTCGACGGCGTTGCGAAACGCGGTAAACACCGCCGGCAGGTCTGCGGGCGCGAAGGGCAAGTCGTCCGGGTGCAACAAGCTTGACTGCCACACGGTTTGCACCGTCAGGCCTTGCGCACGCAGGGCGGCGACTTCGGCTTGTTCTTCGGGGGCAGCAATGGCTTCGCAAACAACAGTGCATTTGTCCGTGCCGCCCAGCGCTTTCACCAGCGCCGGCAACACCACTAACGCGTCGCCCGTGCATTGCAGCAAGCGGCTGCCACGCGCCGCCAACTGCGCCGACAGGCACGCCAGCGTGTCACTTACAAACGCCCGGCGGTGCGGGCCAACGCGCTCAAAGCCCCAGCGCGTCAACGCATCAGGCGCGTGGCAATACAGCGGCAGCAGCGTTGCGCCCTGCTGCGTTGCCAGCGCAATGGCTTGCGCCAGCGCAGGCTGGTCGTGCAGGCGCAAGTCGCTGCGAAACCAGTAAAGCACTGCTTTCATATTGATGCCGACGGTGCGGCTTTTGCGCCCTTGCGTTCGCTGCGGCAGCGGTCAGAGCAGTACAGCACCTCGTCCCAGACCTTCTGCCACTTTTTTCGCCAGGCAAAGGGCCGGCCGCAGTGCTGGCAGATCTTTTGCGGCAGGTCGGATTTTTTGCGCATTCGCATGGTGTGTGACTCGATTCAAAAGAAGGCCCAAGCGGCCTGCGCCGCTGAGGGCAGTTTGTGGAAAAAGCGGGCTAGCGTGAATGCGCAACGTGCGCGCCATATGCCATTACAACGATGGTAAGTGGCTTTAAAAAATTGCGTGCAGCACAGCACCGGCATGTCAGGCGCATCTCCGGGTGCATGGCGCCTTGTAGGAATAAAGATCAGCGTTCCATTTAATCGGATAAACATGAAAAATATCGACAAATACGGCGCTTGTGCATAAGGTACGGGCATAGTCAGCTATTTATTCAATAGCATTTATCGCATTGCCAGCAAGCCGCGCCAGGCCGCACCAGGCCGTGGCGAATCAGCCCCAGACGCAGGGCAAATCTGTCGACGGGTTGATCTGGTACAACTGCAGCCGGCTGCACTGGGCGCGCGCCTGTGCCCGATACGGTTTGATAAAAACGGGCTGGTCAGTCAATTCAGGCCAATTCGTGACCTGGCGATGGCATAGCGTCACCAGCGGCACGGAGTCCCCAAAGGCCAGGCCAGTGGGCGCTAAAGCAAAAGACGGCACAGCGGTTTATTCACACTCGCGATTCACACACAGGGAAGTTTCATACATGGTGTTAGCAGAACAATGGGTTTTGGTGACCGGCGGCGCGCGCGGTCTGGGGCAGTCCATCACGCGGGCGCTGGCGCGCGAGGGTGCGGGCGTGGTCATCAACTACCACCGCAGCCAGGCCGCAGCCGAGGCGCTGGTGCAAGAAATTGGCCCGCGCGCTATCGCCATTCAGGCCGACGTAACCGACGCCGCCGCCGTGCAGCGCCTGTTTGCGCAAGCGCACGAGCGCACCGGCCAGCCCATCAGCGCCGTGGTGAACAACGCGCTGGTGCAGTTTCAGTTTGACGGCGACGCCCGCCCGCAAATTGGCGACATTGCCTGGGAACGCTTTGCGCAGCAAATCGACGGTGCCGTGAAAGGCGCGCTCAACACCCTTCAGGCCGCGCTGCCCGGCATGCGCGGGCAAGGCTTTGGCCGCATCGTGAACGTGGGCACCAACCTGTTCCAAAACCCGGTAGTGCCTTATCACGACTACACCGCCGCCAAGGCCGCCCTGCTGTCGCTCACGCGCACCGCAGCGCACGACCTGGGGCCGCACGGCATTACCGTGAACATGGTCTCGGGCGGCTTGCTGCGCACCACCGACGCCAGCCGCGCCACGCCCGAAGCGGTGTTTGACCTGATCGCCAGCATGACCCCGCTGCGCCGCGTGACCACGCCGGACGAGTTTGCCGACGCGGTGCTGTTCTTCCTCTCGCCTTGGGCGCGCGCCGTGACCGGGCAAAACCTGGTGGTGGACTGCGGGCTGGTGAAGGGCTGAAAAAGCACGCAGGGGGAATGAGGAGCGTGGCGGTCAGAGGCGTTAATTGGAATCTGACCCCATTAGCCCTACTAATTTAGGGCTATGTCTGAATTAGCTGTTGCAAGGCCAGCTGTGAGCGCCTAAAGTGAACTTCACTCTGTAGACAAGGAGGTGCAAGATGGTCAAGAGCGACTTTGTGCAGCTTTTACGCCAACTCGGGCTTCTCACGCAAGGGCAACGCGCACGGGTGCGAAGTGCTTTGGAGGAGATGGCGCACCCGCCTATCAGCGCCGTGGCCCAAGCATTGCCCGGCCCCGGCGCATGCCCACACTGCCAGGCGCCGGCCGGGCAACTCCAGCCTTGGGGATTCAGTCATGGGCTGGCGCGCCTGCGCTGCCGCGCTTGTCATAAAACCAGCAATTCCCTCACGGGCACACCTTTGGCGCGCTTGCGCAAACGCGAACAATGGACCACTTACGCCCAAGCGTTGATGGAGGGCCTGAGCGTTCGCCAGGCGGCCCGGCGCTGCGGGGTGGATAAAAACACCGCCTTTTTGTGGCGTCACCGCTTTGTCAAAGCGCCTGGAGCGCACCGCGCCGAGCACGAAGGCGGGATTGTCGAAGCCGACGAGACGTTCTTTTTGCAATCCTTCAAGGGCCAACGCAAACTACCCCGGCCTGCACGCAAACGCGGCGGGGTGGGCGCGAAGTGGGAGCACATTGCCGTGCTGGTCGTGCGCGATCGCAGCGGTCAAACGGCCGACTTTGTGCTGGACAAGCTGGACGCCCCGCACATCGCCGCCGTGCTTGAGCCGTTGATCGACAAGGATGCCATCCTGTGCACGGACGGGGCGCACGTGTACCAAGCTTTGCCCGCCAGACAGGCATCACCCATCGCCCGATCAACGTGCAGCAAGGCATTCGCGTTGTGCAGGGTGCTTTTCATATCCAGAACGTCAACGCCTACGACAGCCGCCTCAAGGGCTGGATGCGGCGCTTTCACGGAGTTGCCACCCGGTACCTGCAAAGCTATCTGGGCTGGCGACGCATGCTGGAGCGCTATCGCAACACCCTCTCAACGGCCGATTGCTTGCGTGAAGCGCTGGGAAGGGCTCGGTCGCAACAGCTAATTCAGACATAGCCTAATTTAGTGTCGTAGCGCAATAAGTACGGGCGCATGCAGCTATTTTTTTAATAGCAAACGCTACCGCATGAACCCCATGGCCCGCCCTTCCCGCACCTCGGGCTTGATGCGGTGCTCGGCCTCCAACTGAACCAAAAACTCCTCTGCCGACAACGCTGTGTCCAGAATCACCCCCTGCCGCTTGACCGCCGCAAAGTCGCCTGGGCACAGCTGCGTCAGCTGGTTGAGTCTTTTTTGCAGAGGCGGCGTGAGCAAGGCGGCATCACCCGCCAGCGCTTCCGTCACGAACATCGTTTCGCGCTGCGCGCTAGTCAGCGGCATGAACCTGATCTTGAAGGTGAAGCGTCGCAGTGCCGCCTGGTCCAGGCTTTCCAGCAGATTGGTGGTGCAGATGAAAATGCCGGCGTAGCGCTCCATGCCTTGCAGCATTTCGTTGACTTCCGTCACTTCATAAGTGCGCTGCGCGCCGCGCCGGTCTTGCAGGAAGCTGTCGGCCTCGTCGAGCAGCAGCACGGCTTTTTCGGCCTCGGCTTCGCGGAACATGGCGGCCATCTTCTGCTCGGTCTCGCCGACGTACTTGCTCATCAGGTCGCTGGCCTGCTTGATCAGCAACGGCTGCTCCAGCGCCTGGGCGATGTGCTCGGCCAGCGCGGTCTTGCCAGTGCCGGGCGGGCCGTAGAAGCACAGGCTGCCGTGGCCCCGGCTTTTGAGCGCCTGCACGATGCGCGCAATCTCAAACCGCGATTCGACATTGAGCATCGCCAGGTCATAGGTTGTGACGTTGCGCCGGCCCGAGGCTTCGGCCTTGTTGCCCAGCGCCACGTCGGCGTTTTTCAGCTGGCGCTCGATCAGCGACTCGATGACAGAAGCCCCCACGCTCCCCACTTCGTGTGGTTCGCTGCCCCCCGAGGGGGCGCTGCGCCTGCGGTCCGGCGAAGCCGGTCCCGCGGCCCCAACTGGTGAAGAAAGAGCCCCTACGCCCGGCTGAATGCTCATGGGCGTGTCCAAACCTGTATCAGGCGCGCTGGCCAGCCGGGCAAAGCGCACTGCGGTGCGGATTTGCGCCGGCGTCAGGCCCTTGCGGGCGGTGAGCCGGGCGACGAAGGCATCGCTGACCTGCACGCCTTCAAGCGTCTTGCGCACAATGCCTTCGCGCGCGCCGGGCGGCGGCGAACGCAGTTCCAGGTGATAGGCAAAGCGGCGGCGAAACGCCGGGTCGATCTGCTCGATGCGGTTGGTCACCCACAGCGTGGGCACGGGGTTGGATTCGAGAATCTGGTTGACCCAGGCCTTGCCGCTGACCGAATGGCTGCCGGGCGCGCTCAGTTGCTCGGAGCGCGCCATCAGCTGCGCGGCTTCGCTGGAAATTGGCGGAAAAACGTCTTCAACCTCGTCAAACAGCAGTGCCGAATGCATGCTGCCCTTGAGGAACACCTGGGCGATTTGCAGTGAGCGGTAGCGGTCGCGTCCGCTCAGCGAATTGCCGTCGCGGTCGGCATATTCGACCTCGAACAAGTCCAGCCCAGCGGCCTGCGCCACCACCTTGGCCAGCTCGGTTTTGCCGGTGCCGGGCGGGCCGTACAGCAGCACATTGACGCCCTGCTCTTTGGCCGCCACCGCATGGCGCAGCAGCGACACCAGCACCTGCGCGTCGTCCTGCACAAAGGCAAAGTCGGCCAGGCCCAGCTGGCTGCGGGTCGCGGGCCGGGTGAAAACCGCCATCAGCTCGCTTTGATCACGGTATTTGCGCATCAACACCGGCGGCAGTTTTTCGCTGACTTTCATCAGGTCGGCCAGGTCGGTGATGTTGTGCTCGGAAATCAGGTTTTCGACCATGCCAATGCGTTCCAGCCGCGAGCCGGGCCGCAGCGCTTCGGCCACTTCGGGCGCCTTGACGCCGGCGACATCGGCAATCGCCGCGTAGGCTTCGGGCGCATTGTTGACCTTGAACTCGACCAGCAGCGAGCGCAAATCGCGCTGGTAGCGCGCCAGCGTGCCGTACAGCAGCAGCGCGCGCTCGGCGCGGTTGAGCTGCAGCAAACTGGCCAGCGATTCGATATTTTTCTCAACCAGCGTGGACTGCTTTTTCAGCGCCAGCGTCAGCCAGTCGCCGGTGGCGCTGAGCACCGACAGCAAATCCTTGGGCTGGTCTTTGGCATGCTCGTCGAGGTAGAAGAACAGCGTGCCTTCCTCGTAGGGGCCGCGCCAGACGCCATGACGCGCCATGAAGTCGGCGTCGCTCAGGGTTTCGTGGTCTTGCCAGAACTCGTTGCCTTTGCAGCGGCGGCCCAAAAATTCGCGCAGGCGCTGAAACGCCGGCAAGGGCCAGACCAGGTGCCGACCCGACAGCGACAGCAGGCTGGTCAGGTCGCGCCGCACATTGAACTTGGCACCCTGGCGGGCGGCCAGGCTGAGCACAAAATGCGAGCACATCAGGTCCAGCACCGGCGCGTCTTTCAGCGCGGGGGACAGCAGCCACTGCTGCGGATGCTCGACAAGTGAACGCTTGTTCATGGACAACTCTCCAGTCTTTCAACCACGTATCCCCCTCCTCGCCTGCTTTGCTTTTTTTATGATCTCGATCAGCCTTCACCATAACGCAAGCACCCGCCTCATGGAAGACACTTATTCAAGCCGGCTCTGCCGCATTTGGCAGCTTTACACCGGTCAAAGGCGTAGAGAATGGCGGGCTTGCCGCCCCACCTTCGCCGCCAAAGGAAATCCATGCTCAGCCTGACCGATATTGAACAAGCCGCCCAGCGCCTGCACGGCCATCTGCTCGACACGCCTTGCGTTGAATCGAAAACGCTCTCGCAGCTGACCGGGGCGCAAATTTACCTGAAGTTTGAAAACCTGCAATACACCGCGTCTTTCAAGGAACGCGGCGCGTGCAACAAGCTGTCGCAACTGACTGAAGCCGAGCGCCGGCGCGGCGTAATTGCCATGAGCGCCGGCAACCATGCGCAGGGCGTGGCTTATCACGCGCAGCGCCTGGGCATTCGCGCCGTCATCGTCATGCCGCGTTTCACGCCAGGCGTGAAGATTGAGCGCACGCGCGGCTTTGGCGCGGAGGTGGTGCTGCACGGCGACACGCTGGACGCGTCGCGCGCGCATGCTTTGCTGCTGGCCGAACGCGAGGGCCTGGTGTTTGTCCATCCCTACGACGATGAAGCCGTGATTGCCGGCCAGGGCACGGTGGGGCTGGAAATGCTGCATGCCGTGCCCGACCTGGAGGTACTGGTGGTGGCCGTGGGCGGCGGCGGGCTGATTGCCGGCATGGCCACGGCGGCCAAGGCGCTGAAGCCGGGCATTGAAATCATCGGCGTGCAAACCTCGCGCTTTCCGGGCATGGTCAACGCCATCAAGGGCACGGCGCATCCCCAGGGCAGCAGCACGATTGCAGACGGCATTGCCGTGGGCACGCCAGGTGTGTTTGCGCAAGCCATCATTGCCCAGCGGGTCGATGACTTGCTACTGGTCGACGAAGGCGACATCGAGCAGGCCATGGTGATGTTGCTGGAAATTGAAAAAACCCTGGTCGAAGGCGCGGGCGCGGCCGGACTGGCGGCGCTGCTGAAATACCCGGCGCGCTTTGCCGGCCTGAAGGTCGGGCTGGTGCTGTGCGGCGGCAATATCGACCCGCTGCTGCTGGCCGCCATCATCGAGCGCGGCATGGTGCGCGCCGGACGGCTGGCGCGCATCCGCGTCGGGGCGCGTGACATTCCCGGCTCGCTGGCCAAAATCACCGCCACCGTGGCCGACGCCGGCGCGAACATTGAAGAAGTCCATCACCAGCGCGCCTTCACCATGCTGGCAGCGCAGAACGTCGAAATTGAACTGGTGCTGCAAACGCGCGGTCGGCCGCATATCGAGCTGGTGCTGCAGGCCTTGCGCGCGGCCGGCTTCGAGGCCGAAGAGCAGCACTGAGCCGATGGGCGATTGCGCACTGGTTTTTGGCGGTTCAAGCTGATTTATGCATCAAACAGGGCTATGGCGCACGTCTGGCATGCGCAGCCAGCTATTGATTCAGTAGCAAAAACTGTGATTCACCGTGCGTGCCATGCGCAAAGGCCGAGGTAGATTTCGCGACAACGACCGTTAGCGCAGGTGCTTCGACAGCTTGGCGGCAAACAGCGCTGGAATGCCGACGCCGCGCCGGCCCGTAACCACGTCAAACGCATCGCCGGCACGCAGTGTTCCCGGCGTTTTCACCGCCAGGTAAAAGCCGCAAAAGCCGGTTTGCGCCATCAGTTTTGAAGCCCGCGCAAAGCCCATCGCGGCGTTGAATTTGTAGCAGGGCTCGCGCGGCAGTGTTACGCGCAGTTCGCAATGGGGGAACTTCAACACGTCGCCGGCCCAGACGCCGGTTTCCAGCAAGCCCGCAAGCGTCAGGTTTTCGCCCAGGCTGCCGGGCGGCAAGCTGTCGTCGATGCCGCTCAAACCGGCTTCGCCCCGCGCCGCTTGCCAAAAGGCGTAATGCTCGGAAGGATAGGCATAAACGGCTTTTTCCAGCCCGCCGTGAATTGACAAATCGGCCTGCTCGTCGCCCATCAACCCCAGCGGCAACACCGGCACGGCCTGCGCCACGGGTTGCTTGCCATACGCCGTCAGGATGTTGCGCTCGCCGATTCTGGTGCGGCGCGCCACCCCGACCTGGACCGAAAGAAGCTGCGGCATGGCGGGTTCAGTTCCAGCCAATCACGTCAAAGCCTTTTTCGCTCAGGCAACGCTGCACGAAGCTGCGGTAGACGCCGTTGGGCTTGTCATTGTGAAAGGCACCTGACACCGCACCGGCCGAGCCGCCCACGGCAGCGCCCGTTGCGCCGGCGCGCAGCAGGCCTTCAGTACCGCGCCCGGTAATCAGCGCCCCGATGGCCGAGGCCACGCCGGCCACCGCAGCGCCTTCTCCGGCACGGCGACCCACTTCGTTGTTGTTTTGCGACGGGCTCAAGCCCGACGCCTGCGCGCGCGACAGGCAGGCGCTCACTTCCATGCGGCCTTGCGCGTCACCGACACGGTTCAGCGTGGCATTCGGGTAAAGCACGGGCCGGGCCGACGCACTGCCCGCGCCGCTGCTGGCGCAACCGGCCAGCAGCGCCAACGCCGCCGCGCCGACACACAGCGAAAAAACCGGGGAAAACCGGATCGAAAATTTCATGAGTTGCCTCCACAAACAGCTAGGCGCCAAGGTTAGCGCATAAGGACATGCGGCCCAGGCCGGCTGGCCGGCGCGTCAAAAAGGTAAACTCGCCAAAGTTTTTGCCGCATTTCAGGAACCTCCCAATGACACCCTCCGCCAATCCCACGACCCACACCATCCCCAACAGCGCTGCCCCGGAAATTGAACCGGACGTGGTCGACTCCATCGTTCACATGATGCCGGTGGTGCTGCCGGTAGCAGGCGGTGTACTGATTTTCCTGCTGGCGTTCATCGCCGTTTATCTGGCTTGATTGACTTTCGGGCGTCACGGCCCGTTGCTCTGAAAAAAGTCCGCGCCGTGCGGACTTTTTTCGTGGCCCCGCCCGTGGACAGCGGCCCTTAAAAACTGGCCCCAAACCAACCCAAACGCCGATGCACGCCCTGCCCATTTTGAAAGCCGACGCGCTGTCGTTCAGCTATTTCCCGCCGCCCGCGCCGCTGCTGTTCGACCAGCTTTCGATCAAGCTCCTGCCCGGCGTGACGCTCGTGAGCGGTGACGAAAGCAGCGGAAAAACCACCTTGCTGCGCTTGCTGGCAGGCGCGCTGCCGGTGGCCGGCTCGAACGCAAACCTGCAAATAAACGGGATTTCTCTGACAGAAAACCGCCCGGCTTACCTACAACAAGTCGCCTGGTTTGACCCGCGCGATGCTGCACTGGACCAACACACCGCCTGGCAAATCTTCAAAGACTTTCCAGCCAATCACCCCGGTTTCGACGCAAACGCATTGCAGGCGCATATTCAGGGCCTTAGCCTGACACCGCATCTGGACAAGGCGCTTTACATGATGTCGAGCGGCACCCGGCGCAAGGTCTTGATGGCGGCGGTGCTGGCGTCTGGCGCGGCAGTTACCTTGCTGGACCAGCCCTTCATGGCGCTGGATCGGCCGTCCATCGACTACCTGCTGCAAGTGCTGCAACACGCCAGCCGCAGCCCAGACCGGGCCTGGGTGCTGGCGGATTACGAAGCTCCCGAAGACGTGACGCTGGCCGGCGTAGTCACGCTGGGCGGCTGAAAAACGGCAATTTATGGCCAAACAGGCCACTCGTGCAGGCTGGACGGGCGCAAGCAGCTATTTATTTAGTAGCAAAATTTGATTGAGCCAGTCAGGCCTCGGCCTGCGTGAAACGCGGCATGACCGCTGCCTGCCGCTAGCCAAACACCCCCACCGCGTGCATCAGCAGCCCGATCAGGCCGCCGACGAGGGTGCCGTTGATGCGGATGAACTGCAGGTCGCGGCCAACGCTGAGTTCGAGCTGGCGCACCAGTTGCTCGTCGTCCCAGGCCTTGACAGTCTGGGCGATGTGCGTGGTGACGGTGGCGCGCAAATCGGTCGCCAGATTGCCGGCGGCGGCCAGCAGATGCTCATTGAGCGAGTCGCGCAGGGGGGTGTCAGCCTCCAGCCGGCGGCCGATGGCGCGCAGCCCGCGTTCCACGTAGTCGGCAACGGTGGAATTGTCACGCGCCAGGTCTTGCTGCAGCAGCTGCTTGATGTCGCGCCACAGTGACGCCGCGTAGGCCTGCACGGCCGGATCGGTGAGGGCTTTTTCCTTCAGTTGCTGCACCGAGGCGATCAGCGCCGGGTCGGTGCGCAGCCGCTCGACAAAGGCGGTGAGCCACGCCTCGTACTGCAGCCGCACCGGGTGCTCGCGCTGGGCCAGCACGTCGCGCAGTTCGTCCAGCATCGAGGCGCTGAGCTTGTCGGCCAGGTTGTCGGCCAGTTCGGTCACGTTGGCCACCAGCTCGAGCGTGCCGATAATCTTGGGCCACTCTTTGCGCGCATGCTTGAGCATCAGCTGCGCTACCTTGGCCTTGACCTCGTCCTCCAGCAAGTATCCCGACAGCTTGTGCAAACTGGCATCGAGCAGTTCGTGGTGGCGACCATTCTGGGTCAGCAGGCCCAGCACGTCGCCGGCGGTGGGCGCGGCATTCCAGCGGTGCAGTTGCGCCACGACCAGCTCCAGCGCGGCTTTTTGCAGCCGCTGGTCGTCAAAGGTTTCGAGCAGGCCGCGCGCCCAGCCCTGCACCTGGCGCACCCAGAACGGCAGGCGCTGCGGGTCAACCAGCCATTGCCCCAAGCGGCGCGCCGGGTCGAGCGCGGCGATTTTGGCCAGAATCGTCGCCGGGTCCAGAAAATGGTCGCGGACGAACTCGGCCAGGCCGTCGGCGATGCGGTCTTTGGCTTTCGGAATGATGGCGGTGTGCGGGATCTTCAGCCCCAGCGGATGACGAAACAGCGCCACGACGGCAAACCAGTCGGCAATCGCGCCGACGGCAGAAGCCTCGCAAACCGCCCGCAGCCAGCCCCAGCCGCCCTGGCTGCCCATGAAGTGCGCCAGCGCCAGCCCGCTCAAGGCCAGCAGCAGCAGCCCCACGGCAAACCATTTCGCACGCTGGAGCCGCGCAGCGCGTGGATCGCGTAAATCGGATGAGGCAGGCAGGTTCATGGGCGGCGATCAGAAGAAAACGATGGCGTGATGATGACAGCACCGCAGCGGTGCGAAGGCTGGCGAATCCGAAAAAGACGCGTAGAAAAGCGTTTGATTCAGAGCAACCAGCGCTCTTGGGCAAAGCTACAGCAACATAACCTCATGCTTATTTTGCATAAATTTTGCAGGTAACAGTGTGGCACCTGATACCGATGTTCCTAAAATGGCTCTTCGGCTTGGGGGCAGCCTCTGCTGACCAGAAGCTGCTTTTAGTTGCTAAGGCATGGCCGCTTTGCAGGCAAGTCGCACAAAGTCTGATTTCGAAAACCGTCCCGCTCTGGCGTGTGCAGTCCCACCGTCAGAGGGCAGACGTTTATCGAAACCACGCTTTTTAACTTTGGAGCTTTCACGATGAACTCACCTGCCATGCAAGGGCTGAACCTCAACACGCCCGCTTACGTCAAAAATGCCAGGCTGATCGCCTGGGTCGCCGACATGGTCGCCCTGTGCAAGCCCGACAGCGTGTACTGGTGCGACGGCAGCGACGCCGAATACCAGCGCCTGTGCCAGCAACTGGTGGACGCCGGCACCTTCAAAAAGCTCAATGAAGCCAAGCGCCCGAACAGCTATCTAGCCTGCTCCGACCCGACCGATGTGGCTAGAGTCGAAGACCGCACTTACATCTGCTCGGCCCAAAAAGAAAACGCCGGCCCGACCAACAACTGGATGGAGCCGGCCGAAATGCGCGCCACGCTGCAGCCGCTGTTTGACGGCTGTATGAAGGGCCGCACGATGTATGTCGTGCCGTTCAGCATGGGCCCGCTGGGCTCGCCGATTGCGCACATTGGCATCGAACTCTCGGACAGCCCGTATGTGGCCGTCAACATGAAGATCATGACGCGCATGGGCAAGGCCGTGTTTGACGTGCTGGGCACCGACGGTGCGTTTGTGCCGTGCGTACACAGCGTGGGCGCACCGCTGGCGCAAGGCCAGAAGGATGTGACCTGGCCTTGCAGCAAGACCAAGTACATCGTGCATTACCCGGAAACGCGCGAAATCTGGTCTTACGGCTCGGGCTACGGCGGCAATGCGCTGCTGGGCAAAAAGTGCTTTGCGCTGCGCATTGCCTCCAACATGGGCCGCGACGAAGGCTGGCTGGCCGAGCACATGCTGATCCTGGGCGTGACCACCCCGGAAAACAAAAAATACCATGTGGCAGCGGCGTTCCCGAGCGCTTGCGGCAAGACCAACTTCTCGATGCTGGTGCCGCCTGCCGGCTTTGAAGGCTGGAGTGTCACCACCATCGGCGACGACATTGCCTGGATCAAGCCCGCCGCTGACGGCAAGCTCTACGCCATCAACCCCGAAGCCGGTTACTTTGGCGTCGCCCCCGGCACGAACATGCTGACCAACCCGAACTGCATGCTGAGCGTGCGCGGCAACACGATTTTCACCAACGTCGCGCTGACCGACGACGGCGACGTGTGGTGGGAAGGCATGGAACAAGACGCGCCCGGCAAGGCCCTGCCCGCGCACCTGATCGACTGGCAAGGCAAAGACTGGACGCCTGAAATCGCCAAGCAGACCGGCGCCAAGGCCGCCCACCCGAATTCACGCTTCACCGTGGCCGCCACCAACAACCCGGCGCTCGACCCGGCCTGGGACGACCCGAAAGGCGTGGCGATTGACGCCTTCATGTTCGGCGGCCGCCGCTCAACCACCGTGCCGCTGGTGACCGAAGCGCGCAGCTGGGTCGAAGGCGTCTACATGGCCGCCACGATGGGCAGCGAAACCACCGCCGCCGCCACTGGCCAGGCGGGCGTGGTGCGCCGCGACCCGTTCGCGATGCTGCCGTTCACCGGCTACAACATGAGCGACTACTTCCAGCACTGGCTGAACATGGGCGAAAAGCTGGCCGCTTCCGGCGCGACGATGCCCCGCATCTACACCACCAACTGGTTCCGCAAGGGGGCCGACGGCAAGTTTGTCTGGCCCGGTTATGGCGAGAACATGCGCGTGCTGGCCTGGATGATCGACCGCATTGAAGGCAAGGGCCAGGGCGAAGACCACGTCACCGGCATCAGCCCGAGCTACGAAGACCTGAACTGGACTGGCCTGGACTTCAGCGCCGAGCAGTGGGACACCGTCACCAGCATCGACAAGGCGGCCTGGCTCAAAGAGCTGGCGCTGCATGACGAGCTGTTCAAGCAGCTGGAACACCACCTGCCCAAAGCGCTACGCGACACCAAAGCCGACATTGAGCGCCGCCTGGCGGCCTGAGTAAAAAACGCCTGAAAGCAAGGCCAAACGCAAAAAAAGCCACCGCAAAACGGTGGCTTTTTTTGATGTCATGGCCGGGCGTTCGCCCTGACATGGACTTTCAGCAGCGGGTGCCGGTTCAGACGTAGCCGTAGCCGTTGGTGTAGTCGCGTGCAATGTGGGGGCTGGACTTCACAATCGTATCGCCCCAGGCCACGCAAGCCTCAACGCCGACTGACTGCCTGAGCCTGGCCGCTTGCAGATCAGCCATCAGACGCGGGTTGGACTTGGCGTTGTCCCACAGGCGTTCATCAGCGCGCTTGCTGGCAGCATCACGAACCCACTGGTTCGCACTTGCCTTCAGGCGCTGGCTCATCCGGCGCGCGGTGCCGCCAAGCATCGCCAGCGCAGCGAAGGCGACGTACCACAGCGCCATCCACATGATCAGCAGATGACCTTCTTCTACGCTGTCCATAATTTCGTACGACACCACCCAGGCAGCGGCGGTTACGGCGGAGAACAGCACGGCAAACAAACCGCGTGAACCCGAATAAGCCTGACGTGCCGGTTTTTTTACCGTGTCCACTGCAGATTCAAGCCGGTAGGCCGAGCCGTATTGCTGTGTGAAGTTTTCAATGGCGTTGTTCATGGTGTTTTCCCTGGTAATCAGTTTGGTCGCTAAGCCCTAGCGGCATATGACGCTATCTTAGGGTTAATGCTAATGTTGCTCAACTTTATCTTCATGATGTAATTAATTCACAACAGTGATGAATTAGCTATTTTGAAGCCACCGCTCCGCTCGCTTTTAATTGGCTGTTTGAACGGCACCCACCCATGAACCCCCTGAACTTTCGCACGCTCGACCTGAACCTGCTCCGGGTTTTTGATGAAGTCATGGCCGAGCGCAGCCTGACGCGGGCAGCGCGCAATCTGTCGCTGACCCAGCCGGCTGTCAGCAACGCGCTGCGCCGACTGCGCGAAACGCTGGGCGACGAGCTGGTGCAGCGCAGCGGCCAGGGCATGGCGCCCACGCCGCGCGCCGTCGCCCTCTGGCCGGCGGTGCGTGAAGCGCTGCGCCAGTTGCAAACGGCACTCAGCCCCGACGCCTTCGTGGCCCGCGAAGCCACGCTGAGCTTTGTGCTGGCGATGGCCGACGCCACGGCGGCCAGCCTGATTCCCGGACTCAATGACACGCTGGAGCAGGAAGCGCCCGGTATTTCATTGCGCGTCGTGCCGCTCACCACGCGCGATCCGCGCCAGCTGCTGGACGATGAAACGTGCGACCTGGCCGTGGGCTACTTTCCCTCAGTGGTGCCCGACCTGACGATCAAGGCGCAAAGCGGAGAAACCCTGCCGTTTTTGTTCCAGCGTTTGTACGACGGCGAATATGTCTGCGTGATGCGCAAAGGCCACCCGCTGGCGGCACTGCCGTTGACGCTGGACCGCTTTTGCGCGGCGCGCCACATGCTGGTGAGCTTTTCGGGTCGGCCTTATGGATTTATTGACGAGTCGCTGGCAGCGCTGGGGCGCGAACGGCGCGTGGCGCTGACCGTGAACCAGTTCTTTACCGCTGGCCGGGTGGTAGCCCATTCGGATTTGCTGACGGTGCTGCCGCGCCACTTTTTGCCGGTCACCGGCATGGCCAGTCAGCTGGTGCAGCGGCCACTGCCATTTCGGGTGTCGCCGCTGGAAATTGATGCCCTGTGGCACCGCCGCTGTGACCGGCGCAGCGCCCACCAGTGGCTGCGTCAGGCCATCGTGCGCGTGGCCGACAAGGCTTTTTTAGCCTGAAGACTTCAGCGAATGACGCTGAGGTAGGCGCTGGCGGCGTTGCGCAGTTCCTGCGCCTGGTATGGGTTGCGACCGGCACGGGTCTGGGCGCGCTCCATGAGCTGACCGGCCACGTCAGCGGTGTCGCCAGCAGGTGCCATGCGCGTGTTGACGGAAAGAAAACGGGCGATTTGGGAAAGAATGCGTGCCATATCAAGCTGCCTGAGCAGGGTTAAAAATTGCGATAACTGAATACTAAGGGTTTTCCCTAGTTTTTGCAACTCCTTTGCTGTCCAGGCCCATGCCAATGCGGCATGGATGACACTGCCGGGCACTGCGCCGGCCTTCATGCCCGGCGGCAGCAAAACGACTTTGCGACTTTGCGGCTTTCCCGCACAATCGGCGGGGTGAACATCCAGCTTCTTTCCGATCTCCACCTTGAATCGAATCCGCATTTCAAGCCCGTGCCGTTGCCTGGTGCCGACCTGCTGGTGCTGGCAGGCGATATTGGCTCCTACCAGAGCGGCTCACTGCTTGGCAGCCTGAACATCGCCGACTTTGGCCTGGGGCGGTTTTCGCCGCTGCCCGCCGACCAGGGCGGCGCGGGCTGGCCAACGCCGGTGCTGTTCTTGCCGGGCAACCATGAATACGACGGGCTGGATTTTGACGAGGCCGGAGCGCGCATGCGTGCATCCTGCGCGCGTCTGGGCTTGATCTGGCTGGAGCGCGAAAGCGTGGTACTGCAAGGCATTCGCTTCATCGGCTGCACGTTATGGAGCGACTTTGACGCGCTGACGACGGCCCAGGCGCAGGCTGGCGCTGACATCACGCTCACCGAACAACTCAAGGTGCGTGAAAAAGCCTTTCGCGCCGCCAACTTTTATCTGAAAAAAAATCATGCCTTGCGCAATGGCCAGCCGATGCTGGCCGAGCAAGTGCGCGCCGAAGGCTTGACAAGCCAGGCTTGGTTGCGGCAGGCGTTGGCGCAGCCGTTTGACGGCCCGACGGTGGTGGTAACGCACTTTGCGCCCAGCCTGTTGAGCGCCGACCCACGTTATGGCATTGCACCGGGAACGGCCGGATTTTGCAATGCGCTGGACGATCTGCTGCCGCTGGCCACGCTGTGGCTGCATGGTCACCTGCATTGCCCGAACGACTACGTCCGGCACGGCTGCCGGGTGGTGGCCAATCCGCTCGGCTACGCGCGCAAGGGCGAACAGGTGGCGTTCAACGAATCACTGTGCATTGCGATAAACCCTGTGGTGGTCTAGTGTCGCGTCATGAACAAGTTGTCGGATAAAGGCGTTTGAGCTTGGTTCGGGCATCCTGGGTCGTGAATTGCCAGTTGACTTTGGCCTGAAGGTTGTCGCGGCGAGCTTGCCAGGCGTCGACCTCGCTTCGTACGGTCTTGATGCTGTCAATGCGCCGGCCCAGGCACTGGCTGACCATGACGTTGATTTCGATCTCGGCCATATTGAGCCAGCTGCCATGCTTGGGCGTGTAAACAAACTCGAAACGATCCCACAGCGCCTTGGCCTGCTCGGGGGCGAACGCCTCATACAGCGAGCCTGCGGTGTACGTGTTCAGGTTGTCCATCACCAGCGTGATGCGCTCGGCATCGGTATAGTTCGCGGCGATGTCCTGCACGAACAAAGCCCAGTCTGCTTTGGTACGGCGCTCGGTGACCTTGCTCAGGCGCCGTCCGGCCAGCGGCTCGCTGGCCATGAACACGTTGCACACCCCGCAGCGTTCGTATTCGTAGTCATGGCGCTCGGGCCGGCCGGGCGCCGCTGCAATGGGCTCGCGGGTTTCACGAATCAACTGTCGTGGTGTCTCATCCATGCACACCACCGGGTGCTTGGCGTCGTAAGGCCTGCTGTAGATGTCCAGCACTTGTTCCATGGCGGCCACGAAGGCGGCGCTGGCCTGCGGGGCAATCACCCAGCCAACCTTCCTCCACGGCTTGAGTTCGTTTTTTTCAGTGCGCGGCGCACCGTCTCATGGGGCACGCTGTCCAGCCGATCGGCCAGCAGGCGCAGTGACCAGCGGGCCTGGCCTTCAGGGGGCGCCGAGCAACTCAGGGCCAGCAACTGCGCTTCCAGGCGTCCATCGATCTTCAGGTCGTACTCGCATTTGGAGGGCTGGCGATTCAGGGTGAGGTCCAGACTGTGGTGGTCTAATTTAAAAAGACACAACGATAGGTTGTCAAAACGAAACGGCAACTAACGTGAACAATTCCAAATCCCGAAGAGTCTTTGACCCCAGCTTCAAACTGCAGGTCGTTCAAATGATCAAGACCCAGGGTCTGAGCGTCGGACAGGTCTGCAAAGACATGAGCCTGGAAGCCACTGCCGTCAGGCGCTGCCCAGTGCAGTTTGAGAATGAACAGTTGGGGCAAAGCGTCACCGGCAAACCCTCGACCGCAGAGCAGCGGCACATTCGCCAGTTGGAGAGCTAAAACTGCCAACTGCGAAGCGATGTCGAAATTTTAAAAAACATCGGCCTTGTTTGCCTGAGAAATCAAATGAGCTACTCGCTCATTTGGGCCTGGAAAAAAAGCTGTTCTATTCAGCTATCAGAGCTTTGGCTAACGTTGAGCGGTAACTGCATCAGATGCCGGCTATTACCAACAAAACTTCAGCCGGCTTTTCGCTAGTGCAGATAAGGCGGTGCGGAACCGAAGCGTTGAAATGGGCGCAATCGCCAGGCGCAAGCGTTTCGGTTTTATCGTCTAGTTCCAGATTTACAGAGCCGCTGAGCACATAAATCAATTCCTCACCCTCGTGGTGACTCATTAAATGTCCAAGTCCTTTTTCTCGTCCTGGCTGTAAAACAAAGGCCACGACGCGTTGGCCAGGAGCATTGCCGGCGACCAAACGGGGTGAACCCTCTTCAGGATTCCTTGCCTTTGACTGCTCTGCACGAGTAATCGTTACTGGACTTTCATTTGAAGTCTGGCCGAAAAGTTCATCAACAGGCAAGCGCAGGGCTTTAGCTAGTTTCAGCGCTACGCCCACCGATGGGTTGGCAAGTCCCCGCTCTACTTTGGATACATAGCTACGTGTCAGTTCCGTCGCCTGCGCAAGCTCTTCCAGGGTCATACCCGCCTGGGTGCGTAAAAGTTTTAATTTAATCGTCATTGCTTCTTGAAGGACACATGAGTCCTATAGTAAACTTGAGTTCTCGGACTGTGACGTTAGATCGTTACCGCCTTGCCGAGCTTTTTCCGGAGTATGTCATGTCGATTTCTCTGCTACCCCGTCGGCGGCTTTTTGTTATAGAAGCGGCTGTGCTGACAGGCACCCTGATCTGTTTTGTTAGCCCCGTAAAGGCGCAGGGGTCGTATCCAATTAAACCCATCAAGCTGATCGTGCCTTTCGGTGCCGGAGGCATCACAGACGTTGTCGCCCGACTTGTTGGCCAGAAACTCGGAGACGAGCTCAAGCAGCCAGTGGTCATCGAAAACCGCGCTGGCGCGGGAGGCAACATTGCGGCTCAGGCAGTTGCTCAGGCGGCTCCCGACGGATACACGCTGCTTCTGGGGACCGTGGGCACGCAGGTGGCGTTGTTGCATAAATCCCTCCAATGACGAGGCATCCCCCTGGCCCCCCATTTTTAGGCGGTCCGGACGGATTTAGGGCTTGCGAGTACCACCA
>NZ_JAXCHR010000022.1:0-54683 GCF_035984465.1 Polaromonas sp. CG_9.5
GTTCACGCGCTATGACAAAACCGATGTGATGTTCGCTGCCTTTATTACGGTTGCACTCATCGCAGAGGCCTTGAGATAGCGTTAACAGGCTCTAGTGCTGTCCAAGCCTCATGGGTTGCGCTAACAAATTTTTTTGTCTATTGTAAAAATATCCTCATCTTGTCTTGACTAAAGATGTTACAAGCTGTACAATTTGTAAATCGCTCTAAAAATTAGAGCGATAAATTAGATGTAAAAATTGTTCTTGTGAGGGTTTTTGGTTTGGTTATGTTTTATTGGCTATCGGAAATTCATTTTTTCAGTATAAGTATTATTAATAAAATAGTTAATTGGTTATGTTCAATATAATGAATAGACTGATATCTGAAAGATAAAAAATAGTAAGCTGATAGGTACTATTTCATTCCCAATTAGAAGTAAAAATATTTTGAAAATATTGATTTAATTTATAACTTAAAAATGATTTACTATTTAATTTAATTAAAAAAATTTGGAAAATCAATGCTTTATATAATTGCTTTATTCGCACCTTTCTTGGTGGTAATGATCAGAGGAAAAATATTTACTGGTATTGCATTGCTTGTTTGTCAAATTACCTTGATCGGCTGGATACCTGCAATAATTGTGGCGTGGATAATTATTCGAGCTAATAGCAATAACAATCGCTCAACAAAAGGCGAAAAAAAATGCTCGAATGTATTCCGTAATTTTATTCTATCAATGAATGATGATGTAAAAGAAAACCCTAATTTTGATGTATTAGAAGCAGCTAAACAAGCAGGTATAAATCCTCAATTAGTCTTGACTACGGTTTCTTCTGCCATTCTGTTTGACTACGCACAGCGAAAGATTCTCTTGGTCGATAATGAGGCAAGCATGGTCGTAACAACTTATAACTTTGCTGAGCACTTTAAAGGAAGATTTATAATTTATATTGGCAATAAGAAGTTTAACTTTATTGATAATATAAAGAAGATTGATGAAATTGAGCGTATTTTTTATAAATTTTGGGATAATAAACCTCGTGCCTCGAAAGCAAAACAAGAATTACTCGATCTTCAGATGATTTTGCAGATTGTTTAATTAATTTTTTCTGGACGTCTAACAGGCCGCTGAAATACTGACTGCGTCAGCGCAGCAACTGGCTCGAAGCGGTTTGTTTTTGCGGTTAATTTTCATATTTGGAAATCACAGTGCCTTTTGACGTTGCGGCTGGCGACCTGAATCGTCCTTGTCGCCTTTTTGATTCACTTATTGCCCCTGCAGACGCATTTGTCCCAACGTGCGCATGCGCGTGAGGTTATACGCGGCCATCGTCAGCACAAACATCTGGTCCACGCGCTCAAGCCCGCGCACCATCACCTGGCGAATTCCTCCCACCGTTTTGGCCCAGCCAAAACCCTGCTTGATGAGCTTTCTCTTTTGCTGCGAGATGGCATAACCTTCACTTTGGGCGATGGTGTCTGGCACCGCCGAGCGCCGGCCCGAGGTGTTTTGTGCCACATGCGGGATGACGTTCATCGCGATGCACGCCTCGATGAACTCCTGCGCGTCGTAGCCCTTGTCCGCGCCCAGCGTGATTTTGGCTCGCTCGTCAAACACAGCTTGCTTCGCATCACAAATCATGGACTTGGCCGCTTCGCGCTCGGCGTAGCCGTCTGCCCGCGTGACCACGGCGCTGGCAATCAAGCCATGGCGGTTGTCGCTCAGCGTGTGGCCCATGAAGCGCAGCTCGCTGCCTGTCTTGCCCTTGCGGTACAGCCTGGCGTCACCGTCAGTGTTTGACTCGTGCGTCTCGTTCGATCGGCTCTGCCCCTTGAAGCTGCCACCTCCCTGGTCGCCGTCACTGCCGTCCTTGCGCACAAAGCTCTTGTGACTCGCCCAAGCCTGAATGAGCGTGCCGTCCACGCTGAAGTGCTCGCCCGAGAGCCAGCCATGCTCGTCGGCGCTTTGCACCACATGGTTGAACAGCTCAATCACTGCGTCATGGGCCAGCAAGCGCTCGCGGTTTTTCGTAAATACCGTGGGCACCCACACCGCATCGTCCATCGCCAGGCCGATGAACCAGCGGTACAGCAGGTTGTACCGCTACCTGCTCCATGAGCTGGCGTTCCGAACGGATGCTGTAGAACACCTGGAGTAGCATGGCGCGCAGCAGCTTTTCGGGCGCGATGCTGGGCCGCCCGCCTTTGCTGGGTGCCTCGTACATTGCGGCAAACAGCCCATCCATCTTCACCAAAGCTGCGTTGACCATCTGGCGTATCGGGCGCAGCGGATGGTCGCTTGGCACAAAGTCCTCCAGACGGTGCAGCGTGAAGGGACTTTCGGTGAAGGTGTCGGCTCCGCGCATGTATGGGCTGGGTTGGTATCGGGTCAGAAAAAGGGTTGTTTCAGATTATCGAGTGAGGCTGAAAACCTGCAGACTTCGATTTGAGGTATTTCAGCGGCCTGTTAGGATCGTCTGTACGATAAGGGTGGTCGGATGAGCCAGATTTAATCAATCTGGATGATGATCGCGATAGAGCATCACCAATCACGATGCAGTTAGTCTGGCAATCCTATTGCGTTCAATCGTTTGAAGGATGCTTGTATACACTCAGACTACTTCCGATCTGGTTGGTGAAATATTAGATATGAAGAAAGCTCCGTGTGTCATTTTGCAACTTTAAATGTCTGAAAAGACTATTGTTAGAAGTTATTATGCGAGGAAGTGGGGCCAGCCTCAAGTCTAAAAGTCGATAGGTATCAGTCAATGGCAACAGCTCAGTTGCGTTGAATGCCGTGCACGTTTTCGTAATTTCGGTCTAGTTGATAAGTCTGGCATAGAAAGTGGTCAAGAGCACTATGCCGGAAAAACGCTACTCGTACGCTTTCAGCACACTGAGACATGCGCTGTTGCATGTCGCTTGGGCTGACCTTCTACTGGCTACTGGCTCGGCTGATTTAGTGCAGGGCAACAGCAACGGGTTCGATGAGGTGGCTTGTTTGATCGTTGTCATGGGGTTTTGATTAAGTGATTAAATGCCCGTTCATGGCGATTACTTTTAATAGCGGCTATGCTGAAACTACCACCCTCCATTTTGACCGGTCAGGCTTTACACCATGAGTACAACCAGCCCTTCTGTTCACCCTACGCGGATTGAGCGCGACACGTTTGGCCCGATTGACGTTCCGGCTGACCGGCTGTGGGGCGCGCAGACCCAGCGCTCCTTGCAGAACTTTGACATTTCCGGCGAGCATCAGCCGGTCGAGCTGATCCGGGCGCTGGCGCAGGTCAAACGCGCATCGGCGCGGGTCAATCAGGCGCTGGGGTTGCAGGATGCGCGCAAAACCGACGCCATCGTCTCCGCCGCCGATGAAGTCATTGCCGGCCAGCACCCGGACGAGTTCCCGCTGGTCGTGTGGCAAACCGGCTCGGGAACGCAGACCAACATGAACGTCAACGAGGTGCTGGCGAACCGCGCCAGTGAACTGCTGGGCGGCGAGCGCGGCGATGCCCGGCTTGTTCATCCGAATGACGACGTGAACCGCAGCCAGTCGTCGAACGATGTGTTTCCCACGGCGATGCATGTGTCGGCGGTCATTGGCATCACGCACCGGCTGCTGCCGGCGCTTGAAAAACTGCGCAGCACGCTGGCGCAAAAGGCGCTTGACTTTGACGGCATCGTGAAAATCGGCCGCACCCATTTGCAGGACGCCACGCCGCTCACGCTGGGCCAGGAATTTTCGGGCTATGTCGCCCAACTGGCGCATGGCGAAAAGCATGTGCGCGATGCGTTGCCGCATTTGTGTGAGCTGGCGCTGGGCGGCACGGCCGTGGGCACCGGGCTGAATGCGCCCAAAGGCTATGCCGAACAGGTCGCGGCTGAACTGGCGCAGCTGACCAGCCTGCCATTTGTCACCGCGCCGAACAAGTTCGAGGCGCTGGCGTCGTGCGACGCGCTGGTGCATGCGCACGGCGCGCTGAAAACGCTGGCTGCCAGTCTGATGAAAATTGCCAACGATGTGCGCTGGCTGGCCAGCGGCCCGCGCAGCGGTATTGGTGAATTGAGCATTCCGGAGAACGAACCGGGCTCGTCGATCATGCCGGGCAAGGTCAACCCGACGCAAAGTGAAGCGCTGACCATGCTGGCCGCGCAGGTGTTCGGCAACGATGTGGCGATCAACTTTGGCGGTGCGTCGGGCAACTTTGAGTTGAACGTGTTCCGGCCGATGGTGGCGTACAACTTTTTGCAAAGCGTGCGTCTGCTGGCCGATGGCATGGTGAGCTTTAACGACCACTGCGCCGTCGGCATCACGCCCAATCGCGAGCGCATCGCGGAACTGGTCAGCCGCTCCTTGATGCTGGTGACCGCACTGAACCCGCACATCGGCTACGACAAGGCGGCTTTTATCGCCAAGAAGGCGCACAAGGAGGGCAGCAGCCTGCGCGAAGCGGCGCTGGCCTCAGGCCATGTGACCGCCGAAGAGTTTGACGCCTGGGTCGATCCGGCCCGCATGGTGGGCCGGTAGACGATTCGGGCGCTGCGTTTCGCATGTCTGAAAAGCTGATCTATCTGCTGCAGCGGCTGCTGCACAAAACCTGGGTGCGGTGCGCGCTGTTTTCATTGGCGGCGCTGGTGGCGGTGACGCTGGCAAAGCTGCTCGGGCCGCTGATTCCCGAGGACATCGCTTTCAAGCTGGGCTCGGATTCCATTGGCAGCCTGCTCAACATCATTGCCACCAGCATGCTCACGGTGGCGGTTTTTTCGGCCAGCACCATGGTGTCCTCGTTTTCGGCGGTGGCCAGCACAGCCACGCCGCGCGCGTCTCAGTTGTTGATTGAAGACAGCACCATCCAGAACACGCTGGCCACGTTTGTCGGAGCTTTTCTGTACAGCGTGATTGCGCTGGTCGGGCTCAATGCCCAGATTTATGGCGGTGGCGGGCGGCTGGTGCTGTTTGGTTTCACGCTGCTGATTTTGTTGATGGTGGTGATCGTGCTGCTGCGCTGGCTCGACTATTTGTCGGTGCTGGGGCGCATGGGCGAAACCATCAGCCGGGTCGAAGCGGCCACCACCAAAGCGATGGCGCAGCGCCTGAAAAAGTCGTTCATGGGCGGACAAAAGCAAGCCGAAAACGCCCGTGGCGACCACCCGTTGCATGCGCCGGCCACGGGGTTTGTGCAGCATGTGTCGATGGATATTTTGCAAAAATGCGCGCAACGCGCCGATGCCACGATTCACCTGCACGTCCAGCCGGGCGACTTTGTCGAGCCTTCGATGGTGATTGCTACCAGCACGCGCCCGCTGGACAAGGAGAGCAGCAAGGCCGCCTCTGATGCGGTGCTGATTGGCAAGGCAAGAACGTTTGACCACGACCCGCGTTTTGGCGTGCTGGTGATGGGCGAGATTGCCGCGCGCGCCTTGTCGCCAGCGGTGAACGACCCCGGCACGGCCATCGTCGTGCTGGCGACTGCCGTCAGGGTGATGATTTACTGGGTCGATGAACAGCGGGCGCACGAGAAGTGCCTGCAAGACAACCCCGATCCCAACGCCAGCCAGCCCGAATTCGACCGTGTGTCCGCGCCGAATTTGCGCGAAGCGGGCATGCTGACCGATGTGTTTGAGCCGCTGGCCCGGCATGGCGCGCTGGCGGTGGATGTGGGCGTGGCGCTCCAGCACGCGCTGGCCTCGCTGCGGCGGCTGAACCACACGGCGTTCAATCCGACGATTGACCAGATTTCGCGCGACGCGATTGAGCGGGCCGTGCATGCCGGCCTGTTTGCGCCCGATCTGGAGTGCCTGCGCGAAGCCGCGCTGGCAGAGCGCCAGGCCCGGCCGGGCTGAACCGGCTGCGGGAGGCGCAACCCGCCCGCTGGACGACAGCCAGCGAAGAATCGCGCTACAGAAGGGGGCGTGAAGCCGCCATGAAAAAAGCGTTTCTGCTATGGTTTAAATAGCTGGAAGCGCTCGTCCTGCTTGCGAAAAAGGCTGATTTGGCTTAAAAACCTGACGGGTCAGAGGCTGCCCATTGAGGGGTGCCACGCCAGACGTACTCTCAGTGCTCACGAAGACTGGCGCTCGGGCACGGCGTCATCGGGTGGAACCACCTTGCCGGGAACCCGCAGGTGCAGTGCCGCCTGCGCCATCATGTTGGCCGAGACGGGGGCCGTCACGAACACGAACAGGGTGATCAGCAGTTCCGCAAAACCGGCGCGCCCCTGGGCGGCGGCCAGCAGCATGCTGGCCAGCAACAGGCCGCCGATGCCCAGGGTCGAGGCCTTGGTTGGCGCATGCAGGCGCATGAAAAAATCGGGCAGACGGACCAGGCCGATGGCACCCACCAGCAGGAAAAAAGCGCCCACCAGCAGCAAGACTGCCGCCAGCCCTTCAATAACAGGATGAAATTCCATGGTCATGCCTTTTGCTTCATTCGATGACGTCGCCGCGCGTCAGGTAGCGTGCCAGCGCCACGGTGGAGACGAATCCCAGCATCGCCATGATCAGGGCCGCTTCGAACAGCAGCGCGGTGTTCAGGCGAATGCCCAGCAACACCACCAGCGCCACGGCGTTGATGTAAAGCGTGTCGATGGCCAGCACGCGGTCGATGAAGTGCGGGCCGCGCACCAGGCGCCAGGCGCACAGCACCAAGGCCAGCGACACCGCGCCCGTTGCAATGTCGAGCGCCAGCGCCAGGAGGTTGATGTTCATGGGCTTTCTCCTTTTGGCATGGTGGGTGGCGAGGATTCAAAAATGGCCTGCAGCGGGCGCTCGTAGCGTGCCTTGATGTCGGCCACCATCTGCGCGGGATCGGTGCAGTCCAGTGCATGAACCAGGATATGGCGGCCCTGCTCGTCGATGGTGCACGACACCGTGCCGGGTGTGGTGGTGATGATGCTGGCCAGCAGTGAAATGGCGGTGGGGTGGTTGAGCGCCAGTGGCAGCGTGATCCAGGCGGGCTGCATTTTCGACATCGGCCCCAGCACCAGCCGGGCCACGGTGATGTTGGACACCACGATGTCCCACAGCACGACCCCCAGCAGCCGCACCGCCGGCAACATGCGCATAAACCCGGAAACAGGCAAAAAACCGTGCAGCAGGCGCGGCACGACAAGGCCGATCAGCACCGATGAAATCAGGTGAAAGGGCGCCAGTGTGTGCTGCAGCAGCAGCCAGCTGACCGCCAGCAGCACCGACAGCCAGGGGTGGCCGAACCAGCGTGACTTTTCTGTCTTGTTCATGGCTTGCCTTTGGGTGCCGGCAACACCACTTCGCCTTCACCGCCCCGGTAGGGCCGGGTGGTGTCGGCCGCCGCGCCGCCCACCGGACCCAGCACCGCTTGCGCGTAAGCGGCCCGGTCCGCCAGTTGCAGCGCCGCCGCATCGGTGTAGCGTTTGAGCGGCGAGGCCGCCACGGCCAGCAGCAGGCTCAAGCCGAGAAGCCCCAGCGTGGCGCGTATCAGGCGCAAGCTGGAACCGGCGCGGATCGAATGTTTGCCTTGGGGCAGGACGTTCCAGAAAAGGATGGAGCCGGCGCGCGCCAGGCCAATCAGCGTCATGATGCTGGTCACCAGCACCACGCTCCAGACCCAGGCATGGGCGGGTGTCAGCGCCGAGCTTTCAAGAATCATGAGCTTGCCCAGAAAGCCAGGCAGCGGCGGCAGGCCGGCCACGGAGGCTGCCCCCAGCAGCGTCATCATTCCAAGCAAAATGGGCTGGGCGACGGGGGCCGCAGGTTGCAGCCGGTCGCCGGACTCGCCGCGTTGCGTGGCCACCAGCTCGACCAGCAGGAACAGCGCCGCCGCCACCAGCGTGCTGTGCATCATGTAGTAAAGCGCCGCCGACAGGGCGGCCGGCGTGTACAGGCCGACACCTGTCAGGACGGTGCCAACCGACGCCACGGTCAGGTAAGCCACCAGCCGCGCCAGGCTGTGCGCGGCCAGTGCGCCCAGCACGCCCAGTGCAATGGTCAGCAGCGCCGCCGGCAGCAGCCAGGGTTGAGCCGCCAGCGCGGCATGACCCGCGCCATCGCCCAGCATCACGCCATGCACGCGGATGATGCTGTACACGCCAACCTTGGTCATGATGGCAAACATCGCGGCGACCGGCGCACTGGCAGCGGCGTAGGCGTTGGGCAGCCACAGATAGAGCGGCACGATGGCGGCCTTCAGGCCGAACACCACCAGCAGCACCATGGCGCCCGCCTTGAACAGCGCAGCCTGCTCGGGGCCGAGCCGGCCGACGCGCAGCGCCAGGTCCGCCATGTTCAGCGTGCCGGCCACGCCGTAAATGATCGCCAGGCCGACCAGAAACAGCGCCGACGCCACCAGGTTGAGCACCACGTAATGCACGCCCGCCTTGAAGCGCTCCTGGCCCTGGCCATGCACCAGCAGCACATACGACGCGATCAGCAGCACCTCGAAAAACACGAACAGGTTGAACAGGTCGCCGGTCACGAAGGCGCCCGACAGGCCCATGAGCAGAAAGTGGAACATGGTGTGAAAGTGCCGTCCGCGCGCGTCCCAGCCGCCAGCGGCATACCAGAGCACCGGCACCGCAATGGTCCAGGTCAGCGCCAGCATCATCGCGCTCAGGCGGTCCACCACCAGCACGATGCCAAAGGGCGCAGGCCAGCCGCCCAGGGGGTACACGTTGAGTGAACCCAGGGCGGCTTCGGCCATCAGCCGCCAGGCCAGCACGGCGCCCAGCACCACCGACGAGAAGCTGAGCAGCCGCCGCCCGCCGTGGTTGGCTTCGCCGCCCTCGTCGCCCATCAGCAACAGGGCGACGGCGGTGAACATCGGCAGCAGCACCGGCAGCACCGGCAGGTGCGTTTCAAAAAAGAGGCTCAGGAGTTCACTCATGCGGCGTCGTTCCGGGCAGGGCCGGTGCGGTGGCCGGGCTCGTGGCCGTCCACATGGTCGCTGTTGGTTTCATGGCGGCTGCGCAGTGCCAGTTCCACCACGAAGCCGGTGGTGGCAAAGCCGATCACGATGGCGGTCAGCACCAGCGCCTGCGGCAGCGGGTCGGCCACCCGCCCGGTGGCGGAAAGAATCGGCGCCGCATCCTGCCAGAGCCGGCCCATGGCGAAGATGAACACGTTCACCGCATAACCCAGCAGGCTCATGCCCAGCACGACCGGCCAGGTGCGCCCGCGCAGGATCAGGTAGATGCCGGCGGCGGTGACAGCCCCAATGCCGCTGGCTACGAGGAATTCGAGGCTCATGGTTGGACTCCGCTGGAAGGGGTTGAGGGTGGGGCTGCAGCGGTTTCGCGGCTCACGTTGCCCAAACTGGACAGCGTCAGCAGCGTCGCGCCGACCACGGTGATGTACACGCCCAGGTCAAACAGCGCAGCGGTGGCCAGCGGCAACTCGCCCAGCAGCGGCACGAAAGGATGGCCGTGGGCACTGGTCAGGAAAGGCTGGCCCAGCGCGAAGGCGCCGATGCCCGTGAGCCCGGCGATGCCCAGGCCCATGCCGATCCAGCGCACAAAGCGGCTGCCGCCATCGGCCCGCAGCAGCGCCTCGGCGCGCGACTGGCCCATGGCCATGTACTGAAGCACCAGCGCCACGGCGGTGATCAGCCCGGCAATGAAGCCGCCGCCGGGCTGGTTGTGGCCGCGCATGAAGATGTAGAGCGTCACCACCAGCGCCAGCGGCAGCAGCATGCGCGCGGCCACGCGCAGCATCAGCGGCTGTGTGGCAAAGGTCCACGGCAGGCCGCTGCTGTCCGCCGCCGGGCGGCGTGCGCGCATGCCGTCCATCAGCGCCAGCACGCCGACAGCGGCAATTGCCAGCACGGTGATTTCGCCGAAGGTGTCATACCCCCGGAAGTCCACCAGGATCACGTTGACCACATTGGTGCCGCCGCCGGCCACGGCCGAGTTGTTCAGGAAATACCAGGCAATCGAGTCGTGGTCGCGCGTCAGCATCACCCAGGCCAGCCAGGCCATGCCCGAGCCGCCGGCCAGCGCCAGCACGCCATCGCGCCAGCGGCGGGACACGCTGGATTCACGCGGCGTTTGCCGGGGCAGCAGCGCCAGGCCCATCAGCAGCAGCACGGTGGAGACGACTTCAACCGTGAGCTGCGTCAGCGCCAAGTCGGGCGCCGACAGGCTGACGAAGGTGAGGGCGGTGACCAGGCCAATCACCCCGGCCACGACGACTGACTGGAAGCGGTCATGGTGGCGCAATACCAGCCATGCACACGCCATCAGCAGCACACCCCAGAGCACCAGCGCCGGCAGGGTGACGGGCAGCAGCGTGCGCGAACCTGTGCCCGGCGCATCGCCAAGCAATAAGGGCGAAGCCGCCACCACCAGGGTGGCGATCAGCATCCAGGCAATGTAGCGCTGCAGGGAATAGGTCTCCAGCAGCGCAGTGATGCGGCCTGCGCTGCCAAACAGGCGGTCGATGCCGCGCGTGAACAATTTCAGCCCGGTCAGCAGGCCAAACCAGTTTTCAGAATCCAGGCGGTGCAGCCGGCCACCGCGCGCCAGGGTGAAATACAGCGCTGCACCACCGGCCAGTGCCAGCACGCTCAACACCAGCGGCAGGTTGAATCCGTGCCAGATCGCCAGGCGGAATTCAGGCGGCGCCGTGCCCAGCATGGCGGTGGCGGCCACCAGCACCATCGGCCCGAGCAGCAGCGACGGCAGGATGCCGACTGCAATGCAGACCAGCGCCAGCAGGATCACCGGCATTTTCATGCCCAGGGGCGGCTCATGCGGCTGTGGCTTGGGCAGATCGCGCGACGGTCCATTGAAGAAAATGTCGTGAACCAGCCGCACCGAATAAGCCACGCTGAACAGCGCCGCCAGGGTGGCAACGGCCGGCACCCCCCAGCGCCAGCCGCCCGCCTGGGCGAAGGTCACGCTCTCGGTCAGGAACATTTCCTTGGACACAAAGCCGTTGAACAGCGGCACGCCCGCCATGGCCGCCGCCGCCACCATCGCCAGCGTTGCCGTCCAGGGCATGAGATGGCGCAGGCCGCCCAGCAGGCGCATGTCGCGCGTGCCGGTTTCATGGTCGATGATGCCGGCAATCATGAACAGCGAAGCCTTGAAGCTGGCATGGTTCAGGATGTGGAACAGCGCTGCCACCGCCGCCAGCGGCGAGCCCAGGCCGATCAAAAACGTGATCAGCCCCAGGTGGCTGATGGTTGAGTAGGCCAGCAAAGCCTTGAGGTCGTGCTTGAAAATCGCAATGAAGGCGGCAAACGCCATGGTCACCAGTCCGGTGGTGCTGACCAGGCCTGCAAACAGCTCGGTGCCGCCAATGACCGGCGTCAGGCGGGCCAGCAAAAAGATGCCGGCCTTGACCATGGTGGCCGAATGCAGGTAGGCCGACACCGGGGTCGGCGCCGCCATGGCTTGCGGCAGCCAGAAGTGAAACGGGAACTGCGCGCTTTTGGTGAAGCAGCCGAGCAGGATCAGCAGCAATGCGGCGGGATAGAGAGGATCGGCCTGGATGACCGCGCCCTGGCCCAGCATCTGGCTCAACTCATAGGTGCCGGCGATCTGGCCGAGCAGGATAAAGCCGCCCAGCATCGCCAGGCCGCCGCCGCCGGTGATGGCCAGCGCCATGCGCGCGCCGTCGCGCGCGTCGGCCCGGTGCTGCCAATAGCCCACCAGCAAGAACGACGAAATGCTGGTGAGTTCCCAGAACACGATCAGCAGCAGCAGGTTGTCCGACAGCGCAATCCCCAGCATTGCCGCCATGAACAGCATCAGCGTGCTGTAGAACTTGCCGACCGGATCGTCCTTGCCGAGGTAGAAATGCGCATAAAGGATGATCAGCAGGCCGATGCCGGTGATCAACAGTGCAAACATCAGCGACAGGCCATCGAGTCGCAGGCCCAGGTTCAGGCCGATTTCCGGCACCCAGGGGATGAATTCGTACAGCACTTCGCCGCGCATCACGGCAGGCGTCCGGATCAGCAGCAACGCCAGGCTGGCGGCAGTGACTGCCGCAGCCAGCCAGGCCGTGCGGCCACGGGCGCCCGCAGACCGTTGAGCGCCGGACCAGCCGGTGACGAGGGTGCCCGCCAGCAGCGGCAAGAGAATGATCAGCAGTAGCAAGGTTTGGGCGTCCTTCAGCAAGCAGTCATTTTAGGGAGCAGGTTTTTCTGTCAGCGCATGTGGAATTGATGCGCCTCAACGACGCCTGTGCCTCTGGCAGGCTTTGCGGGCCGGTGCTCAATGCGGGCGATCCGGGGTCTTTCCACGCCGTATCAGCACCACCACCAACGTGATCACCGTGATCGGAATTACGAAGCTCATCATGACCGTCGAGAACACACCCAATGCCGCATGCTGCTGCGTGGCCAGAATCAGGTAGGTGACATAGGCAAGGTAATACAGCAGGAACACACCGCCTTCCCAGCGGGCGATTTCATGCCCGGTCATGAAGACCGGCAGGCAGGCCAGTGACACGGCAATCATCACCCAGATATCGAAGTTCAGAATGGCCACCGGCACCGCCAGGCCAAGATCGCCCGACACGATTCCCGACAGGCCCAGGCAGCCCAAAATGTTGAAGGTACTGCTGCCCACCACGTTGCCCACCGCGATGTCGCGCTCACCCTTGATGGCCGCGGTAATTGATGTCGCGACCTCGGGCATCGACGTTCCCGCAGCGACGATGGTCAGGCCGATCACGAGATCACTGACGCCCAGAGCCTTGGCAAAGGTCACGGATGCGTTCACCAGCCATTCAGATCCGATGACCAGACAGGCCAGACCGACGACGATGAGCAGCAACTGCGCTGGCAGCTTTGAGTCCCAGCCGCCGGGAACGGCGGGCTTGACCTCCGCTGCGTATTCGTCGTGCGCACCCTTTGTCTCGTTGCGTGACTGGACGATCAGAAACACGGTGTAGGCAATCATCAGGGCAAACAAAATACCGCCATCTAGAAAGCTCAACTTGCCGTCCAGGCCGAGCGCCAACAGCAACAGTGAGGCCCCGATCATGATCGGTACTTCCTGTCGGATTAGCTGGATATTGACCACCAGCGGCGTTATCAACGCTGACACGCCGAGGATGAACAGCACGTTAAAGATGTTGCTGCCGACCACGTTCCCGATCGCGATGTCGGTCTTGCCGTCCAGCACAGCACCGACCGAAACCGCCACTTCGGGTGCACTGGTGCCAAAGGCCACGATCGTCAGGCCCACCACCAGCGGCGAGATGCCGAACGACAGCGCCAGTTTCGATGCGCCCCGCACCAGCAGTTCGGCCCCCAGAACCAGTCCGATCAGGCCACCAATGAAGAGCAGGAAGGTCATGCGAAGCCTCTAAAAGTTTTAGTGGGAATTCTTGCCGGGTGACATCATGCGGTCGGTGGCGGCAATCGCCAGGGCGCTGAGCAAAAATGTGATGTGGATCACCGTTTGCGCAATCAGCACCCGGTCAGTGTAGTTGTCGGCATTGATGAAGGTCTTGAGCAGGTGGATCGAGCTGATGCCGATGATGGCCGTGGCCAGCTTGACCTTGAGCACCGAGGCATTCACATGGCTGAGCCACTCCGGCTGGTCGCGGTGGCCTTGCAGGTCCAGGCGGCTGACAAAGGTTTCATAACCCCCGACGATGACCATGATCAGCAGATTGGAAATCATCACCACGTCAATCAGCGCCAGCACCACCAGCATGATGACGGTCTCGTTCAGCGTGGTCACCGGCGCGCCGGTCTTGTAGCCAATGCTCGTGACGAGCGCCTGCAAGGCCGTCTGGCTGCCAAAGACCGCCTCGACCAGGTGCAGCAACTCCACCAGGAAATGAAAGACATAGACCCCTTGGGCCGCGATCAGCCCCAAATACAGCGGCACCTGCAGCCAGCGGCTGGCGAAGATCAGGTTGGGCAAAGGGCGCAGCGGTGTGAGTTTGGGGGGCGTGGGTAAGGACATGGGGGAAATCGTTGTTAGAGGCTGGGAATTGTAGGACGCGCCGAACTTTGGCCGAAGTGCATGGATTAAGCGTGAAGCACGTCAGTGGCCTGTAAGTGCCAAGCCCGAAAGTAGCCCGCACGCCATAAACCCAAGGAGAGACAACCCATGAGCAGCCCCGACAATTCCATTCAATCCGTACTGGTCGAAAACCGCGTCTTTCCGCCCAGCGAGGCGACCGTCAAGGCCGCCCGCATTTCAGGGATGGACGCTTACAACGCACTGTGTGCTGAAGCGAGCAGCGACTTCGAGGGCTTCTGGGCCCGGCTGGCACGCGAAAATCTCAGCTGGAAAAAGCCTTTTACCGAAGTGCTTGATGAGTCCAATGCGCCGTTTTACAAATGGTTTGCCGACGGTGAACTGAACGCTTCCTACAACTGCCTGGATCGCCACCTGGGCACGCCGACAGAAAACAAAAAAGCCATTATTTTTGAAGCAGATGATGGCCAGGTCACCAACGTCACCTACAAAGAACTGCATGGCAAGGTCAGCCAGTTTGCCAGCGCGCTGAAAGATCTGGGCATCAAAAAGGGCGACCGCGTCGTCATTTACATGCCCATGACGGTCGAAGGCATTGTTGCCATGCAGGCCTGTGCTCGCATTGGTGCGACGCACTCGGTGGTGTTTGGCGGCTTTTCGGCCAAGAGCCTGCAAGACCGCATTCAGGACGCCGGCGCGGTGGCGGTGATTACCGCCAATTACCAGCTGCGCGGCGGCAAGGAATTGCCCCTCAAAGCGATTGTGGACGACGGCCTTGCGCTGGGCGGCTGCGAATCCATCCAGAACGTGATTGTTTACCAGCGCACCGCGACGGCCTGCAACATGGTCGCCGGCCGCGACAGCCTGATGCACGAAGTGGTGGCCAAAGCCAACCCAGTCTGCGAGCCTGAATTTGTCGGTGCCGAGCATCCGCTGTTTGTGCTCTACACCTCCGGCTCGACCGGCAAACCCAAGGGCGTGCAGCACAGCACCGGCGGCTATTTGCTCTGGGCCAAGCTGACGATGGACTGGACGTTTGACCTGCAACCTTCCGATGTGTTTTGGTGCACCGCCGACATCGGCTGGATCACCGGCCACACCTACATCACCTACGGCCCGCTGGCGGCTGGCGCAACGCAAGTGGTGTTTGAAGGCATCCCGACCTACCCGAATGCTGGCCGCTTCTGGCAGATGATCGAAAAACACAAGGTCACGATTTTCTACACCGCACCGACTGCCATCCGTTCGTTGATCAAGGCTGCCGACGCCGACGCCGCAGTGCATCCAGACCGCTCCGACCTGAGCAGCCTGCGCATTCTGGGCTCGGTCGGCGAGCCGATCAACCCCGAAGCCTGGATGTGGTACTACAAAAATATCGGCAAAGAGCGTTGCCCGGTGGTCGACACGTTCTGGCAGACCGAAAACGGCGGCCACATGATCACGCCGCTGCCTGGCGCAACGCCGCTGGTTCCGGGTAGCTGCACACTGCCGCTGCCCGGCATCATGGCCGCCATCGTCGATGAAACCGGCAAGGAACTGCCCAACGGCTCGGGCGGCATGCTGGTGTTTACACGCCCTTGGCCTTCCATGATACGCACTATCTGGAACGACCCTGAGCGTTTCAAGAAAAGCTATTTCCCGGAAGAAATGGGCGGCAAGATTTATCTGGCCGGCGACGGTGCCGTGCGCAACATCGACAACGGTTATTTCCGTATCACCGGCCGCATTGACGACGTGCTGAACGTCTCCGGCCACCGCATGGGCACGATGGAAATCGAGTCGGCGCTGGTGGCGCATCCGATGGTGGCCGAAGCCGCCGTGGTGGGCCGTCCTGATGACCTGACGGGCGAAGCGATTGTGGCCTTTGTGGTGCTTAAGCGTTCACGCCCCACGGGCGACGAAGCCAAAGCCATTGCCAAGGAATTGCGCGACTGGGTCGGCAAGGAAATTGGACCGATTGCCAAGCCGAAAGACATCCGTTTCGGCGACAACCTGCCCAAGACGCGCAGCGGCAAGATCATGCGCCGCCTGTTGCGCGGCGTGGCCAAGGGCGAAGCGGTGACGCAAGACACCTCGACGCTTGAGAACCCGGCGATTCTGGAGCAGCTGGCGCAAAATCTGTAAAGACTGCGCAAGCCGCGCGCCCTGCAACAAAAAAGCCCGTTAGTTAACGGGCTTTTTTTTGGGTGAATGCAGATTCGCCGGACGTGACCGGCGGCTGCGCAAGGCAATTACTTTTGCGACAGGATCCAGGCCACCAGCTTTTTGGCTTCGTCAGGATTGACTTGGGCATTGGCGGGCATCGGCACCGGCCCCCAGACGCCTGAGCCGCCCTTGAGGATTTTGGCTTCCAGCTTGGCGGCTGCATCTTTTTGGCCTGCGTATTTGGCGGCAACGTCTTTATAGGACGGGCCAACCAGTTTTTTGTCCACTGCATGGCAGGCCATACAGTTTTTGGCCGTTGCCAGTTGCAGGTCAGCCATAGCCGGTGCGCAGACTGCAAAACCTGTCGCCACGGCAGCGATTGCCAGAAGAGTGCGTTTCAGTTTCATGGGGTTCCTTCGTTCGTCAGAGAGATGGATTCGGTTACAGTCAATTAACGCGATTGTAGGGGCGGCCGTTGACTCTGCCTTTTCACCCCGACAAGCAGGGAATTACCAGAATGACAGGAGTTTGACGATGTACTTTTTATTGATCGGTATTTTGGGCTTGGTCTTGAAACTTCTGGAAATCGGCCCTTTGGCCACCATGAGCTGGTGGCTGGTGCTGTCTCCTTTTGCATTGGCGGTAGCCTGGTGGGCCTGGGCTGACGCTTCGGGCTATACCAAACGCAAGGAAGTCCAGAAGATGGACGACCGCAAGCAAAAGCGCCTCGACAAGCAACGCGAGGCGATCGGTCTGGCAACGAAAAAACGTCGCTAGAGCATCCTAAAAACGCCTTGGCAGGGCGAAACTGAATGCCTTCGCCTCAATTAAAAAGCCCGTGAATCCTGCAATTCACGGGCTTTTGCATTAAAAAACTGCCGGCAACTGATCAATAGTCGTCAAGCACCGCACCTTTGCTGGCGCTTGACGCATTGAAGGCGAACTTGGCCTGCACACCGCGCGTGTAGCGCGGGGCTGGCGGCGTCCAGCCGAACTTGCGGCTGGCCAGTTCTTCGTCGCTGATGTTGAGTTGCAGCAGCAATTGCTTGGCGTCAATCGTGATGGAGTCGCCTTCCTGGATAAAGGCAATGTTGCCGCCCGCAGCGGCTTCTGGCGCGACGTGACCGACCACCATGCCCCAGGTGCCTCCCGAAAAACGTCCATCGGTGATCAAGCCGACGGTTTCGCCCAGGCCCGCGCCAATCAGCGCACCGGTAGGGGCCAGCATTTCCGGCATGCCGGGGCCGCCTTTGGGGCCGAGGTAGCGCAGCACCATCACGTCGCCTGCCACGATCTTGCCGTCCAGAATTGCTTTGAGGCCCGACTGCTCGTCATCAAACACCCGCGCCGGGCCGGTCATGACCGGGTTTTTCAGACCGGTGATTTTGGCGACGCAGCCTTCGGGTGACAGGTTGCCTTTCAGGATGGCGAGGTGGCCTTGGGCGTACATGGGCTTGTCGATGGGGCGGATCACGTCCTGGTCGGCGCGCGGCGCATCGGGCACATCCTTGAGGGTTTCAGCAATCGTCTGGCCCGAAATCGTGATGCAGTCGCCGTGCAGCAGGCCGGCCACCAGCAGCATTTTCATGACTTGCGGAATGCCGCCCGCCTGGTGCAGGTCGACCGCTAGGTACTCGCCCGAAGGTTTGAGGTTGCACAGCACCGGGGTTTTTTGGCGCACGCGCTCAAAGTCGTCAATCGTCCATTCCACGCCAGCGGCGTGCGCGATGGCCAGAAAGTGCAGTACGGCATTGGTCGAGCCGCCGGTGGCCATGATGACCGCCACCGCGTTTTCGATGGACTTTTTGGTCACGATGTCGCGCGGCTTGATGTCTTTCTTGACGGCTTCAATCAGCACCCGGGCCGACTCCTTGGCCGAGTTGACTTTTTCGTCATGCGGATTGGCCATGGTGCTGGAGTAGGGCAGCGAAATACCCAGCGCCTCGAACGCGCTGGACATGGTGTTGGCGGTGTACATGCCGCCGCAGCTGCCGGTGCCGGGAATGGCGCGGCGTTCGATTTGCAGCAGGTCTTCATCGCTCATGCGGCCGGCGGCGTTTTCGCCGACGGCTTCAAACACGCTGACGATGTTCAGGTCTTTGCCCTTGTAATGGCCGGGCAAAATCGTGCCGCCATAGACAAAAATGGCCGGCACGTTCGCGCGCAGCATGCCCATCAGGCCGCCGGGCATGTTCTTGTCGCAGCCGCCAATCACCAGCACGCCGTCCATCCACTGGCCCTGCACGCAGGTTTCGATGCAATCCGAGATGACTTCCCGGCTGACCAGCGAATATTTCATGCCTTCGGTGCCCATGGCCATGCCGTCGGAAATCGTCGGCGTGCCGAACACCTGCGCATTGCCGCCGGCTTCTTCAATGGCGTCAATCGCCGCATCGGCCAGTTTTTGCAGGCCGCTGTTGCACGGCGTGATGGTGCTGTGGCCGTTGGCCACGCCGATCATGGGCTTTTTGAAGTCGCCTTCTTCGTAGCCCATGGCGTAGTACATCGAGCGGTTGGGTGCGCGGGATTTGCCTTCGGTGATATTGGCCGAGCGGCGGTTGATGGCGAGATCGTTGGTTTGCATGGGCTTGCCTTGATGAGTTGTGCGCTTGGCCGTTGAAAAGCAACCAAGCGCGAAGAAAAAATGAGGGGTTTGATCGAAGCGCCCAGTATCCGCGCTTTGATTGATTCTTTCTAATCCATTTTTCAGGCTGGATTAATATGTTTGACATATGAAAAAAGACAGTTTGAGCCCCGCCAGACATCCGCCCCTGATTGAACTTCGGCTGTGGCGGCAGTTTTTGGCCGTGGCGGAAGAGCTGCATTTCAGCCGGGCCGCGCAACGACTGAACATGACGCAGCCGCCGCTGACGCAGGCGATTGCCCAGCTGGAAGTGGCGCTGGCGGTCAAGCTTTTTGACCGCACCAAGCGCAGTGTGCAACTCACGCCGGCTGGCGCGGCGCTGATGCCTGAAGCGCGCGACTTGCTGGCCCGCGCCGCAGCGCTGCCGGTGTTTGCGCGCGCCAGTGCAGACGGCGAAGCCGGGCGTTTGCGGCTGGCGTTTGTGTCAACGGTCGGGTTTGACTTGCTTCCGCGCTGGGTGCGCAGCTTTCGCGAGCAGCATCCCAAGGTTCAGCTGGAACTGATCGAAGCCACCGGCGATGTCCAGCTCGAAGCCTTGGCGCGCGGGGAAATCGATGCCGGCTTCATACTGCATTCGCCCGGTTTTGCGCCGCCCGGCCTGACCTGCCAGCGCATTGCACGCGACCCGCTGGTGCTGGCCGTGCCCGAGCAAAGCGAGCTGGCCAGCCGCGTCAACCTGACCTTGAAGGACTTGCTGCACCAGCCACTGGTGATTTTTCCGCGCCGCATCTTGCCGTCGCTGTACGACGCGATTTTTGCGATGTACCACACCGCCGGCTACTTGCCGCAAGTGGCCCAAGAGGCCATCCAGATGCAAACCATCGTCAACCTGGTTTCTGCCGGCATTGGCGTGGCCTGGGTGCCCGACAGCGTGCGGCAGTTTCAAAGGCCGGGCGTGGTTTACCGGAAAGTCACCGGGAGCAAGGAGCGGGCGGTGCCGGGTTGCGAAACCAGCCTGGTCTGGTCTGCCGGGGCCGCCAGTCCGGCGTTGCTGCGCTTCATGGCTTTTGCCGGGTGAGCGGTCATGGATGTAGCCAGGTTTGGTTTTGCGCCATGCCAAAGCCGGCTGCCGGGCTTTAATGCGCGTGCGCTGCTGTGCGGCGCAGCAACTGGTTTGAGCATGAAACCTGCCCTTGAGAACCAGCGGGCGCAGCGTTAAGAGTGGCGGCCTTCAATAAGGTCACGGCTTGCATGCACAATGGCAACCCATGCTCATCCATCCCGAAATTAATCCTGTTGCGCTCCAGTTGGGCCCACTTGCCATTCACTGGTACGGCCTGACGTATCTGGCCGCCTTTGGCCTGTTCTTCTTTCTGGCCAGCCTGCGCCTGCGCCACGAACCCTATGCGTCCATCACCGGCCCCGGTGCCTGGTCTACCAAGGACATTGAGGACATCTTGTTCCTCGGTGTCATGGGCGTGGTGATTGGCGGGCGCCTAGGGTATTGCCTGTTTTACAAACCCGGTTATTACCTCAGCCATCCGCTGGAGATTTTCTACATCTGGCAAGGCGGCATGAGTTTTCATGGCGGCATGCTGGGTGTGCTGGCGTCGCAGCTGTGGTTTGCGCGTTCGCGCCAGCGGCCCTGGCTGCAGGTGATGGACTTCATCGCGCCTTGCGTGCCGACCGGCCTTGCCGCAGGGCGCGTGGGCAACTTCATCAATGGCGAGTTGTGGGGCCGTTTCAGCGCGCCTGACTTGCCGTGGGGCATGGTGTTTCCGCACAGCGGCTCCATGCTGCCGCGTCACCCGTCGCAGGTGTATCAGTTCCTGATGGAAGGGCTGCTGCTGTTCGTGTTGCTGTGGCTGTATGCGCGCAAACCGCGCAAGATGGGCCAGGTTTCGGGCGCTTTCCTGGTCGGCTATGGCGTGTTCCGCTTCATCGCCGAGTTCTATCGCGAGCCGGATGATTTCCTGGGCATTCTGGCGCTGGGCATGAGCATGGGCCAATGGCTGTGCATCCCGATGATCGCCGCCGGTATCTGGCTCTGGATTTTGGCCTCGAACCGTACCATGCGCATATAGCACGGGCGCAAGCAGCTATTCATTTAATAGCGAATTGCAATTTCCCCAAGCGCCTGCACAACGCCGGCTCAATGCTGGAAATACGCGGATTTTCCCCCGCATCAAGGAGTTCATGCCATGCATCCTGCCTGTCGTTTTCCCCCTGCAAAAGTTGCCAGCACGCAGCAGGTCATCCTGGTCGCGCTGAAAGCGGCAAGCCGGAGTCAAGCATGAACAGCGATAACTGGATTGGCCGCAATGTTTCCCGGCTCCTGCCAACCGCTGTTTCCAAGCCAAAACAGGCGGATGCGCAAGAACTACCTGCGCAAGCTGCTATCAAATCAGGAACAAAAACTGCAGCCAAAGACACGCTGGCCGCGCGTTCCATTCAAGTGCGGCTCGAAGCCACGCTGCGCCAGGAGGGCGAAGCCTTGTCGCCCCGCCTGTTGCGCCGCTGCCTGGAGGCGCTGCAGGCCATCGTTGACCCGCGCGTGAGTGAAATTGAAGGCGGGCGGCGCGCCATGGACGTGGCCGCCTGGTATGCCATCGCGCCGCTCGATCAGCGGTGCGACATGTGGCTGCTGATGAGCGAGATTTTTGTCGCCGATGTGCAAAAAACCAAAGAAGCGCAAGTCCGGTTTGCCGCTGCTGTCGGGACGCCCGATGAGGCCGTGGCCGAAGTGCATTACCGCCGCGCCACCGTCTCGCCGCGCCGCCGGCTGCTGCAGCGCTTTAGCGTGTACCCGGAGGGCGTTCGGTTTTTGGTGGACATGCGGGCCGAAATGCTGCCTTTTTTGAAGGCCGACAAACGCCTGATGGCGCTGGATGTCGAGCTGGAATACATGTTTTCGACCTGGTTTGATGTCGGCTTTCTGGACTTGCGCCGCATCAGCTGGGATTCGCCAGCGTCATTGATTGAAAAGCTGATCCAGTACGAAGCCGTGCATGACATCAAGAGCTGGGCCGATGTCAAAAACCGCCTTGACAGCGACCGGCGTTGCTACGGGTTTTTTCACGCGCGGTTGCCCGGCGTGCCGCTGATCTTTGTCGAGGTGGCCTTGGTAGACGAGATGGCCGACGACATCATGCCGCTGCTCGACGAACATGCGGCTGCGTCAGACCTGGATAAGGCGATCACCGCTATTTTTTACTCGATCAGCAACACCCAGCCCGGTTTGCGCGGCGTGAGTTTTGGCGACTCGCTGATCAAGCGCGTGGTGGAAACGCTCAAGGAAGAGTTTCCCAAGCTCAAGGTGTTTGCCACGCTGTCGCCGATTCCGGGCTTTCGCAGTTGGCTGGGCAAGAACGCTGCCGACTTGCTCGATCAGCTGGCCGACAAGGAGCGCAAGGCGCTGGGCCAAGAGCTGGCCGTCGAGCCAGTCACGTCCGCCAATTTTTTGGCCGCCATTGAAAGCCCGCTGGCGCTGCCTGAAAAATCGCTGGCGCGCCAGTTGCTGCTGCAGTGCGCCGCCCATTACCTGGGGCAGGGGCTGAAAGACGGCAAGCCGCTCGATGCAGTGGCGCGGTTTCACCTGGGCAATGGCGCGCGCGTGGAACGCCTGAACTGGGCCGCCGACCCGTCGCCCAAAGGCCTCAAGCAAGCGCATGGCCTGATGGTGAATTACCTGTACGACCTCAAGCGCCTGGACAAGCACCGCGCCCTGCTGGCGCAGGGGAAAGTCCCGGTATCCACCGGCATTCAGGATTTGTATATTTGAAGGTGCGCCCTGCACACGCTCGCGTTAACAACAATCAGGAGACAAGATGAATTTTGAGTTTGAAAACGGCAGCCGCCGCAGCTTGTTGCAATTTGCCGCTGCCAGCCTGGCCGCCGTTTCCTTGGGCAGCCAGGCGCAGTCGGCCTGGCCGGTCAAGCCGGTGACGGTGATCGTGCCGTTTCCGGCCGGTGGCGGCACCGATGCCTTTGCGCGTCCGCTGTCGTCGCAGTTTGCCAAGCTGACCGGCAAGCAGCTCATCATCGACAACCGGGGCGGCGCGGGCGGCACACTGGGCGCCAGCATTGCCGCCAAGGCACAGCCCGATGGCTACACGCTGTTCATGGGCGCCGTCCACCATGCGATTGCGCCGTCGATGTACCCGAAGCTCGACTACAACATTGAAAAAGACTTTGTGCCGCTGGCGCTGATGGCCAATGTGCCGCAGGTGCTGGTGGTCAACCCGAAGAACATTCCGGGCGATTTCAAGGCTTTTCTGGCGCAGGTACGCAGCAAGCCGGGCCGCTTCAACTACGGCTCGGCAGGCGCGGGCACGTCGCACCACCTGGCCGGCGAGCTGTTCAAGCAGCAGACCAACACCTTCATCACGCACATCCCTTACCGGGGCGCGGGGCCTGCCTTGCAAGACTTGATCGCGGGCAATGTGGACATGGTGTTTGACGGCCTGGGCTCGTCTGCGGCGCACATCAAGGGCGGCCGCATCAAGGCGCTGATGGTGTCGGGCGCCAAGCGCAACCCGGCGTTTCCCGACGTGCCGTGTGCCGCTGAACTCGGCCTGCCTGATTACACCGTGACCACCTGGTACGGCATGTGGGCGCCCAAAGGCACGCCCGCCGATGTGCAGACGCGCATTGTGGAAGACCTGCGCAAAGTGGCCGCCACCGATGAGCTCAAAACCATCTGGGCCAGCAACGGCGCCGAGTTCGGTAACCTGACACCGGCGCAGTTTGGCGCGTTCGTCAACGCCGAAGTCAAGCGCTGGGCCGCCGTGGTCAAGGCGTCCGGCGCCAGTCTGGAATAGTGTTGCCCCCACGCTCCCCACTGCGTGTGGTTCGCTGCCCCCCGAGGGGGCCTCTGCGCCTGCGGCCTGGCAAAGCCAGTTCCGCGGCCCCTGCTGGTGGAATTTCCCGCTTGCTCCTCACTTTGTGGGGCCGCTGCTGATGCGCAGCCGTGGCGGCTTCGCCTGACATTTTCTGGAAGAGATGGATTCGATGAGTGGTGCTGTTTTTTTTGAGGTTTCTGCTGCGCTGGCCACGGTCACCTTGTCGCATGCAGGCAAGTTCAACGCCATGTCGCGTGTGATGTGGCGCGAGTTGCGCGCTGCTTTTGAAGCCATCCAGCAGCGCCGAGATGTGCGCTGCGTGCGGGTTCAGGGTGAAAACGGCCACTTTTGCGCCGGCGGCGATATTTCTGAATATGCCGGTTTCCGGTTTCAGGAAGCCAGCCTGCGCGATTTCCATGAAAACGATGTCTGGGGCGGCTTGCAGGCGATGCTCGATTGCGATGTGCCCATCGTGGCGCAGATCGAGGGCAATTGCATGGGCGCAGGCGTCGAGATAGCCAGTTGCTGCGACATCCGCATTGCCGCCGACACGGCCCGTTTTGGCGCACCCATTGCAAAGCTGGGTTTTCCAATGGCACCGCGCGAAGCGGCACTGGTCATGCGTGCGGTGGGTGAACTGACGGCGCGCGAAATGCTGCTGTCAGCCGCCGTGCTGGATGCTGGCGAGATGAAACAGCGCGGTTTTTTGAACCAGGTCGTGGCGGCGTCTGAGGTCAGCGCAGCGGTCCAGGAGCGCGTTCGGTGGATCTGCCAGCTTGCGCCGCAGGCTGCACGCCTCAATAAAGCATCATTTCGGGCGCTTGCGCATGTCCCTCCTGCGCTGCCAGCTATAAATTTAATAGCGACCGCTTATGACTATGCGGCTTCTGAAGAACACCGGGAGGGCATTGCCGCCTTCCTCGACAAGCGCCCGCCCGTCTTCACGTCCTGAATGACGGCGGACCATTTTTTTTGAAATTTCCCATCCCATGAACAACCCCAACCTGTTTGCCGCGCTGCGTGCTGCCTTCCCTGCTGCGCTTGATGACTTGGCGATTGAAACCGACAACGGCCTGCTGTATTCGTGGCGCGACCTGGAGCGCAGCACCGCTATGATGGCCAATTTGCTGCAGTCGCTCAAGCTGCCCGACGGCGCGCGCGTCGCCGTGCAGATTGAAAAATCGGTCGAGGCGATGGTGCTTTACCTGGCGACCTTGCGCGCCGGCTACGTGTTTTTACCGCTAAACACCGCCTACCAAAGTGCCGAGATGGACTATTTCATCGGCAATGCAGAGCCTGCGGTGGTGGTTTGCAGCAGCGCCAATTTCGGCTGGCTCAGCAAGCTGGCGTTCAAGGCCGGCACGCAAAATGTCTTTACCCTCAATGACGACCGCACCGGCTCGCTGCTGGACCGCGCCGCGCATTGCAGCGACCAGCATGAAGTGGCAGTCCGGCAGGCCGATGACCTGGCGGCCATTTTGTACACCAGCGGCACCACCGGCCGCAGCAAGGGCGCGATGCTGTCGCACGGCAATCTGCTGAGCAATGCGCTGGTGTTGAAGGACTACTGGGGCTGGACACAAGGCGATGTGCTGATTCACGCATTGCCGATTTTTCATGTCCACGGCTTATTCGTTGCCATTCACGGCGCGCTGATCAACGGCAGCAAGATGATCTGGCTGTCAAAGTTCGACGCCAAAAAAGTGGTGGAAAAACTGCCTGAAGCTACGGTGTTTATGGGCGTGCCGACGCTGTATGTGCGTTTGCTCGCCGAGCCCGGTTTGCAGCGAGACGCCTGCCGCAACATGCGCCTGTTTGTCGCCGGTTCAGCGCCGCTGCTGATCGAAACGTTCAATGAATGGCAGGCGCGTACTGGCCAGACTATTTTGGAGCGTTACGGCATGAGCGAAACCGCCATGCTGACTTCCAACCCCTACCAAGGCGGCGAGCGGCGCGGCGGCACCGTCGGCTTTGCGCTGCCGGGCGTGAGCTTGCGGGTGCAGGGCGACGACGGCCAGCCTGTGCCCGTCGGGGAAATCGGCAACATCCAGGTCAAAGGCTCGAATGTGTTTCAGGGCTACTGGCGCATGCCCGAGAAAACAGCAGAAGAATTCACGGCTGACGGCTATTTCAAGACCGGCGACGTGGGCCGGATTGACGCGGACGGCTACATCACCATCGTCGGGCGCAGCAAAGACCTGATCATCAGCGGCGGCTACAACGTCTACCCCGCCGAGATCGAGGGCTACATCAACGAGCTGCCCGGCGTGGCTGAAAGCGCAGTGGTCGGCGTGCCGCACCCTGACTTTGGCGAGGTTGGCGTGGTCGTGGTGATTGCCAAGCCCGGCGCGGTGCTGGACGGGGCGCAGATTTTGGCCGACATGAAAGCCAGGCTGGCCAACTTCAAGGTGCCCAAGCAATGCTTCATCGTCAGCGAACTGCCGCGCAACACCATGGGCAAGGTGCAAAAAAACCTGTTGCGCGAGCAGTACAAAGCCTTGTTTTCATCGACCAGCCCAAAGTGATTCAGGCGATGGGCATCGCGTCCCTGAAGCAAGTGACTTTCAGTAATTTCCGCTGAGGCGTGAATCCGTCGATTTATACGGTCGCGACGCTGATGTATTGCTGCGGTGTCGCTGAGCATCATCAGCGACAGCCTGTCGATGAGACGCCGTCACGAAGGGCAGGACCGTGATATCAGTGCAGCCCGGTCTCAGGAATAGCTTCCCGCACGCCGCGCTGCGGCAAGGTCGCCAGCAGCACGCCAGCCAGGGCAATGGCAAAAGCGCCGATCTGCGTGCCGTTCAGTGTTTCGCCCAGCACCAGTACGCCGACGGCTGCGGCACTGACCGGCAGCAGCACGGTGAACACGCCAGCCTGATTGGCGGGAATGGTTTTCAGCCCGGTCATCCAGAGCCAGACCGTCCACACGCTGGCAGCCAGCGCGTAAAACAGCAGCAGCATCCAGCTGGACGGGGCCACGGCGGCAAAGTCAAAACCCCAGGCCATCCACAAGCCCATCGGCGTGACCAGCGCAAATCCCCAGAGGTTGATCAGCGCCGTGATGCGTTTCGGGCTGAGCACGCCGGTCAGCTTTTTGCCAATCACCGCATAGGCGGCTTCGCATAAAACCGCTCCCACCAGCAAAAAATTGCCAATCCAGGCGTTTTTTGAAGCCAAATCGGCCTCTAGCGCATGCTGCACGGGCGCTACCAGCTCATTTTTTGATAGCGAAACCAGCCCGATGCCAATAACGGCGCAAGCCACCGACGCCCACACCCGCAGCCCGATGCGTTCGCGCAGAAACAACCAGCTCATCACGGCGACTGCCGCCGGAATCGCCGCCATGATGACGCCGGCTGCCACCGCGCTGGTCATGCTGACGCCAAACAGCATGCAGATTGAAAACAAAAAATTGCCCAGAAAGGACTCCAGAAACAGTAGTTTTTGGGTCTGTCCGCTCATCGGAATTTCATGGGCAGGCTTTTTCAACCAGTGCAGCATCGCCATGCCGCCGATTCCAAACCGCAGCCAGGCGAGCAAAAAAACCGGCAACACAGCGACCAGTGGCTTGGACAGCGCCACATAACTACCGACCAACGACATACTGAGGGCAAGGCAGGCATAAGCGGTTAGACGGTTCATGGCGTGGATTATTAGGCGCAAGGGCGACTTGCAAGACCTGAGCGACTCAAGAGGGTGTGATGGCCGCTGCCGGGACGGTGCTTTCCTTGCCGCCCGCTTCGGCAATGGCCAGCTTGCCGCGCAGGGTCAGGTCACTGATGAAGCTGGACTGGTCGCGCATATCGAACGGATAGGCCCTGAGTTTGTAATGCGTTCCCCAGGCCGTTTCTGCCAGCGTCACACGCACTGGCTTGTGGTAGTCAAGATAGGCGCTGGTCAGCGCCACTTCCTGCAAGGCCTGGCTCACACTTTGGGCGTCGTGGGCGGGGTGCAGATAGAAAGAAGCCACGCACATCAGCGTGCGTGCCCCATCGTTGGAGTTGGAAATGTTGTGTTGCCAGATTTTTTCGTGCGGGATGTAGACAATGTTGTCGTCCAGTGTGCATACCTCGACGGCACGCATGCCGACTGCGCGCACTTCGCCGTAGTTGCCGTCAATTTCAATCCAGTCGCCCGGCCGGTAGGGGCGTTCAAAAATAGCCACGACCCCCGCAATCAGACTGCTCACGTAGTCCTTGAAGGCAAAACCGATGGCCACGCTGGCTGCGCCAAAAATCACCAGAAAGTTCTGGAACGTGATGTTGAACACGATAGGAATCAGCCACAGCAGCGCCACAACCAGCAGCAGCAGCCGGATCACGGGCACTGCGCCCAGCAGGTACAAGCGCAGCTGGCTCGGGCCTTTTTCTGCCAGATAGGGAAAGATTTTGTGTGCCAGCATGATGGACAGCCAGGTGCAGGCAATGATCAAGCCGACCTTGGTAAAGCTGATGTCTTGCAGGTCATTGATAAGCTGGGCTGCTTTTTCGTGCCCTTCATTGGCCGCTGCCATGGTCAGATCCTTCCCAGCGGAAAACCCGCTGACTTCAAGGCGCTGCGCATGGCCGGATAAGTACCCGCCTGCGGCACCAGAAAATCGCCGTCTTTTTCAATAAAGCCGGCTCGAATCAGCGCTGTAATCAAGCCTGTTCCTGCAGGCGCAGGCAGCACGGCTGCCAGTTCGGCGCTGCTCAAAGCGCCGTGCATGAGAAGCGCATGCAAAACCAGCAGCCCGTTTTCCTGGTCGTCGAGCGGCAACGGCAAATCTATGGGCAACGAGGCGTCTTCGTCCTCGGTTATCCACAAAGTGAGGTGGTCTTTTTCGGTGACGCTGACAGACGGTGCGTCAGCGTCAAGGTGGGTGCGCAAGGATTGGCGCCACTTGTGCCAGGCCACCCAGGGAATACCTCGGCTGTGCGAAGCGAGTTGTTCCAGATAGCTATTGTTTAAATGGCCGTCGTCATTTTTTTGCAAAGCATCAGAGCCGTTGCTGGCCAGCCTGAACACCACTTGGCCTCGCTTGTCTTGCGAAGCCAGTTTGCTGAACCATTCCTGCAGGCGCAACGCATCGAAAGGGGCAAAACTCATGGGTTGTGGCAGTATCAGCCCGGCCCCTGCGGATTTCACTAAAAAAGCCCATGCCCAGCTGTTGCAGCCAATCACACAGCGATGCCTGGCGTCAGCCAGTTCTGCAAAAAGTGCCTTGATGCAGTCCAGGCCATTGCGATGCCGCAAAAACCATTGTTCAAGTTTTGGAATCACCAGCAGCGTGTCGTTTTCTGCTTCAGGAAAACGGATTGATTGCGCCTCGTGCACACGGTGGCGGGGCGGCGCATCAAGCACGGTATGGCCACGCAACAGTGCCCACTCGCCGATCACATCGTGATGGTCGCAAGGTGGCAGCACGACCAGGTAATGACGCAATCCTTTGGGGTCTGTGTACCAGGCGCTAACCGCTTCATCGAAGTCATCAAGCAAAGGCCCGCAGGCGGGCGGGCCCGCTACTTCGTCGAGCGCTTTGAACGTTGCCGATTCAAATTTTCTTGCGGGCAGCACAGGCTCGGATTTCGATTGCCTGAGGCTTTTAATGCGCTGCTTGACCCGCTTCCAAAACCTGCGCAGCGAATCTTCAGTGGGCATCGCCGGCGGCTGGTAGTCACCCAGCGCAACCATGGCGCGCGTGGACGGCTCGGGGTGTTTGTCATGAAGCAATTTCGTGTTCATCGACTTTGAAAATTTTGGTCTGGACAGATTGTTTATGGCTGGCAAGCTTTTGCGCTGCCAGGTACGGTAGCCATCGACTTCTTCGATGTGGGCGTAGAAACGTAACACAGATGCGGTAAAACGCCAGTTCGGACTTTGCTGGTTTGGCCGTGCATCGTGATTCTGTTGGCAGGATTTTTCGATCTACACAATCTATCCGTACCGCAGCCAAACGAGTAGAAACAACTGCACTGCATCCAGTATCAGCGCGCATCGCGCTGTATGCCTCACTACCAAATACAGGTTGACTGCAGAAAAGCATCAGTCACCGAACGGTTCATTAAACTGGAGCGGCGGTTGTGAAAACTTGCAGCAAGGTAGTTGGCGAGGCTGAAATAGCGGCCAAAAATAGTGTGAAATCATGCTTTTTCAAGCAAAACCTGGAGTTTTCAAAGCATGAATGCAAACGGTATCCGTCATGTTTTTGTTTACGGTACCTTGCGCCAAGGTGAAGAGCGCGACATCAACCGTTTGCTTCCTGCGCCACGCAGGGTGGGCGCTGCCCGTGTGCAGGGCTTGATGTACGACCTGGGTTCCTATCCCGGTGCCGTACTGGGCGGACCGCGTTGGATTCAGGGAGAGATTTATGAAATTACCCCTGAACTTGAACGCATTCTGGATGAAATCGAAGAGGTCTGGCCGCAGCAAACGGGTGAATACTTCAAGCGTGAGATAGAAGTACAACTGGCCTCAAGGGAAAATTTCCATCTCCAGCCTGTAGAGACAACCCTAAAAAATATTCTTTGTCTTGTTTATGAGGTTGCGCCTGCGCGCATGGCGGGCATGGCGCGCATGCCGCTGATTTCGTGTGGCGACTGGACTCGATACCGTAAAGAAGTTGCCGCGAAAATTTGAGTACATTTCCGTGTAAATATTTCACAATCTAGAATTTGTTTTTCGTTATATGAAAAATATAATTGCTGCACTGCAAGATAATTTTTTCATACACGAAAATTAATTTCACATAAAGAAAATTTCATGATAAGCCGTTGATTTCATTGATATTTATTTTTGTCTTATATAAGACATAAGAGATGCATAGAGTCTTCTAGAAGACTTAGAATCAAGGCACATATTTTCAACCTACGGAGTTCACCATGCCACAAAGCCTCACCGAACAACTCAGCCGCGAACAGCAAATTGCTGCCCTCGAAAAAGACTGGGCCACCAACCCCCGCTGGAAGGGCATCAAGCGCGGCTACAGCGCTGCCGACGTGGTTCGCTTGCGCGGCTCTTTCCCCATCGAGCACACACTGGCCCGCCGTGGCGCAGAAAAGCTCTGGAACCTGGTGAACAACGAGCCTTACGTCAACTGCCTCGGCGCACTGACCGGCGGCCAGGCCATGCAGCAGGTGAAAGCCGGCGTCAAGGCGATTTACCTGTCGGGCTGGCAAGTTGCCGCCGACAACAACGGCTACGCCGCCATGTACCCTGACCAGTCGCTGTACCCAGTCGATTCAGTGCCAAAAGTCGTCGAGCGCATCAACAACACCTTCCGCCGTGCCGACGAAATCCAGCACTCCAAGGGCATTGACGCAGGCGACGACGGTTACGTCGACAACTTCGCGCCGATCGTGGCCGATGCTGAAGCCGGTTTCGGTGGCGTGCTGAACGCGTTCGAGCTGATGAAGGCCATGATCCATTCCGGTGCGGCAGGCGTTCACTTTGAAGACCAGCTGGCTTCCGTCAAAAAATGCGGCCACATGGGCGGCAAAGTGCTGGTGCCTACGGCAGAAGCCTGCCAAAAGCTCATCGCTGCCCGCATGGCCGCTGACGTTTGCGGCGTGCCTACCCTGGTGATTGCCCGTACCGACGCAGAAGCTGCCGACTTGCTGACCAGCGATTACGACGAGAACGACAAGCCTTTCATCACTGGCGAGCGCACCGCTGAAGGCTTCTACAAGACCAAAAAAGGCATGGACCAAGCGATTTCGCGCGCCGTGGCCTACGCCCATTACGCCGATCTGGTGTGGTGCGAAACCGGCACGCCTGACCTCGAATTCGCCAAGAAATTCGCTGATGCCGTGCATGCCGTTCACCCCGGAAAAATGCTGGCGTACAACTGCTCGCCATCGTTCAACTGGAAGAAAAACCTGGACGACGCGACCATTGCCAAGTTCCAGAAAGAGCTCGGCGCCATGGGTTACAAGTACCAGTTCATCACGCTGGCTGGCATCCATTCCATGTGGTACAACATGTTCGACCTGGCACAGGACTACGTGGCACGCGGCATGACGGCGTACATCGAAAAAGTGCAAGAGCCAGAGTTCGCAGCGCGCGGTCGTGGCTACACTTTTGTGTCGCACCAGCAGGAAGTCGGCACCGGTTACTTCGACGAAGTGACCACCGTGATCCAGGGCGGCAAGTCCAGCGTCACTGCGTTGACCGGCTCGACCGAAGAAGAGCAGTTCCACTGATCTGAAGCCCAATCCGGGGGCGGCGTAAAATTGCGCTATCCCGGTTTTTAGTTTTAAAGCGCGGCCAGTCCGCGCTTTCTCATTTTTGTTCTCGACACCATGATCCAAATCACGCTTCCTGACAGTTCCAAACGCGACTACCCTCAAGCCGTCACCGTGGCTGAAGTCGCCGCGTCCATCGGCACCGGCCTGGCCAAAGCGGCGCTGGGCGGCAAGGTCGACGGCAAGCTGGTCGATACCAGCTTTCTTATCAGTCAAGACAGCGCGGTTTCCATCATCACAGCCAAAGATGCTGACGGTCTGGAACTGATTCGTCACAGCGCCGCGCACTTGCTGGCATATGCCGTCAAGGAACTGTTCCCCGAAGCGCAGGTCACCATCGGGCCGGTGATTGAAAACGGATTTTTCTACGATTTTTCCTACAAGCGCCCGTTCACGCCGGAAGATCTGGTGGCGATTGAAAAGCGCATGACCGAACTTGTCGCCAAAGATGAACCCGTCACCCGACGCGTGTTGCCGCGCGACGAAGCCGTGGCGCATTTCAAAAGCATTGGCGAGCATTACAAGGCCGAGATCATCGCCAGCATTCCTGCGAATGAAGATGTGTCGCTGTACCGCGAGGGCGATTTTGAAGATTTGTGCCGTGGCCCCCACGTGCCGAGCACCGGCAAGCTGAAATTTTTCAAACTCATGAAGGTGGCCGGCGCTTACTGGCGCGGCGATCACCGCAACGAGATGCTGCAGCGCATTTACGGAACGGCTTGGGCCACCAAAGACGAGCTGCAACAGTACCTGACCATGCTGGAAGAGGCCGACAAGCGCGATCACCGCAAGCTGGGCAAGGAACTCGACCTGTTTCATATTGACGACCATTCGCCGGGTCTGGTTTTTTGGCATCCCAAGGGCTGGACGATCTGGCAGGGCGTTGAGCAGTACATGCGCAAGGTCTACCAGGACAATGGCTACCAGGAAGTCAAAGGCCCGCAACTGCTGGACAAGACCTTATGGGAAAAAACCGGGCACTGGGACAAATACCGCGACAACATGTTCACGACCGAGAGCGAAAAGCGCGATTTCGCCCTCAAGCCCATGAACTGTCCCGGTCACATCCTGATTTTCAAGCAAGGCATCAAGAGCTACCGCGATTTGCCGTTGCGTTACGGCGAATTCGGCCAGTGCCACCGCAACGAGCCGACCGGAGGACTACACGGCATCATGCGCGTGCGCGGTTTTACGCAGGACGATGGCCACATTTTTTGCACCGAAGACCAGATTTTGAAAGAGTGCGTTGACTACACGACGCTGCTGCAAAAGGTCTATACCGACTTCGGCTTTAAAAATATCATCTACAAAGTCGCCACCCGGCCCGAAGCCCGCATCGGCTCTGATGAAAGCTGGGACAAGGCCGAGGCCGCACTGATTGAAAGCCTGCGCGCTTCAGGCTGCGAATTTGAAATCTCGCCGGGCGAGGGCGCGTTTTACGGCCCAAAGATCGAATACACCCTGAAAGATGCGATTGGCCGGCAGTGGCAGTGCGGCACGATTCAGGTCGATTTCTCCATGCCTGAACGGCTAGATGCAGAGTATGTCGGTGAAGACGGCGCTCGGCATCGCCCGGTCATGCTGCACCGGGCAATTGTCGGCAGCCTGGAGCGATTCATCGGGATTTTGATCGAAGAACACGCCGGCGCACTGCCCACCTGGCTGGCGCCAGAGCAGGTTTCCGTACTCACAATTACCGATTCGCAAGCCGATTACGCACGAAAAGTTGCTAAAACGCTGCAGAGTCAAGGTCTTAGGGTCAATCTTGACTTACGTAACGAGAAAATCACGTATAAAATACGCGAGCACTCATTGCAGAAGCAGCCCTATATTCTTGTCGTAGGCGACAAAGAGATGGCCGCAGGCGCAGTTTCAGTGCGTGCCCGCGGTAACAAAGACCTTGGCGTAATGTCAATTGAGTCATTTGCCGAGCAAATCGCTTCCGACATTGCACAAAAATCCTGATTCTCATTAATTTTTGATGAATCAACTCCTGTGTCCCTGCTGGATGGGCTAAAGCTGCTATAGCTTTTATAGCAAATATTAAAGGATTCGCACCATCGCTACAGAATTTCGTGACCGTCGCCACCGTGAAGAACGCAAGCATCGCTTGAATCGTGAAATCATGGCTCCTGAAGTACGCCTGACCGGACCGGACAATGAGCCTTTAGGTGTTGTTAGCCTGATGGAAGCACTCCGACTGGCGGGTGAGGCGGATGTGGATCTGGTTGAGATCTCGCCCACGGCCGTACCACCTGTGTGCAGGCTCATGGACTACGGCAAATTCAAGTATGCCGAGCAGAAAAAAGCGGCCGAAGCGAAGTCCAAGCAAAAAGTAATTGAGGTCAAGGAAGTCAAGTTCCGTCCCGGTACTGATGATGGTGACTACAACATCAAGCTGCGCAATATCAAGCGCTTCCTGGAAGATGGCGATAAGTGCAAGATTACCCTGCGCTTTCGCGGCCGGGAAATTACCCACCAGGAATTGGGCTTGGCCTTGCTGGCACGTATTCGCGACGAGTTGGCTGATTTGATCTTGGTGGAGCAGTTCCCCAAGCTTGAAGGCCGGCAAATGGTGATGATGATTGCCCCGGGTCGCAAGAAGGCGGCCCCCAAGGCCTCTTCAGAAGCCGCTCAGTCCTCTTCAACCTGAGCGAATAGCGCTTTTTTAAAAACAAAGGTTTGTTGGTGTTGACCAACAAGCCATAAAGGAGCATTTAAAAGTGTTCCTGAGAAGATCAGCGACAAGCAGGTCTTCCAAAAGTGAAGGTGTAAAAACCGACGCGCAAGGTGGTCAGTGTTAAAACTGGCTGCCAACAAGTGGCTCGGGGCCATCAAGTTTGCGAAAGTTTTGCAGCGCCTCACGAGCACAAATCAAAAGGAGCATGTATATGCCCAAAATGAAGACCAAGAGCGGCGCTAAAAAGCGTTTCCGAGTTCGTCCAGGTGGTACCGTCAAGCGCGGTCAGGCCTTCAAGCGTCACATTCTGACCAAGAAGACCACCAAAAACAAACGTCAATTGCGTGGTTCAGTCGCTGTTCATGAGACCAATATGGGTCACATGGCGCAGATGCTGCCAGGCCGTGGCATTTAATTAACGACGAACAAGGAGTAATACATGCCTCGCGTCAAACGTGGTGTAACGGCTCGCGCCCGCCACAAAAAAATTCTCGTTCTTGCAAAAGGTTTTCGCGGTCGCCGCGGTAACGTCTTCCGTATCGCCAAAGAAGCGGTAATGAAGGCTGGGCAATATGCCTACCGTGACCGTCGTAACAAAAAACGTGTGTTCCGCCGTCTGTGGATCGCCCGTATCAATGCTGCAAGCCGTTCATTTGGCCTGACCTACAGCCAATTCGCCAATGGCCTGAAAAAAGCCGGTATCGAGATTGACCGCAAGGTTCTGTCTGATATGGCCATTCATGACAGCGCTGCTTTCGGTGCTATTGTTGAGCAGGCCAAAGCCAAGCTGGCTGCCTGATTTTCAGGACAAAATGCTATTGAATAAATAGCTGCTTGCGCACGAAAATAAAGGGCTGGAGCTTGAAAAAGCTCTGGCCTTTTTTTATGGTCTTTGGCGTAGCGCCCGTGCGATGGCCGTGTGGCCGAATTGGCGCTACTGTGTTTCTCCCCGCACCCGTACAAGAGAATTTATGAACGATGCCGATACCCTTAACGAACTGGTGAGTTCTGCCAAAGCCAGTTTTATGCAGGCTGTCACGCCCGCCGATCTGGAAAACGCCAAAGCGCAATTTTTGGGCAAGTCAGGACGCATTACCGAGTTGATGAAGGGGATGGCGCAGCTTTCCGTGGAAGAAAAAAAATCTCGCGGAGCCGCCATCAATCTGGCCAAACAATCTATTGAAGCGGCACTCAATGAATGCCGTCAGGCGTTGGCGAATGCCGAGCTGACAAAGCAGCTGAAAGCCGAAGCGCTTGATGTCAGCTTGCCTGGTCGACAGCGATCACAAGGCGGCCTGCATCCGGTGTCACTCACACTCGAACGCATCGATGCTATTTTTGGCTCAATGGGTTTTGATGTGGCTCAAGGCCCCGAGATTGAAACCGATTGGTTTAACTTCACCGCGCTCAATACGCCTGAAGATCATCCGGCGCGCTCAATGCACGACACGTTTTATGTCGAGGGCGGCACTGAATCTGCACCCAATTTGCTGCGCACCCATACCAGTCCGATGCAGATTCGTTATGCCGTTCAGCATGTCAAAAAACACCGCGCGCTGATTGATGCAGGTGGCCGCATGCCTGAAATTCGTGTCATCGCACCGGGTCGTACTTACCGCGTCGACAGCGATGCCACGCATTCGCCTATGTTTCACCAGTGCGAAGGCCTGTGGATTGGCGAGAACGTCAGCTTCAAGGATTTGAAGTTCGTATTTACCGATTTTTGCCGCACCTTTTTCGAGAGCGATGACCTGGTGCTGCGGTTTCGTCCGAGCTTTTTTCCCTTTACCGAGCCAAGCGCCGAGATTGACATTCAGTTCCAGACCGGGCCACTGTCAGGACGCTGGCTTGAGGTGGCGGGTTCGGGCCAGGTTCATCCCAACGTGGTGCGCAACATGGGACTCGACCCTGAAAAGTACATCGGTTTTGCTTTTGGTATGGGCCCAGACCGGCTGACCATGCTGCGCTACGGCGTCAACGATTTGCGTTTGTTCTTCGACGGCGACATACGCTTTTTGTCCCAGTTCCAGTCATAACAAGAACAAATAAAAGAACAAGGTCACATCATGCAATTCCCTGAATCCTGGTTGCGCGAATTTTGCAATCCACCGCTCAGTACCGAGCAGCTCGCCGAAACGCTCACTATGGCCGGACTTGAGGTTGAAGAACTCAAGACAGTCGCTCCGCCATTCACCGGCATCGTGGTCGGAGAAATCATCGAAGCCGTGCAGCACCCCAATGCCGACCGCTTGCGTGTGTGCCAGGTTGATGTGGGGCAGGGCAGTCCACTGACCATTGTTTGCGGTGCGCCGAATGCGCGCGTGGGCATCAAGGTGCCTTGCGCATTGGTCGGTGCCGAGTTGCCGCCCGGCGAGGATGGCAAACCCTTCCTGATCAAGGTCGGCAAGCTGCGCGGCGTAGAAAGCCAGGGCATGCTGTGCTCCGCACGCGAGCTCAAGTTGTCGGAAGACCACGGTGGCCTGCTGGAACTGGCCGCCAACGCCTCGTTGGGGCAGGACATACGCGAGCACTTGAATCTTGATGACACCCTGTTTACGCTTAAGCTCACCCCCAACCTGGCGCATTGCCTGAGCCTCTATGGGGTTGCACGCGAGGTTGCCGCCCTGACGGGTTCGCCTTTGAATGCACCCTCTTTTCCCACGGTGGCTGTCGGCAATCCTGACAAGCTGGCCGTCAAGGTCAGTGCGCCCGATCTGTGCGGCCGCTTCTCGGGCCGTATCGTGCGCAACGTCAATCCGCAAGCGGCCACACCGTCCTGGATGGTAGAGCGTCTGGCGCGTTGCGGTCAGCGTAGCGTGACCGCACTGGTGGATATTTCCAACTATGTGATGTTCGAGCTGGGCCGCCCTTCGCACATTTTTGATCTTGACAAAATTCATGGTGGGCTCGATGTTCGTTGGGGCAAGCCCGGCGAGACACTCAAGCTGCTGAACGGCAACACCGTTACGGTGGATGAAAAAGTGGGCGTGATCGCTGACGAAACCCAAGTTGAATCGCTGGCTGGCATCATGGGCGGCGATGCCACGGCGGTGTCGGATGGCACGACAAATGTTTACATTGAAGCCGCCTTCTGGTGGCCCAAAGCCATTGCAGGCCGCTCACGCCGCTACAACTTCTCTACCGATGCGGGCCACCGCTTTGAACGGGGCGTGGACTCCGGCCAGACGGTCGAGCATATCGAGCGCATCACGCAGCTGGTTATTGATATTTGCGGCATGCCCGGGACGGTCTGTGGCCCGATTGATGATTTGCAGGTTAACTTGCCTAAAGCTGCGCCCGTCACTTTGCGTGTGGCGCGAGCTGCCAAAATCATCGGCATGCCGCTCACGCAGGCGCAGTGTCTGGATGCGTTCAAGCGCCTCGGTCTGGATGTCGTTGAATGCGAGGGCACATTGACAGTCACGCCGCCCAGTTACCGATTCGATCTGCAAATCGAAGAAGACCTCATTGAAGAGGTGGTGCGCATGGTGGGCTACAACCAGTTGCCTGACACGCCTCCTTTGGCACCCATCACCGCCAAAATCAACTTGGAGGCCGAGCGCAGCTCGTTTGCCGTACGCCGTGTACTGGCTTCATTGGGCTACCAGGAAACCATCAATTTCAGCTTTGTTGAAGCGCGTTGGGAGCACGAACTTGCTGGCAACTCCAATCCGATCAAGCTGCTGAACCCGATTGCCAGTCAGATGAGCGTGATGCGCTCGTCGCTGCTGGGCTCGTTGCTGCAGGTGCTTAAATTCAACCTCGACCGCAAGGCACCGCGTGTCAATGTATTTGAGTTGGGCCGCGTGTTTTTGCGCGACGCGCAAAGCCAGAACACCGACACCACCGTAGCCGGCTTCGACCAGCCGATGCGTGTGGCGGGTCTGGCCTATGGGGCGCGCTCGCCATTGCACTGGGATCAGTCCGACAAAGGCGTTGATTTTTTTGATATCAAGGGCGACATCGAATCCCTGCTGGCACCTTTGCAAGCCACGTTTGCACCGGCAGTGCATCCCGCCATGCATCCTGGCCGTTGTGCCAGCGTTTCGGTCGCGGGTCAGCCGATTGGCTTCGTTGGCGAATTGCATCCGCAATGGCGACAAGGCTATGAACTGGCTCAGGCCCCTCTGTTGTTTGAGTTGGCACTCGATGCCGTATTGCAGCGCCAGGTGCCGGTTTTCAAGCCGGTCAGCAAGCTGCAGCCCGTCGAGCGTGATATTGCTGTCATCGTGGCAGAAAGCGTGACGCATGCCGCGCTCATGGCCGCCATTCATGGCGCTGATACACAAGGGTTCCTCAGGGCAGCGACGCTGTTTGACGTCTATCGGCCGCAACAAGCCAATGCCAGCTTGCAAATGGGCGAAAAAAGTCTGGCTGTGCGCCTGGTGCTGTCCAGTGATGTCGTGACGTTGACCGAAGAGGCGATTGAGGCTGCCGTGCAGGCGGTAGTGCAAAGCCTGCAAAGTCACGTGAAGGCACGACTGCGTGCTTGACGGGTCTTTTCAGTACAAGGCAGCAATAAATAATTGGCAGGAGGGTGCTCATGGAAACGTCTGTTGAAAGCCTGCAATCTCCGGCGCTGACCAAAGCGCATCTGGCTGAGTTGCTGTTTGAGCAGATCGGGCTTAACAAACGCGAATCGAAAGAAATGATCGACGCTTTTTTTGAGCTGATTTCAGAGCGCCTGGTGGAAGGCAAAGATGTGAAAATTTCTGGATTCGGGAATTTTCAGATACGCACCAAAGCCCCGCGCCCCGGCCGCAATCCACGAACCGGCGAAGCCATTCCCATCGAAGCGCGCCGGGTGGTCACTTTTCACGCCAGCCACAAGCTCAAAGACCAAATTCAAGGCCGCAGCTCTGCAGCGCCAAGCGCAAGCAGCACTTCTTCTGAAGAAAATGCGCTTTAAGTTGCGCCAACCGCTCAGGTCATTCTGCCGATACAGGGATTTCGTAGGGTTATAATCAAGGGCTTGTCGGTGTGTGGCGCAGCCTGGTAGCGCACTTGCATGGGGTGCAAGGGGTCGAAGGTTCGAATCCTTTCACACCGACCATATGAATCAAGGACTTAGAGTAGAAATGCTCTAAGTCCTTTCTTCGTTGTGGATCTCAAAATCTCCGTTGTCCCAACCGTTGTCCCAACCGCAGCGAAAGCTGTAATCGGTTCAACCGTTGTCCCAGCCGGGATAGGCAGGACAACACCCCCCATTTTGCGAAACAGATTTACGCGTCTAATAACTTGTGCAGGAAGCCCAGCTTGCGGCCTATTTCGTAGTAGCTGATCTGCACCAGTCGGTCGTGCTCGGCTTTGAGCCGCAGGTAAGTTGTCCAGTGCATACCTTTGGGTCTGCCGCCATTACCGTTCAAGATGCCTGCCTCCCAGCCCAACTGCTTGCGCAGCTTATTGGCTCGGCTGGCTGCGCGTTCGCCTGCACCTTCTTTTTGCGTTGCGTAGCTCAGTCCGTAGCACTCGCGGCAGGCAAAGTACCGGCCAGGCGCATAGATCACTGCCACACGTTTGCTGCATTGAGGGCAAGTAAACCAGCGTCGCTCCCCGCCCAAGTGGCAGGGAGAGGTTTGCGTTTGCACCCGCTGCTCGACCACTTCGCCTGTGCTCTTTATTCGGTAGGACAGCACCATGCTCTGCCAGTCCACCCGGATGCGAATGCCCGCCACCGCACGATCGTTCACCAGCCACTGCCAGCTAAAGCTATTTCCCTGCGCACCCAAGCCTTTACGGGTGATCTTGCGAATGTCCAGTGGCATGGAGTCGCTGGTCTCCGGTTTACCGTTGTAGCTGCTGCGCCGCCCACTTCCGCGTCCACCCATTTTTTTCTCCGGTTTTTGCCGAAATCAATTGGCAAGTTGTACTGATGTTTTGATCTATAAACCAACGAATATTTCTGTAGCCCGCATGGATGCTGTATTCCTGGTGGTGTTCATGGTGTCAAAAACGACGCGCGCTTTTATGCCGTGCGGCTGCTTCTGAGGTCTTTCAGCTTGATCAGCATGGCCAAAGTGCGCTCAAACTTGCGGTCTAGGTGGGTTTCGTAGCGGGAAAGCTTCTCCAGCTTGTAAGCTTGCAGCCCTTCGCCAATGGTTTGGTTCACGATGGCATCGTGGTGGCGGGCTTCTTTTTCTTGTTGGTAGCACAAGGGTGAAAGGTGCTCGCTGATGAAGCTGGCCAGGCCTTCAGCATTGGCGTTGTATTCTTCCTCTTCCACATGGCTTTCCCACCACTCCCGCGAGTCGGGCAGCAGTACACGCAGCGCTTTGTCATAGGCGCGGTCGCCCCCCTTGCGCAGAATAGCGCTGGCCTTGTTGGTGGCATCCAGGTCATGGCGGGCCGCGCGCTGGCTCTCGGTCACATCCTCCGGTTTTAAGTCCATCAGATCGCGGATGTCAGTGTTCTCACCAGATAGACCCATCTCGAACGGTGCCGCCGCCGGAATGACGGTCTTGGCACTGCGTGCTGATTCCTTCAGCCCCTTATTGATGGTGGCACCCTCGGCTTGCAGCACGCGTCGCTTGCGCCAGATCACGCTGGCCAGTTCCTCAATCAAATGCTGCTCGGTGGCGCCAGCAGGAAGGTGCTCGTCCATCAACGAATTGACCAGGCTTTCGTAGTCGGCATGGTTCTCGTGGCTGAGTACGGTGTAGCGGCTCAGGATGCCGTGCTTGAGCGCGTTGAAGCGGACGACTTCATAGGGTTGTGGGTGTGCGGCGGTCATTTCTTCAGCTTTTGCCGTGATATTCGTGTTCATCGTCGATTCCTTGTGATGTTGATGTGAGGTGAGCCGTGAATCCGCCACAGCGCTGAAGCTGCACCACCAGGTCGGCAGGCAGTTGCGCATCACGCGAGCGGATGGCGACACCAGCGGCCTGCCAGTTGCAGCAGCGCCATGACCCGGCTCTATGCCCGGCGAAGTGCTTGCACTCCAGGCAAACGCGGCGCTCGTCCTGATCTCGGTCACGCCGCACCAGCTTGTCGGCCAGCATTTCGCCATCTGTTCGGGGCAAGCCCTTGTCGGTGAACTTCTGCAGACGCACTGCAAACGTGTCGATCTCCGCGCCATTCATGGCCGAAGAGTGTGGCCAGCACCAGCGGTCGGGGTTTTCCATCAAAGCCATGGAAGAATCGCGTTTTTCCAATACGGCGGGGGAGGGCACTGCCGAAACTGACGAAAGTCGCTCTGGGCCGGCGGAAATGGCCACGCTGGGCACTGTCGAAACTGCCAAAAAACTTGAAACCACGGTTTCGTCAGTTTTGGCAGTGCTGTTCTGGCCCTTTTGTGAAATTGCCGTCTTTGCACGTTCAGCCCAGGTGATCATTTCGTCACCTTCTTGATTTGCGGATTGATGGTGTAGCGAATCGTCGGACGGCCCAACGGGTTGATGTCGTCCTGGCTTTGCACATGACCGTTTTCTTCCAGGATGGCCAGCACGGTTTCTGCCTGCATGGCCGTGGTGACACCAGACCACTGCTTGCGTACCATGTCGCGCACCGTGAACCCGTCGTTCAACTTGCCCTCAGATAATCGGCGGCTGACCATGCGGGCGGTGGTCACTTTGGCCGCCTCCACCAGCCCATAGATGCGCCGCGCATGGCCTGTCAGGTACTCGCACCACGCGGCTGCGCGCAGTGCGCTGGTGGCCGTCACTTGGCCGATGGAACCCTCGGCCAAGTGCAAGATAAGCGCGATAGAGCAGAACAGCTTTTCAAACTTGCCAAAGTGCTGCTGCATCAGCGGGTTTTGCTCATGGGCGATGTGTACGGTGTGCAGCTCAGTGCACCACTCTACGAAGATGTCCTGCGCCGCATCGTCAAAGCAGAAGTGCGGCAGCTTGACAAAGTCGTCATGCGGTGCGGCACCGTCTTGCACGGGGTCAAATACGGCCAGCCGGTCGAACAGATCACGCACCGCCTCGCGTGCGCCCTTGACCGGGTAGCGGTCGCGCCATTCCCAGGCAACGGCGTTGGGATACACCATGACCTGAAACCGCTGAATACGGCCATCGTTGTCCAGCGAATGGGCCATGCCCGCCAGATAACGCTCCAGCAATTCCGGCTGGATGCCGCCGAACACCGAGATGCACAGGTTTTTGATGTGCAGGCTGCCGCGCCCGATGCGGTCAATGTTGAAGCTGGCGGTACCGTTCCAGCCCTCCAGATAGAAAGCCTTATCGCCTTCTTTGCCTTCTTTTTCCCAAGACGCAAGCAGACCGATCAACTCGTCCCGATATACCAGTATTCCCTGCGGGTTATTCACCAGCAAGTCGCCGAGCTTTTCCACGGTGGAGTCGTTTGATTTGAAACGACGCTCTTTCGGCTCGTCGGGGGCTTGCAGGTCTTGCAGGTCAGCAATCGCGGCGTTCATTTTGAGGTGGTCGCCTTTACCGCCTGCGGCCTTCTTCATGCTGGCCTTGACAGCAGACTGGTGTGCCTCAAAAGCTGCGGTTTCTGCGGCATATATCTTCTTGGCATCCTCCAGTTTTTCAGCTTCATTGGCTTCCAGGCGGTCAAGAAAGCGGGTCACTGTGCCCAGGGCAGGCGACTTTTTGGATGACGGATCACCCACAATGCCGCCAAACAGATTTGGGGTCACGATCCAGTCATCTCTGCGCTTGGGCTTGATGCCGCAGCGTGCGCCGATGACCGAGCCCAGGCAGACGATCAGCGCCGCAGCGATGTAGTCCGGAGAACAGGGCATGCGGTCGGCTTCGTCCAGCACAAAGTCTGCCAGCGTTGCGGGCAGCAATGTCTTGGCGTCAAAGGCTGGCGCAAGGGGAAGGTCGGTTTTGATCTCCTTTGGCTCAGGCCATATGCCTAATTGGCCTGTAGCGCCCGTTTCATCTGCGCAAGAAGCTACTGAATTGATAGCGCAGCCAATGCACTCCTTTACCGCGTCTGCTCCCGCAAATAAATGCAGGTCATTGAAGTCGGTCATGTGGATCATGTTGTCGCTGCCTTAAACACGGGTACGGCAAGGGCCGCACCCGCTGATTGCGCCGCTGCAGTGGCCTTGCGCATGCCAGGGTTGCCAGGGGTCTGGTGGTCGTCATCCGCAGCGATGACGATTTTTTGGGTTGGGTACTTGGTGCGCAGTGCCACGGCGACCGCGTCAAGATTGCCTGCATTGAAGGCCACCGCGACGGCATGGCCGGTGCATTCATGGATGCTTGCGCCAGTGGCAAAGCCCTCGCATACGATCAACACGCCCTTGGGTTTGCCTATGCCGAAGTAGCAGCCTTTGACGCGGCCACCCGACATAAACATCTTGCTGCCGTCCGGCGCGATGGTTTGCAAGCTGTGCATCTCCCCCTCCGTGTCACGCATAGCAATCAACAGCTTGTCGCCTTCCATCTTTGCGCCGTGGGGCTGGATGCCTTTGCGCGCCAGGTAATCGTGGTGCGCACAGGGCTGGGCTGTTGTCCACCGTTTGAGCGCTTCGGCGGCTGCAAATTGTTGGCGCAGCGCCAGGTCGTCTGCACGCTGGCGCTGCATGGTCTTGATGCGCTCACGGTGCGCAAACCGTTCAGCTTCGGTCATTGACGTGTCCGCCTTGCTGCACCAATGGTGCGTCAGGCCCTCACGCCAATCGCCGAACACTCCTGCAGCGATGCCGTCGGTGTGCAGCATGTACCAGCCGTTTTTGTGGATGGGTTTACCGCTGGTGCTGAAACGATGGATTGCACCGTCGCCAATGATTTCAGTCGGTGGTGCCAGCCCAGTCGCCGCAATGGCCAGCTTGAATTGGTTCATCAGGTCGTTCATACGCAGGCTTTCGACGTAAGTCCCAACAGGATGGCAACTGCATAAGGTGCGGACTGAAGCAGCCAATAGGCGAGGGCCATAAATGCTTCTTCCATGGCTACAGCCCCCCAATTGCCGTCAGCGTTTTGCGCTTGGTGTGCAGCGCCTGCACCAGCTCACGGATTTCGACATCGGTCTTGCCGGAGATGCGGGCGGCGTTGAGCGAGTCGATTTCATTGGATGGCCAGCCTACGGCGCGTGGCCCCAGGCTGACGGGCTTGGTCCACAAGCCTTGCGCAATGCGCAGGTAAATGGTGGAGCGGGAGTAGCCAGATCGGGACTTGGCGGCCGGGATTCGCAGGATGGTGTGCGTCATATTGGGTCCTCTTTGACGGGTGTGGAACAAACTCAGACGCAAGTGTGGTTGGGCGTTTTGGGCGATAAAAGGCCATCCAGCTGCGTGCAGTGCGCAGCGTTTCAGAGGAGGATTTGCCTTGACGGCCTGGAACTCAACCGCCCCAAACGACGCGTTTCCAGAGGAGAAAACTGGGCGAAAACTTTCCGCCCAACTATTTCAAGGCGCAGTGCTCAATGGCCAAAAACATGCACTTGACGGAATATTCCATGGAGGCTATATTTGTCCATGACTTGGAATGTCGAATACACAGATGAATTTGGTGACTGGTGGGGCAGCCTGACCGAAGACGAGCAGGTGTCACTGGCCGCTTCGGTGCAGTTGCTGGAAGAGCGAGGGCCGTCACTGGGCCACCCCCACAGCAGCGGCATCAATGGCTCTAGGTACGGGCATATGCGTGAGCTGCGTACCCAGCATGGCGGTCGACCCTTTCGCACGCTGTACGCCTTCGATCCACGCCGCATGGCGATTCTTTTGATTGGTGGCGACAAGACGGGTGACAACCGTTGGTATGAGGTGAATGTGCCGGTTGCCGACCGCCTGTATGACCAGCACTTGGACCAACTTCGACGTGAAGGAGAGATAGATGGCTAAGAAATTTACACAGCTGCGTGCAGGCATGAGCCAGGCCGCACGCGAAAAATCTGACGGCATGGCCCGGCAGATGTTGGCTGAAATGCCGCTCAACGAGTTGCGCCAAGCCCGTGGCCTGTCTCAGAAAATGTTGGCCGAAGTGCTGCATGTGCAGCAGCCCTCGATTGCCAAGATTGAGAAGCGAACCGACATGTACCTGTCCACCCTGCGCAGCCACATTGAGGCCATGGGCGGCGAGCTGGATGTGATTGCGCGGTTTCCGGACGGGTCGGTCAGGATCAACAACTTTACCGACTTGGGCGCTGTCGCACCGCTCTGATTGCAGTTGACTGACGGGTGACACTCAGGGCAACATGTTCTTTTTGATAGTGCTGGCGTCGCGACCTTGAGCAACGCTGGTCTTGGCGATTTGCTGCGAATGCCAAACGTCTGATTTGTCGGGGTGATTGCGCTTCGATGCCCGATATGCCTTTTGCCATGCGGTGTACATGGCTTGGGTGTCGAACTTGCGAGCCTCTCGCTTGACGGTGCTGGGCGTGTAGCGCGGGTCTGCCGTGGTGGCGGTGTCCACCAGTTGCTGAACCATCACCGCGTTCAGCAAAAAGGCCCCATTGGCATAGCCAATGAAGTCGGCCAAAGGCAAAGCGTTACCACCAGCCACCAAAACCAATGCGCCTTTGGTTTGCAAGCAAAGCATCTGGCTGCGCTTCTTGCCGGTGGCAACACCTATTTCCCACACATCCGCATCGTTGGTTTGCTTGATGGCGCTGCGCATGCCAACGGCATTGACCACAAACCCGCACACGGCCTGCGTGCTGCACTGCCACTGTGTCAACCGGTCCAGCGGCACTGGCACCCGGTTGGTGTCGCTGCGCTTGTCGCAAACAATGAACGCAATCGGGCTGCGTGTGGTTGTGGGCAGGATTTCTACCGGCATGGCGCATTCACGCTCGCAGCCAGGGCACACGGCGCTGGTGCTTGCGCGCGCCTTGATGATCAGCTTTTGTGACTTCAATGCCACTACGACGTCGGGCGGCCATTGGCCCAAGTCGTAATCGCTGACCAGCACTGCATCCCCACGTCCTGCCGCCAGGCGATCCAGCAGATCAATGACAACAGTTACGGGCTTCATGCCCCAACGGTAGTGGGCGTGGGGGTGGCGGTGGTTGCGAGCTGTTCAGGCTCCTTAGGCTCAATGCCAGATGCCTCCAGCATGTCGCGCAGCTTCAGGTCAAGCTCGTCGTATTTCAGCGAACACGAATTGGGGTGACTGATGCGAAACGATACCGCCTTGGCGGGTTTGTCGCCATCGGCCACATACGCCGTCAAGTCCACTTGTGTGACGTTGTATTGGTTCAGCGGAACCGATTTGCCGATCTCATCCAGCAGGTCGTACACCGCATTCGCGTTGTGGGTTGCATCGGCCTCCACCGTCAGGCGGTCGCCTTGGGTAATGCGCGACGACAGGCGCAACTTTTTGACCAGCACCTTCTCAATGCCACTGCCTATAGTCGGTGTGAACTGGAAGCTTTTTTGGCCCAGTGGTCCCAGGTCATAAACGCGCTTGTCTTTGGGGTCGGGTGGCAGTTTTGACAGATTGAGAATGGCCGTGGCGAACATGGCTTGCAGTGGCTCCATGGCCTTGTTTGATCCACGGAAGTTCAAGTCCAGCGATCCCTCTTTTTGCGAGTACACAAACACCACCTCAAAGGCCGGGTTGTGCGGGCGCCTGTCAAATGTGCCGTCCACCCACTCCACACTCTGCTGTGAATAGTCTTCGGGGTAGGCAAAGAAATAATCCAGATCGCCCCGGCGAAAAGGCTCCACCACACAGTTTTTGCCGCGCCCCTCGGTGTGGTGAAAATAGGTGCGTATCTTGTCGGCCAGCGCCGTGATGCTGGCCGCATCCACCCTAGCGGCGACATGCGGCAGGTGCTTGCGCTTACGCCAATAAGACAGGGTGTCAGCGTGCCAGAAGCGGAAGGCCCCTTTCCAGAAAGCGTTGTGATCCAGATAGGTGACCAAGGCGCGCTCGTAATGGCTGGGCAGCACCGCGAGCTTTTCGACGAAGGCGGTGTGTGCGAAGAGGTCTTCTTGCAAGTGCCAAGCGGCTTCGTCCAGGATGGCCCGAAAACCTTTATCGCAACTCAGCTCAAAGACCTCCCGAAACTCTGTTTCCATGGCATTGCGATGCAGCTCAGCCACGGACAGCCATGCGTCGAACTGCTCATCCTGTTGGGCCTTGACCGTGGCAGAAAAGTCCAGCCCCTCACATCCCACTTTTCCATGGAAGTAGCGCGCAAGCAGTTCATTGGGCATCTGCCGAAAAAAGTCTCGGGTCGAGTAGTGACGGGCCATGTGTTCTCCCTGCTGATCAATGAACTCAATCTACGGCGAACTTTGCCGAACGGTCTTGTAACTTACTGTACATTGCAGTATATCTACAGCCAAACCGTCACTGGAATAGTCATGGCCACAGAGAAAACTACCACCTTGACCTTCCGTATCGAGCCCAACATCAAAGAAGCGCTGTGCATCGCCGCACACCGTGACCACCGATCCATTGCCAACATGGTTGCCGTGATGATTCGAGAGCACTGCGCGCGCGTAGGCATACTGATTCAGGACAAGCCAGCGCCATCGACATCGGTGGCTGTGAAACCAAAATCACGTAAATGACACGAGTCAGCCCAAAGTGAGACCCATGGAACTGCCTCCGTCCAATCCCTTTTTCGACCACCCGATCCTCAACTCTCCCTACACCTGCCCACAACAGCATTGGGAATTGGACGCTGACGGCCAGCCTACCCAGCAAGTGGTTGAAAGCCGCAGGCGTGCCGAATTCATTACGCCCATCCCCAAGCCGAAGAAACGCAAGAAGGCGGCTGCACAGGACGAGATGGTGTTTGACGAGGGCAAAGACCTGTCGACGGCCACCCAGCAGTACGACATCACCTCCATCATCAACCAGGTACGCCAGTCGGTGGACACCTGGCGCAGCCTGCCAAATCCGGCACAGTGGCAGGTGACGCCTGAGACGGCACGCCTGCTGCAACACTGGCGGCACCACAACTTCAGCGGCGTGCGCCCGTTCTTCTGCCAGGTCGAAGCCGCCGAAACCGCCATCTGGCTCACCGAAGTTGCGCCAAACACCAAAAACGGCAAGCTACTACTCGACCACCTGGCCAGTGCCAATAAAGACGCCAACCCCGAACTGATGCGCCTGGCCCTCAAGCTGGCCACGGGGGCCGGCAAAACCACCGTCATGGCCATGCTGATCGCCTGGCAGACCATCAATGCTGTGCGCCGCCCCACCAGCAAGCATTTCACCCGGGGTTTTCTGATCTGCGCACCCGGTCTCACCATCAAAGACCGCCTGCGCGTCTTGCAGCCGGGCGACCCCAACAGCTACTACAAAGACCGCGAGCTACTGCCCAGCGACATGCTCGATGACATGGGCAAGGCCAAGATCGTCATCACCAACTACCACGCCTTCAAGATGCGCGAGCGCATCGAACTGTCCAAGGGCGGTCGCCAGTTGCTGCAGGGCCGCACCGGCGATGCCCCGCTGACGCTGGAAACCGAAGGCCAGATGATCCAGCGTGTCATGCCCGACCTGATGGGCCTGAAAAACATCATGGTCATCAACGACGAGGCCCACCACTGCTACCGCGAAAAACCGACGCCTGACGATGAAGAAGCCCTCAAGGGCGATGAAAAGAAAGAGGCTGACAAGAACAGCGAGGCCGCCCGTCTGTGGATTTCAGGCATTGAAGCCGTCAACCGCAAGCTGGGCGTTGCCCGTGTCATGGATTTGTCCGCCACCCCGTTCTTTTTGAGCGGCTCGGGGTACGCCGAGGGCACCTTGTTCCCCTGGACCATGAGCGATTTCTCGCTGATGGATGCGATTGAATGCGGCATCGTCAAATTGCCCCGCGTGCCGGTGGCCGAGAACATCCCCGGCGAAGAACTGCCGGTGTTTCGCAACCTGTGGGAACACATCCGCAAAGACATGCCCAAAAAGGGCCGTGGCACCGGCGGAGAGCTGGACCCGCTCAAGCTGCCCCTGCGCCTGCAAACCGCGCTGCTGGCGCTCTACGGCCACTACGAAAAAACGCACAAACTGTGGGAAGAACGCGGCATCAAGGTGCCCCCGTGCTTCATCATCGTCTGCCAGAACACGGCAATCTCGAAGCTGGTTTATGACTTTGTCTCGGGCTTTCACCGCAAGAACGACGACGACACCACCACCCTGGAAAACGGCCGCCTCGCCCTGTTCCGCAACTTTGACGAGACCACTGGCAACCCGCTGCCGCGCCCCAACACCTTGCTGATCGACAGCGAACAACTCGAAGCCGGTGACGCGTTGGATGCCAGTTTTCGCGATATGGCCGCCGATGAAATTGAGCGCTTTCGGCGCGAGATCGTCGAACGCAGCCGCGATGTCCGTGCCGGCGACAACATCACCGACCAGGAGCTGCTGCGCGAGGTGATGAATACCGTGGGCAAGGAGGGACAACTCGGTGGCGGCATCCGCTGCGTCGTGTCGGTGTCCATGCTCACTGAAGGCTGGGACGCCAACACCGTCACCCATGTGCTGGGCATTCGCGCCTTTGGCACGCAGTTGCTGTGCGAGCAGGTGATTGGACGTGCGCTGCGCCGGCAGTCCTACGAGTTGAACGAGGATGGGCTAGACAAAGGTCTGTTCAGCGTCGAATACGCCGACGTATTTGGCATCCCCTTCAACTTCACCGCCAAGCCTGTTATTGCGCCGCCCCAACCGCCGCGCGATACCGTGCAGGTCAAAGCCATGCGCCCGGAGCGCGATGCGCTGGAAATCACCTTCCCCCGCGTGGAAGGCTACCGGGTCGAGCTGCCCGAAGAGCGCCTCAGCGCCAGCTTCAACGACGAATCCGTCCTAACCCTTGACCCTAAACAGGTCGGCCCGACGATCACCCACAGTGCAGGCATTATTGGTGCGGGGATCAATCTGACGGTCGAACACTTGGGTGATGTGCGCCCGTCCACGGTGCTGTTCAACCTGACCCAGCGCCTGCTGTACACCAAATGGCGTGACCCTGGTGAGGCACCCAAATTACACCTGTTTGGCCAGCTCAAGCGCATTGTCAAAGAATGGCTGGACGCGGTAGACGATGAAGGTAACCGCAAGTATTTGATCTGCAAAGGGAACACTTATCCCGCGCAACTGATGTACCAAGAGCTGGCCGACATGGCCTGCAACAAGATCACCGCAGCCATCACCCGCCAGTTTCTGGGCGAGCGCCCCATCAAGGCACTGCTCGATGCCTACAACCCCACCGGCTCCAGCGCCCATGTGCGCTTCAACACCAGCAAGACCGACCGCTGGGAAACCAGCTCCAAGCACTGCCAGCTCAACTGGGTGATTCTGGACAGCGACTGGGAGGCCGAATTCTGCCGCGTGGCCGAATCGCACCCCAAGGTGCTGGCCTACGTCAAAAACCACAACCTGGGGCTGGAGGTGCCTTACCGCTTTGGCTCCACCCTGCGCAAATACCTGCCCGACTTTGTCGTGCTTGTGGACGACGGCCACGGCCCGGTAGACCCGCTGCACCTGGTGGTCGAAATCAAAGGCTACCGGGGCGAAGATGCGATAGAGAAAAAATCAACCATGGACACCTACTGGGTGCCCGGCGTCAACCACCTGGGCAGCCATGGCCGCTGGGCGTTTGCCGAGTTCACCGAAGTGTTCCAGATCGAGGCCGACTTCAAGGCCACGGTGGATGCCAACTTCAACAAGCTGATAGAGGGGCTGAATCCATGAACACGATTTCCCCCAAGCCAGAGAGTCTGGCCAAACTCGTCTATCTGGTTCGTGGCGAGAAAGTGCTGTTTGATTCCGATCTGGCCGACCTGTACGGCGTTGAAGCCCGTGCTTTGAACCAGTCTGTTGCACGCAACCGCGCACGGTTCCCCGACGACTTCATGTTCCAGCTCACCACAGAGGAATGGGCAGTTATGCGGTCACAAATTGTGACCTCATCAGGTGCCAAGTCGTCCCCAACAGCGACGAACACACCGCCAGGGGCTGGTTTGACATCACAAATTGTGATGTCAAACGCCAGAGGGGGACGGCGCACATTACCCTACGCCTTCACCGAGCAAGGCGTCGCCATGCTGTCGAGCGTGTTGCGCTCCCAACGCGCGGTCGAGGTCAACATTGCCATCATGCGCACCTTTGTTCAGTTGCGCCGCCTGATGGATTCCAACCGCGACCTGGCGCGCCGCATTGAGGCCATGGAAACCCGCTACGACGAGCAGTTTTCGCAGGTCTTTGACGCCATCAAGCAACTCATCGCCGAAGACAAAACGCGCAAAGCCAAGCCGCCCATTGGTTTCCTTTGATCCGCATTGCTTCTGCCACCCACGCACACGAGATTTCCCATGGCCACACGCAGCACCAAGCCCCTCAGCACCAAACACGTCGAAACCCTCACCCACGACGAGGCCAAGCGCAAAAATATTCCATCGGTCGAGCAGCAGTCCATTGCTTCCCAAGAGCACATTGCCCCCAAGCAAATCCGCTACCCGCGCAACACCGACCTGGACCCACAACTGGTCTGGCGTGGCAAGGACGAGCAGGACTGGAGCGACCTGGTGGTCAACGCACCGCCGCTCTACATCCAGGAAAAAGTCCACCCCAAGGTGCTGATTGACGACCTACTGCGCACCACGCGCGAGCGCGAGCATGAGGCCGGGCAGGCCACCGCTGATTTGTTTTCAGACTTCAACGGCATCCCCAAGGGCGCGGACAAAACCGAGTTCTATCAGCACGACCAGAACTGGACCAACCGCATGATTCTGGGGGACAGCCTGCAGGTCATGGCGAGCCTGGCCGAGCGCGAGGGCTTGCGCGGCAAGGTGCAGTGCATTTATTTTGACCCGCCTTATGGCATCAAATTCAACAGCAATTTTCAGTGGAGCACCACCAGCCGGGATGTGAAGGACGGCAATGCCCAGCACATCACCCGAGAGCCGGAACAGGTCAAGGCGTTTCGCGACACCTGGCGCGACGGCATCCATTCGTACCTGACCTATTTGCGTGATCGGCTGACCGTGGCGCGGGATTTGCTGACGGACTCGGGGTCGATTTTTGTGCAGATTGGGGATGAGAACGTGCACCGGGTCAGGGCGGTGATGGATGAGGTGTTTGGGGATGAAAACCGCATTAACCAAATTTCGTTCCTCAAGACCAGCAGCAGCACCTCGGGTCACTTGGGCAACGTCTGCGACTATTTGCTTTGGTACGGAAAGAGCAAAAATTCTTTAAAATTTCGAGAGCCTTTCTACGCCAAGGAACTTGGTGGGGGCGCTTTCGAGGCGTACAACAAGGTGCGGTATCCAGATGGCTCGGTCACATTGCTGGCGGAATTGTCTGAATCCGAGCGAGTGAATGCGGACATCATTCGTTACGACAACATCACATCTCAGAGTATCGGACGCGACAAAGGTGAAGGGGCTGCATCCTGGTTCCCTGTAAGGATCAATGGCCGCGAGATTCTGCCAAACCAGAAAGTTCGCTGGAAAACGAATCAGCAGGGAATGAACCGGCTGCAAAAGGCGGGACGTTTGAACGCCTCAAAAAACAGTCTCAGTTACGTTCGTCGCTTGCAGGACTTCATTGCAGCCAGCTTCCATCACATTTGGACGGACACAGTAATTTCGGGGTCATCACTGGAAAAAAACTACGTAGTTGAAACGCTACCGCTGGTCGTTCAGCGCTGCATCCTTATGGCCACCGATCCCGGTGACCTTGTTTTGGATCCCACCTGCGGCAGCGGCACCACCGCCACGGTCGCCGAGCAATGGGGCCGCCGCTGGATCACCATCGACACCTCGCGCGTGGCACTCGCTTTGGCGCGTGCCCGCATCATGGGCGCACGCTATCCCTTTTACCTGCTGGCCGATTCGCGTGAGGGCCAGATCAAAGAGGCCGAGGTTACCCGCACAGCACCCAGCAGCCAGCCGGTGCAAGGCAACATCCGCCACGGCTTTGTCTATGAGCGCGTGCCGCACATCACCCTCAAATCCATCGCCAACAACGCCGAGATCGACGTCATCTGGGACAAATGGCAGGCCACGCTGGAGCCGCTGCGCCAACAGCTCAACGCTGCACTGGGCCAAAACTGGCAGGAATGGGAGATTCCCCGCGAGCTGCCGCCCTCCGCCGTATCCACTGCCACCGCTGAAGAAATCAAAAATGATAGCTGCTTGCGCACGTCGAATAAGGGCTTGGAGGCTAAAACACTCTTAAATGACTGGTGGCAGGCCCGCATTGCCCGCCAGCAAGAGATTGACGCCTCCATCGCTGCCAAGGCCGAGTTTGAGTACCTGTACGACAAGCCCTATGCCAACAACAAGGCCGTGCGCGTGGCGGGGCCCTTCACGGTCGAATCCCTCAGCCCGCACCGCATGTTGGGCGTGGACGAAGACGACGAACTGATCGACAGCCTGAGCGACAACGTTGCCGACTACAAGGCCCGCCAGTCCTTCCCGCAGATGATTTTGGACAACCTCAAAACCGCCGGCGTGCAGCAGGCGCACAAGGCCGACCGCATCACCTTCACCTCGCTCACGCCTTGGCCGGGCGAAGGCGCAGTGTGTGCCGAGGGCCGTTATCTGGAGGGGTATGTGGAGAAGCGCGCCGGCATCTTTATTGGCCCCGAGTTCGGCACCGTGCAGCGCAGCGACTTGGTGGAAGCCGCCCGCGAGTGTGGCGATGCCGGCTTTGACGTGCTGATTGCCTGCGCCTTTAACTACGAGGCGCACGCGACAGAGTTCAGCAAGCTTGGCCGCATCCCCGTGCTCAAGGCCCGTATGAATGCCGACCTGCACATGGCCGAAGACCTGAAGAACACCGGCAAGGGCAACCTGTTCGTGATCTTTGGTGAGCCAGACATTACCTTGCTGCCCCAGGCCAATGGCCAGATGTGCATCAAGGTCAACGGTGTGGACGTGTTCAAACCGCAGACCGGCGAAGTGGTCAGCGACGGTGCCGACGGCATTGCCTGCTGGTTCATAGACACCGACTACAACGAAGAAAGCTTCTTCGTGCGCCACGCCTACTTTCTGGGGGCCAACGACCCCTACAGTGCCCTCAAGACCACGCTCAAGGCCGAGATTGACAAAGAAGCCTGGGACACGCTCAACAGCGACACCTCGCGCCCGTTCGACAAGCCGAAGTCCGGGCGCATTGCCGTGAAGGTGATCAATCACCTGGGTGATGAGGTGATGAAGGTGTTTAGGGTGGGGTGAAAAATGGCATTTGATCTTCACAAATTGGTCCGAGCAGCTGAATTCAGCGTGTCACTTGGCTCGCTGGGACTTGTTCGATGCAAGTCCCTCACTAGCAGTCTCATCTCGGAGGCGCGGCGACGCCTCAAAGCTCCAGATACCGAGGGTAAGGAGTTAGTGACCTTGCCCCCAGAAAACGTATCCCTTGCTGAGTGGTTCAATTCAGACAAGGAAAACGAAAATGACAAAGACATCAAGGGCCAAGTACAC
>NZ_JAXCHR010000023.1:0-50790 GCF_035984465.1 Polaromonas sp. CG_9.5
GGAATGGGTGTCATGGTTTAACCACCACCGGCTGCTGGAGCCCATCGGATACATTCCCCCTGCCGAAGCTGAAGAAAATTACTATCGGCAACTAGCTAGTCAGGCCTTTATATCGGTCTGACTTAACCCAACGGGCCTCTACGAAACTCGGGGCGGTTCAGTCAGTGCAGCGAGCTGACCAATCTCTGGCGGCAGAATTCTCAATTGGTTTCCGTTAACGTAAAGCTTTTTCAGTGCCCTGAGCTGGTCAATCTCTGGCGGCAGACTACTCAGTTGGTTTCTGCTGACACTAAGCAAAGTCAGTGCCGTAAGCTGGCCAATCTCTGGCTGCAGGCTGCTCAGTTGGTTTCCACTGAGATCAAGAAATTTCAGTGCTGTGAGCTGGCCAATCTCTGGCTGCAGGCTGCTCAGTTGGTTGTCGCTGATATCAAGCAAAGTCAGCGCCGTGAGCTGGCTAATCTCTGGCGGCAGGCTGCTCAATTGGTTGTCGCTGATATCAAGCAAAGTCAGCGCCGTGAGTTGGCTAATCTCTGGCGGCAGGCTGCTCAATTGGTTTTCACTGACGTTAAGCGCGGTCAGCGCTGTGAGCTGGCCAATCTCTGGCGGCAGACGTGTCAACCCAAGCTTATCTAATTTAAGATTCGTGCCTTTTTCTCGAATGCAGGCGTTGATTTTCTCTAAAGCCTTGTCGTAGGCCTGTTGCTGCTTTGGAGTCATGACGGAATCTGGCATGGGCTTGCTTCTTGTAGTTGTCGTAGTAAATACCGCAAGCCGAGCACTTTAAACCATGACGGTTTCAAGCCAGACACACTACGCCCCCAAAAAACCATGCCCAATTGGCACCTCGGCCCTTCCGGGCCGCCGCGCCACAGCGCAACCGCTCAATCAGCGCGGTTTGCGCAGCAGTTTGCCCGATATCTTTCCCGAACCGTTGTCGCGCGGCGGCAAGCCGGTGTGCTGCGTCAGCATGCGGCCCTTGACAGGCGCAGCCGGGGTCACAGAAGCCGTCGAGTTTTTCCGGCGCGCGCTGGTGTAGGTGCCGTCGGTCATCGGCTGGAAGGTCGGAATCAGGTGGTGCTTGCCGTTGCCGATCAGGTCGGCGCGGCCCATCGTTTTCAGTGCCTCGCGCAGCAGCGGCCAGTTGTTGGCGTCGTGGTAGCGCAAAAACGCCTTGTGCAGGCGGCGGCGCTTGTCGCCGCGCACGATGTCCACGGTTTCGCTGTCGCGGGTGATGCGGCGCAGCGGGTTCTTGTTGCTGTGGTACATCGCCGTGGCTGTCGCCATCGGGCTGGGGTAGAAGGTTTGCACCTGGTCGGCGCGAAAACCGTTTTTCTTCAGCCAGATCGCCAGGTTCATCATGTCTTCGTCGCTGGTGCCTGGATGGGCGGCGATGAAGTACGGGATCAAAAACTGCTTTTTGCCGGCTTCCAGGCTGAACTTTTCAAACAGCGTCTTGAACTTGTCATAGTTGCCGATGCCGGGCTTCATCATCTTGGTGAGCGGGCCGGCTTCGGTGTGTTCGGGGGCAATTTTCAGGTAGCCGCCGACGTGGTGCTGCACCAGTTCCTTGACGTACTCGGGGCTTTGCACGGCCAGGTCGTAACGCAGGCCCGAGCTGATCAGGATTTTCTTGACGCCTTTGAGCGCGCGGCCGCGTTTGTAGATTTTGATGAGCGGCGCGTGGTCGGTCGTCAGGTTCTGGCAAATGCCGGGATAGACGCAGCTCGGCTTGCGGCAGGCGGCTTCGATTTCCGGGCTTTTGCAACCCAGCCGGTACATATTGGCGGTCGGGCCACCCAGGTCGGAAATCGTGCCGGTGAAGCCATCCACCTTGTCGCGAATGTCTTCAATCTCGCGGATCACCGAGTCTTCGGAGCGGCTCTGGATGATGCGGCCTTCATGCTCGGTGATGGAGCAAAAAGTGCAACCCCCAAAGCAGCCGCGCATGATGTTGATCGAAAACCGGATCATTTCCCAGGCCGGGATTTTGGTCGCGCCGTCGTGACGGCCTTTGTCGTCGGCGTAGCTCGGGTGCGGGCCGCGTGCATACGGCAGGTCGAACACATAGTCCATTTCGGCCGTGGTCAGCGGGATCGGCGGCGGTGTGATCCAGACATCGCGGGCGGTGACGCCTTCGCCATGCGCCTGCACCAGCGCGCGCGCGTTGCCGGGATTGGTTTCCAGATGCAGCACGCGGTTGGCGTGGGCGTAGAGAACCGGATCGGCCTTGATCTGCTCATAACTGGGCAGACGAATCACGGTGCGATCGCGCGGTGGCACCTTCAGATTACCCCGGCCATAGAGCGCGGGGTTGGGCATAAAGGTCAGCGGCTTGATGGACGGATTGGCCTCTTTTTTCAAGCCTGATTGACCTGTGGCGCTTGCTGGCAGGGCGTTTTCAGCTACGTTATCCGTAGCAGATTTCTCGCCATCTTCTTTCGCGCAAGTGGCGCCCTGCCCGGCCGCCTGTTCGCTGGTGGTCATGTAGGGGTTGATGTGCGCCTCGACCCGGCCCGGCTCGTCCACCTGCGTGGAATCAATCTCGAACCAGCCTTTGCCCGTCTCGTCGTCTTGACGGCGCACAAAAGCCGTGCCGCGCACGTCGGTGATGTGCTGAACCGGCTCTTTGGCGGCCAGGCGGTGGGCAATTTCGACCAGCGCGCGTTCGGCGTTGCCGTAGAGCAGCAAGTCGCTCTTGGCATCGACGACGATGGAGCGGCGCACTTTGTCGCTCCAGTAGTCGTAGTGCGCAATGCGGCGCAGGCTGCCTTCGATGCCGCCCAGCACGATGGGCACGTCTTTATAGGCTTCGCGGCAGCGCTGGCTATAGACAATGGCGGCGCGGTCAGGGCGCTTGCCGCCGATGTCGCCCGGCGTGTAGGCGTCGTCGCTGCGGATTTTTCGGTCCGCTGTGTAGCGGTTGATCATCGAGTCCATGTTGCCGGCAGTCACGCCCCAGAACAGGTTGGGCTTGCCCAGCGCCTTGAAGGGTTCGGCGCTCTGCCAGTCGGGCTGGGCAATGATGCCGACGCGAAAACCCTGCGCTTCCAGCACCCGGCCAATTACCGCCATGCCGAAACTCGGGTGATCGACATACGCGTCGCCCGTCACCAGCACGATATCGCAGCTGTCCCAGCCGAGTGCATCCATTTCAGCGCGACTGGTGGGCAAAAATTTGGCCGTGCCAAAGCGGGCGGCCCAGTATTTGCGGTAACTGTTCAACGGCTTGGCGGCGCGTGCGAAAAAGGAGACGTCGAGGGGGGCGTTCATGGAGGCGATCTTGATGAAACCGCAAAAACGGCCGAATGGCGACGTCTGCGATTTTGGGTTAACCCGCGATTTTAAGGTTTTAACGCCATCGCGGCACCCGAGCGCAAACTTGCGCTTGGGTTTTCATGGGTATTTCCAGTTCGGAAGACGCTTGAGATGCCCCGGCAAGGCACTGAACACCCGTTTATGAGCCAAACAGGCCGCTGGCGCACGTACGGCATGCGCCAGCTGCTATTAAAAAAGTAGTATTTCAGGTCAGGGCGCATCAGACGCATCAGCGCGCCCTTGCCTGACCTTTGCCTGCCAAGTCAGTCCAAGTGCGCCATCAACTCGGCGCTTACGGCTTCGAGCAGTGGAATTTCGTCCTCTGAAATAGCCATCGGCTCAAAATCAAAATGGCACAAAGTGCCATAAATCGTGCCTGGCTTGCGTGACAGCGGCAGGCCGAAATAGGAATTCACGATGCCGCGGTAAGCATGGTCAAAAAGCCGTTTATCTTCCCCGGAGTTGGCCGTGTGAAAGCCGCTGTCTTTCATGACAAACTGACAAAAGCTGTCACCCAGGGGAATTTCAGAAAGATGGGTGGGGTTTTCGCCAAGCCGGTCGTACAAATGAATATTGCGCATCATCTGGCCGTCCAGCCGGTAAATCGCGGTGTAGCGGTAACAAGTCCGCGAATTCAGAAAACCGAGGGCGCCATGAAGTCCACCGACCTCAAAAGACGATCTGAACTGCGCCAGTTGCTGGTCCAATTCCTGTGCTGACATGCCTGTAATTCCAAAAATAGTATTAGCCACTCACCCTGTCGTCAAGACTGGGTGCGGCGAAGCCGGTGATATTAACGGAGGATGCCGGATGTTGCTGGCCGCCTGGACGGCGCCAACGCAAAAATTCGGCAAATCCGTAGGTGACCTTGTACCGCCTTGACCAAGGCCACCTATTCTCAAGCTTTGGCTTCAAGCACCTGACCCTGGCAGTCACCAAAACCAATGCTTCTGAAACCGCTGCGCTGGCAGTGGGCGCGCAAGATGATGGAATCGCCGTCTTGCACAAAGGTGCGCGTTTCGCCATTGGCCAGAGTCAGCGGGATTTTTCCGCCGGCTGACAGTTCCAGCAGCGAGCCGGCTTGCTCCGGCTTTTTGCCCGACTGGGTGCCGGAACCCAGCAAATCACCAGCTTGTAGATTACATCCGTTGACCGTATGGTGCGTGATCATCTGGGCCACAGTCCAGTAGGCATCGCGGTAGCTGGACTGCGACAGGCGCTCTGGCGGCAAACCCGCCGCGCGCATGGCCTGGGTCTGGATCAGCACTTCGAGGCCAATATCCAGACCGCCTTGCTGGCGGTTGCTGTCCGAATCCAGATACGGCAGCGGTGACGGATCGCCGGCTTCGCGCATAAACGGGGCGCGAAACGGGGCCAGCGCCTCCATCGTCACGATCCATGGCGAAATCGTACTGGCGAAGTTTTTGGCCAGAAACGGCCCGAGCGGCTGGTATTCCCAGGCTTGGAAGTCGCGCGCCGACCAGTCGTTCAGCAGCACCAGGCCAAAGGCGTGGTCTTCGGCCTGCGCCATCGGAATCGGGTCGCCCAGCGCATTGCCCTGCCCCACGAACACGCCCAGTTCAAGTTCGTAATCGAGCCGCTGCGTGGGGTGCAACACCGGCACGTCGTCGTTGGGCCCTTTGGTCTGGCCGCGTGGGCGCACAAACTGCTGGCCGCTCACGCCTATCGACGAGGCCCGGCCGTGGTAGCCAATCGGCACCCATTTGTAGTTGGGCAACAGCGGGTTGTCGGGCCGGAACAGCTTGCCGACGGTGGTGGCATGGTGAATGCCGGTGTAGAAATCGGTGTAGTCGCCAATGCGGCACGGCACGGCGTATTCGGCTTCGGCTTGCGCCACCAACGCGGGCTGCAGGGCCGCTTGATGGTCGCTGCCTTCGCGCAGGCTGTGCGACAAGGCGTGGCGCAACGCAACACGGGCGGCGCGGCCCTGCGCCATGAAGGCGTTAAGTTCGCCGTGCGCGCAGCCGGCCAGCGACACTGCCACGGCGAGCGGCAGCGCGCCCGCGTCGCAGGCCGCCAGCAGGTCAACAATCTGGTCGCCAATCGCCACGCCGGGCCGAAAATTTTCCTGGCTGCCAGCGCGGCGGAACATTCCCAGCGGCAAATTCTGGATGGGGAAATCAGTCTCTAGCGTGTTGGCAGACGCCAGCCACGCGCGCAGCGTGGCGTCGTGGGTGAAATCCAGCGTATCTGTGGGCAAAGTGGCAGCGCTCATGCTTGTTTTCCTGTGAAATTGTCTTTCAGGCCTTGCCAGCAATGGGCGTAAGCGCTGTCGAGTGCTCCGCCTTGCAGGGCAAAGGCGGTGGGCACAAAGCGATAACGGCTTTCAAACATGAAGGCGAGTGTGTTGTCGAGCTTTTGCGGCGCCAGTTGGGCATTGCTGGCTTTTTCAAAGACTTCTGCGTCCGGCCCGTGCGGCACCATGGAATTGTGCAGCGACGCGCCGCCGGGCTTGAAGCCTTCGGGCTTGGCGTCGTATTCGCCGTACACCAGCCCCATGAACTCGCTCATGAGGTTGCGGTGATACCAGGGCGGACGAAACGTGTTTTCAGCCACCAGCCAGCGCGGCGGAAAAATCACGAAATCGCAGTTGGCTGTGCCGGGCGTGTCGGATGGCGAAGTCAGCACCGTGAAAATCGACGGGTCAGGATGGTCGTAACTGATGGAGCCGATGGTCATAAAGTCGGCGGTGTCGTATTTGTACGGCACCAGATTGCCATGCCAGGCGACCACATTGAACGGGCTGAAGGCTTGGCGGGCCACCCACAATTGCCCGCCATATTTCTTGATGATGTCGTAGCCCGTGCCGGGCGCGGGTGCGTCATCAAAAGCAGCCGTGGGCACACGGAAATCGCGCGCATTAGCCAGGCCGTTGGAGCCAATCGGCCCGAGTTCGGGCAGCCGGAAATGCGCGCCGTAGTTTTCGCAAACATAGCCGCGCGACGGGCCGTCCAGCAGTGCCACGCTGAAAGCCATGCCGCGCGGCACCACGGCCACTTCGCCGGGGCTGAGCGTCAAGATGCCGAGTTCGGTCGTCAACACCAGCCGTCCCTGCTGCGGCACCAGCAGCATTTCGCCGTCGGCATTGACTAGGGCGCACTGGTGCATCGACTGCGTGGCCAGATAGACATGCGTGGCCATGCCGGTTTGCGCATCGGCGTTGCCATTGGCTACCAAGGTACGCAAGCCATCGACAAAATCGAGTGGCTCGTCCGGAATCTCGAACGGATTCCAGCGCAACGGGTTTGGCGGCGCGACCACGCCGCCTGCCGCGCCGGTAGTCCATAAAGGCTGGGCGTAAGGATGGTAGTGGCCGGCCACGGCGGACGGCTGGCGCCGGTACATCCAGACGCGGCGGTTGTCCGCGCGCGGCGCAGTGAAGGCGGTGCCCGACAGCAGTTCGGTGTAGAGCGCATGCGGCGCTCGCTGGGGACTGTTGCGCCCCTGGGGCAAAGCGCCGGCAACGGCTTCGCTGGCAAATTCATTGCCAAAGCCTGATTGGTAAGCCAAAGTGGTGGTGTTCATGGCAGAACTCTACTCGCTAAAATTTTCAGGCTGCCGTGTTGAAGATGGCCGTGGTCGTCAAGCCAGCAGATTGGCCAAGTGGCCTATTGCTGGCGCACGCGTGCCTGAGGCGTCAGTTCTTGAGCCGACTGGATTTTTTTGAAAGGCGTGGTTTGTGCCATGGTGTTAAGGGCACAGAAAACCGATGGCGGGTGGGCAGGCAATAGTGCTTGTCGCCAGCCCCACACCGGTCATGTGTGTATGCCGGCTTTTCAAGGGTTTGTCTCGGTGCTGTCCCAGTCCGGGCGCTGGAGTTTTGTACCAGCCCACGAGCGAAAGTCATGCAACCGAAGCAGGATTTACAGCAAAAACCGGCGCTTGCGCACGGCTGACGGGCGTCAGCAGCTATTTAATTTGTAGCACCTTGCCCGTCAGTGAGAAGCTCAGTTGCGCATGATCATTTGCCCGCGCACTTCGCCGCCGGGATGGGCTGCGGTGTGAATGTTGGCATACCAGCGACCGGCCATCAGATCGGCCATCTGCGCGGCGGTCAGCGTCGCGCTGCCTTCCATCGGGCTCATGACAGGAGAGGACCAGGGCACAACAACGCCTGCATTGGCGCCCATCGCGGCCGGGCCATGAAAGTGCGCCATCGTGGCCGGGCCGGTCAAGCCGCTGTAGTTGACCTTCCAGCGCAGCAAATTGGTGTTCTTGTTCAACACGGCATCAACCGTGCCTAGACCGCCGCTGGTATTGGCGGGAACTTCATTGGCACCGCGCAGCTGCGTGGAAAAGGCGACCATATTGGCAGACGAATCTGGTTTCATCATGGAGCAACCGGAAAAAGCGGCTGCAGCCACCAGGGCAAGGGCTGTGAGTGAATAGCGGGTGGCTTGGCGACGTGTTGTCATGAAACTCTCCTGGTAAGTTGAAAAAGCGTTCCGGCCCTGATGAGTCTGTCGTGTTTGAAAAAGCACAGGCTGCCAGTAACCGCAAGGGTGGCTTGGCAGCGGTTTTGACGACCTTTAATTTGGGTTTAAAAATCATCAACAAACCTCTTCTTTGGCCTATGCCGCTTTGGGCAACATGAACCCGACAAAGCGCTACAGGGCCGCGCACAGACAGGATAAACCGGTTAAGCCGCATTGGTGTGCGTTGCGCCAGCCAGGCGCTGAAGTTGCGCTTTTCTCCTACAAACCCAAGACATTGACGGAGCGGGCGGCTTGTAGGCCTTGACCGCGACTGGATGGCAAGCGCTGGCGTGGCGGCAAATCGCCTCTATGATTTGCCTGCGCAGTAGGTCTGCGACAGGAGAGCTTCATGAAACTGCCTTATCTGGTCACGCCGCTTTTACTTGCAGCCGCACTCCTGTCGGGTTGTTCGGATGCCAAACTGCCCTCGCCGCGCCCTAAAGCACCCGAGCCCAAAGCCGAAAAAACGGCCAGCCAGCCTGTTCCCGTAATGCTGGCTTTCAGCCCGCTTGCTGGCCGCACCAATTCAGAAAATTTTGCATGAATCACGGTTTGAAATTCTTGCTGATCGTTGCCAGCGCCAGCTTGGGCGCTTGCGCACTGATGCCCTTGCCTAATCAGGCGGTCACGCACAAAGTCAGCGTCAATGGTGAAACCCACCTGCTCACGCAAATCACCGATAGCACCTGGACGGCCCGCAGCGCAAGCAGCAAACCCTTGGCGTCCACGCCCGCCAGTACAGCGGCCTTGCGGATGGCCGTAGAACAAGCTTCAGGCTGCAAGGTCACCGACAGCGATTACTCCGGGCAAGGCCGGCAGTTTGATGCGCAGGTCGACTGCGGCAGCAAACTGCCCAATTAACCAGCGGCAAAAAAAAGGGACAGTATTGACTACTGTCCCCGGCTTGCGGCACTCCCAAAGGGAGCCCGCAAAAAACTCAACTCAACTCAATACAGCGCTTAGCGGTTCATTTTCAGCGCGTCACGCATGGCTTTGACCTGGTCATGGTTGCGCTGCGCGCCTTGCGACTGACGCTCCACCACACCGCGAATGGCGGATGGCAGGTTTTCTTTCAGGGCCTTGCGGTAGCGGGCGACTGCGCTGTCTTCGCCGCGTTCGCATTCATCAAGCATGGCTTCGTCGCTGTAGCCGCTCAGGGTGCCACGAACGGACACCCAGCCCCGGTGCAGCGCGCCGCTCACTGAGCCGCCTTCATCGGGCTCACCGCCCAGCTGACGGATCAGCGTTTGCAGCTCCAGACCTGACGTACGGCATTCGTCGGAGTGGCGCAGCAGCGTCGCTTTCAGGTCTGCCGAGGTGGCATGTTCGGCTGACGTCATGAAGCCATATTCGCCGTCGCGGCACGATTCGAGCAGTTCGTTGAGGATGTCAATCACCTCGTCGTTGTCGGCAGTCATGTTGTTGCTCTGGCTCAGGGTGTTGGCTGATGTGCCCTGCATTCCGCCATAGCTGCCGGTCTGGTGCGCCACGCGATCCCAGGCTGCGCGGCTGGCGGAGCGGGCTTTTTGCCAAGGCAGCGTTGAACTTTCGCGGCCGCTTTCCCAGTCGGAAGCCAGGCGGCTTTCGACCTCGTCAAACTCGCCTTCGTAACGGGTGCGGCCATGCAGGCCCAAGCGGTACGCCGGTGCGTAGTCGTCATAGGTGCGGCCCGCTTCGTAATACGGCTCGCTTTCGTAGTTTTCGCGCCAGTAAGCTTCTTCGGCAGTCGGGTTGACAGACTCGGCGACGGCCTTGCCACCCAAGCCGCCCGCTACGGCGCCCACCACGGCACCGGCCAATGCGCCAACGGGGCCGCCCAAAGCCCCGGCGGCAGCACCGGCTGCAGCGCCACCCATGGCGGCACCCAGCCCCGTACCGACCGGATGCGCGCCAGGCGCATCAGTAATAGGGTCAAGATTCAATGATTTTTCTTCGGACATGGGAAGTTCCTTTAAGTTGAATGCTGCTTGGATGCTGAAGCGCAAAGTTGCGTTGCTGGAATGACAAGGAGCCTTTGACAGCCTTTGTGCTCAGCGCGCAGCCTCATGGTCGCCTGAATCTCACCCCCGCACGGTCAGGCAAGCACAGGCAGCGCTGTAGGAGAAAATCGCGCAGCCACTCCAGACAAAGCCGGCTTGAACACCCAAGGCGTACAGCCGGAAATTACTTACAAAAATTTAATGAAATAGGCCTCTTGCGCAATCAGTACGGGTGCAAGCAGCTATTTATTTTGTAGCGCTTATGAAGCTGGCAGTGCCTCAGAAAACTATTTTTCCGAACGCTGTCCCCGCTCATCAGCCCGCCGCCGCGATCTGGCGCAGCGCTTGCTCAAACACCTCGGCGGGCTGGCCACCGGAGATCAGGTGACGGTCATTGATGACGACGGCGGGCACGGAATGAATTCCCTGACTCTGGTAGAACGCTTCACGCTCGCGCACTTCGTCGGCGTAATCGTCTGATGCCAGAACCTCACGGGCCTGCGCTGCATCCAGGCCGACTTCACCGGCCACGCGCGCCAGCACCTCATGGGAAGCCGGACTTTGCCCCTCGGTGAAATAGGCCTTGAACAGCGCCTCTTTCAGCGCCTTTTGTTGCTCTGCGCCCTCAAGCCCCGCCCAGTGCAGCAGGCGGTGCGCATCAAAGGTGTTGTAGATGCGGCTGCGGCCACCACCGCGCTGGTCCGCCTTGCTAAAGGTAAAACCGACACTTTCACCGCGCAGGCGAATGTTTTCGCGGTTGGCATCGGCTTGGGCGGGCGTGATGCCGTACTTTTCAGTGATGTGCTCGGTAATTTCCTGGCCTTCGAGGGGCATTTGCGGATTGAGTTCAAAAGGCTGGAAATGCAGCGTAGCCGTCATGTCGCCAGCCACGCGCTCCAGCGCCTGCTCCAGCGACTTGAGGCCGATGACGCACCAGGGGCAGGAAATATCAGAAACAAAATCAATCTTGAGTGAGGGGGTCATGGTGCTTGAAGGTAGGTTGCCACGCGAGTGGTTGGGTTGATGGAGAAAAGCTACTTTGTGTTTGTGCCGCCAGTATTCAAGTGCAAGTCAATGCCCGGCACTTGCCTGGATGTCGGCTGTGTTGGGGGTGCTTATTCAAAAAACGGGCAAGGCCAATTTCAGCCAATTGACGCACCTCAATACTGTCAGCAAGGAGTAGAAGCGCCGGAGTCAGGCAAGCGTATGCGGATGACTGAATCGGGTGCTACTTGCCTGTCAGCCCCATCGCCCGCGAGATCACCTCTTTCATGATTTCGTTGGTGCCGCCATAAATGCGCTGCACGCGGGCATCGGCATAGGCGCGGGTGATCGGGTAGTCCCACATATAGCCGTAGCCGCCAAAAAGCTGCACGCATTCATCCATCACCTTGCATTGCAGGTCGCTGCACCAGTATTTCGCCATGCTGGCCGTGGCGGTGTCGAGTTGCCCGCCGATGACCAGCTCAATGCATTTATCCACAAACACGCGCGCCACCTGCACTTCGGTCTGCAAAGCGGCCAATGTGTAGCGCGTGTTCTGGAAACTGGCCACCGGCTGGCCAAACACCTGGCGATCCTTGACATACGCCAGCGTCCAGTCAATCGCAGCCTGCGCCGAAGCGACAGCGGTGATGGCGATTTGCAGGCGCTCCCACGGCAATTGCTCCATCAGACAGACAAAGCCTTTGTTTTCCTGGGCCGCACCGCCCAGCAGATGAGCCGCAGGCACATGTACATCGTTGAAAAACAGCTCGGACGTGTCCTGCGCCTTCAGCCCCAGCTTTTTGAGCCGCTTGCCAACTTCAAAACCCGCCATGCCGCGCTCCACCAGCAACAGGCTGGTGCCTTTGGCGCCGGCAGCGGGGTGGGTCTTGGCCACCACGATGACCAGGTCGGCATGCCAGCCATTGGTGATGAAGGTCTTGCTGCCGTTGAGCAAATAACTGCCGTCAGGTTGCTGAAGGGCTGTCGCCTTGATGCCTTGCAAATCAGAGCCCGCCGCAGGCTCGCTCATGGCAATGGCACCAATCATTTCGCCGCTGGCGAGGCGGGGCAGGTAATTTTGTTTTTGCGCTTCGGTGCCGTAGTGCAGGATATAAGGCGCGACGATTTCGCTGTGCAGCCCGTACCCCAGGCCGGTAAATCCGCCGCGCGCCAGTTCCTCCATCTGCACCACCGAATACAGCTTGTCCGCGCCTGCGCCGCCATAGGCTTCGGGCATCGTCATGCACAAAAAGCCGTTGTCGCCGGCTTTGCGCCAGACGGCGCGGTCGACATAGCCTTGATCTTCCCAGGCGGCGTGAAACGGAGCGATTTCCTTGTCCATGAAACGGCGAAAGGCGTCGCGAAAGGCGTCATGCTCTGGCGTAAAAAGGCTGCGTTCGATCATGGTGTTACCTTGAAGTTGGGAAGTGGCTGCAGCTATTTATAAAAATCAGCTGCTTGGTGAAATGAATATACTGCCACAGCCCTGTTTTTTCGTTCCCGATATTTTTTGAGGAAAGCCCGCATGACCGAAGCATTCATCTACGACGCCATTCGCACGCCCCGTGGCAAAGGCAAAAAAGACGGCAGCCTGTACGAGGTCAAGCCCGTCAACCTGCTGGCCGGTGTACTCACCGAACTGCAGCGCCGCAACGGCTTTGACACGGCGGCGGTCGATGATGTGGTGATGGGCGTGGTGTCGCCAGTGGGCGACCAGGGCGCAGTGATTGCGAAAGTGGCAGCACTCAAAGCCGGCTGGGACTTTCGCGCGTCGGGCGTGCAGATCAACCGTTTTTGTGCCTCTGGTCTGGAAGCCGTCAACATGGCGGCGCAAAAAGTGCGCTCCGGCTGGGAAGACCTGGTGGTGGCCGGCGGCGTGGAAAGCATGAGCCGGGTGCCGCTGGGCGCTGACGGCGGGGCGTGGGCGCAAGACCCGGAAACCAGCAACGCGACGCTGTTTGTGCCGCAGGGCATAGGCGCTGACCTGATTGCCACACTGGAAGGCTTCAGCCGCGCCGATGTGGATGCCTATGCGCTGGAAAGCCAGCGCCGCGCTGCGGCTGCGCAGGCGGCCGGGTATTTTTCCGGCTCGCTGGTTCCGGTCACAGACCAGATCGGCCAGACGATTCTGGACCATGACGAATTCATCAAGCCCCACACCACGCTCGAAGGCCTGGCATCGCTCAAACCCGCATTCGCGCCGTTGGGCGCGATGGGCTTTGACAGCGTGGCCCTGCAGCGCTACCCGCAGGTCGAGCGCATTCACCATGTGCACCATGCCGGCAACTCGTCGGGCATTGTCGATGGCGCAGCAGCGGTGCTGGTGGGCTCGGAAGCCGCTGGCAAGGCGCACCGGCTGACGCCCCGGGCCCGCATTGTGGCCGCAGCCCTGAGCGGCGCCGACCCGACCATCATGCTCACCGGCCCCATGCCGGCGGCCCGCAAGGCACTGGCCAAGGCCGGTTTGAGCATTGACCAGATCGACCTGTTTGAAGTCAACGAAGCCTTTGCCGCCGTGGTGATGCGTTTCATGAAGGAAATGAAAGTGCCGCATGACAAGGTGAATGTGAACGGCGGCGCGATTGCCATGGGCCATCCGCTGGGCGCCACCGGCGCCATGATTCTGGGCACGCTGATTGACGAGCTGCACCGGCGTCAGCTGCGCTACGGCATGGCCACACTGTGTGTGGGCGGCGGCATGGGCATTGCAACTATTGTGGAAAGAATCTGAAGCATGAAAACCATCCAGTACGCATTGCAGGACGGCATTGCTACCGTCACCTTTGACGCGCCCGACGCCCCTGTCAACACCATGAGCCAGCAGTGGCAGGACGATCTGGACGAAGTCACGGCGCGCATCGTCCAGCAAAAAGACGCCATTCGCGGCATTATTCTGGCGTCGGCCAAAAGCACTTTTTTTGCCGGTGCCAACCTCAAGGCGCTGATGCGCAGCCAACCCTCTGATGGGCCCAGGCTGTTTGCCGATATCGAGCGGATGAAAAAGAACTTCCGCACGCTGGAAACGCTGGGCAAGCCGGTGGTCAGCTGCCTCAATGGCGCAGCGCTGGGCGGCGGCTGGGAAGTGGCGCTGGTGGGCCATTACCGCGTGGCCGTGGATGACCCGAAAATCCGTTTCGGTCTGCCCGAAGTCACGCTGGGCCTGATTCCCGCTGCCTCGGGCATCACCAAAATGACGCGTTTGCTGGGCCTGCTGGGCGCACAGCCCTACATTCTGGAAGGCCGGCTGTTTGACCCGCGCGAGGCGCTGAGCCTGGGGCTGGTGCAGGCGCTGGTGCCCGATGCGCAGGGCCTGCGCCCTGCCGCGCTGGCCTGGATTGCCACCCATGACAGTTCAGCCGCGCCGGCCCATCACCCGTGGGACGGCAAAAACTACCGCATGCCCGGCGGCACACCCAACGACCCCAAACTGGCAGGCGCGCTGAGCGTCGCGCCCGCCGTGCTGAAAAAAACCACGCGCGGCCTGTACCCGGCCCCGGAGGCCGCGCTGGCGGCGATGGTCGAAGGCGCGCAGGTGGACTTCGACACCGCGCTGCGCATTGAAAGCCGCTACATGGCCCAAGTGGCGCTGACGCCGGTTGCCAAGGCCATGGTCAACACCTTCTTTTTCAACCTGAACGCCCTCAAGTCCGGGCAGTCGCGCCCGCCGAACATTGCGCGTTACAGGCCGCAAAAGGTCGGCATTCTGGGCGCGGGCATGATGGGCGCAGGAATTGCCTACGCGCAGGCCAGCAAAGGAATTACGACCGTGCTCAAGGATGTAAGCCAGGACAAGGCTGACGCAGGCAAGGCCATGAGCGCCAAAATCAGCCAGCAGCGCGTTGACAAAGGTGTGATGACACTGGACGAGCAGACCGCCTTGCTGGCGCGCATCACGGCGTCGGTGCAGCCGGCAGATTTGGCCGATTGCGACCTCATCATCGAAGCCGTGTTTGAAAGCCGCGCGCTCAAAGCGCAGGTCACGCAGGAAACCGAACCTTTTCTAACACCTGGCGGCTTTTTTGCCACCAACACATCCACCCTGCCCATCAGCAGCCTGGCCACGGCCAGCGCCCGGCCCGAGAAGTTCATCGGTATTCATTTCTTCAGTCCGGTTCACAAGATGAAGCTGGTCGAGATCATTCGCGGCCCGCAAACCGATGATGAAACCGTGGCGCGCGCTTATGACTATGTACAGGCGCTCGGAAAAATCCCGATTTTGGTCAATGATGCGCGCGGTTTTTACACCAGCCGCACCTTTGGCACGTTTGTCATGGAAGGCGCGGCCATGCTGGGCGAAGGCATTCCGGCTGCCGCCATCGAAAACGCCGGCATCCAGGCGGGCATGCCGGTCGGGCCGCTGGCGGTGCTCGATGAAACCGCGCTGTCCCTCAGCGTGCATGTGCTGAACCAGACGCGGGCTGACTTTGCCGCAGAAGGCAAGACCTACCCCGCCACGCCGGGCGAATTGCTGGTCGAGCGCATGGTGAAAGAATTCAGGCGCAGCGGCCGCGCGGCAGGCGGCGGGTTTTATGACTATCCGCTTGAAAAAGGCGGCAAAAAATCCCTCTGGCCTCAACTCAAGCCGCTGTTTGAACAGCCGCAAACCCTTTGGAACATCACCGAGCTGAAAGACCGCCTGCTCTACCGTCAGGCCGTTGAAACCGCGCGCTGTTTAAATGAAGGCGTGCTCGGCAGCGTGGCGGAAGCCAATATTGGCTCGATCTTCGGCATTGGTTTTCCGGCCTGGACGGGCGGCGCGATGCAGTTCATCTACGGCATGGGTCTGGAGGCGTTCAGCACGCGCTGTGAGGCACTGGCGGCAAAATTTGGCACCGGCTTTGCGCTGAGCGATGCGGTGAAAGAAACCATACGCCAGCATCAGCCGGTTTATTGATTTCCTGTTTTCTTCACCTCTAAAAAGACACCTCCATGACCAGACTCCAGAACAAGGTAAGCCTCATCACCGGCGCAGCGCAGGGCATCGGCCTGGCCACGGCTCTCAAATTTGCCAAAGAAGGCGCCATCGTCATCGTCTGCGACATTCATCCCGCGGCCATTGACGAGGCCGTCAGCCAATGCAAGGCGCTGGGCGCGCAAGCCGTGGGGCATGTGATGGACGTGACGCAGCGCGCCCTAGTCGATGAGGTGGTTGCCAAGGTCAAAGCCGAATTTGGCCGCATCGACGTATTGGTCAACAACGCCGGCATCACGCAGGATGCGCGGCTGGTCAAGATGACGCTGGAGCAGTTTGACCGGGTGATTGATGTCAACCTGCGCGGCGTTTTCCATTGCGCGCAAGCGGTAGCAGACACCATGATTGCGCAGGGCCAGGGCGTAATTTTGAATGCCAGTTCGGTGGTCGGCATTTACGGGAACTTCGGCCAGACCAACTACGCCGCTACCAAATTCGGCGTCATCGGTTTTACCAAAACCTGGAGCCGCGAACTCGGCCCCAAAGGAATCCGCGTCAACGCTGTGGCACCTGGCTTTGTGGCCACGCCGATTCTGGACACGATTCCACAAGACGTGCTGAAGGAAATGGAAACCCGCGTGCCGCTCAAACGACTCGGCAAGCCGGAAGAAATCGCCAACGTTTACGCATTTTTGGCGAGCGACGAAGCCAGCTATATCAATGGCGCAGTGATTGAGGTGTCGGGCGGCATGACGGTTTGATGCGCCAAGGCTGACGCCACGGTTGGCGGCACTGGCTAAGTGCCTGCCAGCCGCAATACACGATGGCAGAGATCGTGAATGGCGTGCCCGGCAAGCGCTGCGTTTCTCTTTGCGCTGGTTTTTAAGTGTTTTAGGCCTCTGGCGCAGGCTGCACGGGCGCAAGCAGCTATTATTTTTGATACGCCCAGCGCCGTTTTCGGCATTCTTGCGTCTTCATTTTTCACGCCAGCAGCGATAATTTGCGCATGCCTTTGCTGCCGCAACAAGATCACCCGCAACCCCAGTCCTTGAGCGACCTGTTCGTTTCCTTCACGCTGCTGGCGCTGCAGGGTTTTGGCGGCGTGCTGGCCATCGTGCAACGCGAACTGGTCGAGAAAAAGCGCTGGATGACGCGCGACGAATTCATTGAGGACTGGGCGGTGGCGCAAATCATGCCGGGGCCGAATGTCGTGAATCTTTCATTGATGATTGGCGGGCGTTACTTTGGCCTGAAGGGCGCGCTGGCGGCGCTGGCGGGCATGCTGACCGTGCCGCTGATCCTGGTGTTGCTGCTGGCGCTGGTCTATGCCCAGTTTGCTGACCACCCCGGCGTAGCGGGCGCGCTGCGCGGCATGGGCGCGGTAGCGGCCGGACTGATTGCGGCCACCGGCCTGAAACTGTTTGGCGCGCTGCTGAACAATGTGCTGGGCCTGCGCTTATGCATCGCTTTTGGCGTGGCGTGCTTTGTCGCCATTGCGCTGCTGCGCTGGCCTTTGATTTATGTGCTGCTTGGCCTGGGCAGCGTGGCCTGCACCACGGCCTACCAAAAGATCAAGCCATGAATGAGCCGCTCACGCTGGTGTTCGGTCTGCACGACTGGGTCAACCTGTTTCTGCATTACCTGACGCTTTCTTTGCTGTCGATAGGCGGGGCGATTACCACGGCGCCCGACATGCACCGCTTTCTGGTCGATCAGCAGCACTGGCTGACCGACGCACAGTTCAATGCCTCGATTGCTATTGCGCAAGCCGCGCCCGGCCCGAACGTGTTGTTCGTCGCCCTGCTCGGCTGGAATGTCGGCCTGAATGCCGGCGGCATGCTGACCGGTCTGCTTGGCGTGGTGCTGGCGCTGACGGGCATCCTGATTCCCAGCACGGTGCTGACTTACGCCGCCGCCCAATGGGGCTACCGCAACCGCGACTTGCCGGCGGTGCGCGCCTTCAAGCAAGGCATGGCACCCATCGTCGTCGCCCTGCTCATCGCCACCGGCTGGATTCTGGCCAGCGCCAACGGCAGTTCATGGAAAGACTGGCCGGTGTGGCTGGTGACAGCCGTCACCGCCGTGATGGTGTGGCGCACCAAAATCCACTTGCTGTGGCTGCTGGGTGCGGGCGCTTTGCTGGGCGGGTATGGCTGGATTTGAGCGCCAGCCCGGCGACCTTCCTCAAGGATTGCAGCGGTCGCAGCGTGCAGGATCGGCCAGCACCGCGCCAGGCCGGGGTTTTTCTTCGCTGTGGCGGCACTGCCAGCAAGACCAGATATCAGCCCGAGGCTGGCGCGTGGGACTTGCGCAGGCAGCGCATGGCAAGCCGCTGATCATGCGGGTCATCCAGTAGCCGGACGCAGCGCATACCGGACACAATGAACAGAGCTTTTGCACCAGATTTTCGGTTGCGGCGGCAATTATTTTCTGGCGCGTCGGGTTGCAAAACGCACGCAGGTCGTTTTCAACCACCACACGACCATCGGGCGACAGACGGGCGGCTTGGTCATAGGCCGTTTGCAACGCCGTCCAGTCACGCAGGCCTTTGCAACTGCGTGCACCGTTTTTGTCATCCAGCATGACGACCAGATGGTGCGACGGAAATTGCGCCTCTTCGGCAAAAGCGGCCACTTCGCGCCAGCTGCTGACGATGCGGTGGTCGCTTTGTGCCGACCCCTGCGCCATACCGGCCAGCTCCAGCCCCTTGTCGTCGTCAATGAACACCACCAGCTCGACATTCCACGGAATCATGCCGGTGTAGGGGTCGGCCACGAAAGCGCCTTCGCTGGCCAGACCGAGCCGCGCGCCGGTCAGTTGCATGCCGGTACGCGCTTTTTTCAGTGCGGTTTCCAGCTGCGAGCCAAGGCGGGGAATATCGCGCGTGAACGTGCCAAGCTGGTCGGTGTCAAAGCCACTGACGCGCACCACATCGCAGCCTGTGGCGGCCTGAAAAACAGGCCCGATGATGGCTTCCTTGCCATGCTGGGTCAGCAGCACGGCCTGCCGGCCCTGGTACAGGCTGCGCGCTTCTATAAATGGATGCACGGGGTTTTCTTTCACAACGTGGACGCTGAACCGGCTTCTGCCCAGATTTGCCAGCGGTTTTCAAGCCAGGCTTCGACGGCGCTGGTGTGCGGGTCGATGCGAAACAGATACAGCCAGTGGTGGTCTACCAGCTGGCGCACGGTGGCATGCTTTTGCATGACAGCCTCAATGCTGTCGCGCGGTGCTTCAATGAAAACCGACAGGCGCAGCGGCGTGTGCATCCATTTCTGGCCGTCATGCAGAGACTGCAGCGGCAGGCCAATGCGCAAGTCGCCCCCGTTGCCTTCAAACACGCCAATATGGCCGCCCACCACGTTATGCAGCAGCTTGTTGCCACTGCCGTAACGCGCGTTGTCGACGGTGGACGCAAAGTACTGCATGTTGATCCAGTGCGTCACCACCATCGGCGCGGTCATGATGAGTTCAAGAAGGCTGCCGTCGGTGTCGTTTTGCCAGTTGTAGTCGTGCAGAAAAGACCGGCCCGCCAAATTGACCCCTTGGGAACGGGCGCGCGGCGCCACGATGAAGGCGGCGTTATTGGTCAGCCCCCACTCGGGCCGCGTCTGGGCCCAGTCGTTGGCCCTTTTTTTCACACTCTGGAGCAAGGCATCCGGCTGGCCGCACAGATCAACCAAGCCCAGCAAAGGCGCGCGCTCGGCACGTGTTTTTGCACCGGCCGCCAGCAGCGTCTGGCGCAGGCGCGCCAGGTCGTCTGCATGGCTGGCAGGAACCAGATCGGTGTCAAAAATCTGCATTTCATCGGTGGTGGTGTTGTGCAACCCGGCCAGAAAATGGGTGGTAGCGGGAACCACCAGCTGGCGCGCAGCCAGTGCCTGGCGCACCGTCGTGTCGTTGAGCAGCGCCGCCAAAGCGCGGGCATTGACTTCGCCCGTCTGGCCGCAACACGCGCCGCAGTCCAGGCCCGCCGCATGCGGGTTGTTGGCGCTTTGGCTGCCGTGGCCGGCGAGCAGCACGATGCGCGCAAAACCTGTGCGCAGACCCATCGCCTTGAGCACGCCTTCGGCCAGAGACACGCGCTGCGCAAGCGTTTCTCCAGCGCGTGCCACCAGCGCAGGCCGCGCTTCGTTGCGCGCGCCCAGGCCGTCGTGGTCGGCAGGCGGCGCAGCGCTACTGGAGGGCAGGCTGCGCTTGACGAGCTTGCCCAGGTAACCCAACCCCATCGATTCCACCAGCGTAAAGGCCGAGCCTGGCAGGCGCTGAAACGGCTGCCAGGCTTGTTTGGCGGCAAAACCGGCCTGCCGTTCCTTGACCAGCGCCGCGTCCTGCGCTGGGCTGGCGCAGGCTTCAGTCACGCACATCGTGGGGACCAACAAGCCCGGCAGTTGTGGGCGCGTAGCGGTCGTGCCCAGCGGGGTATAGGAAATAGGCAAGCCAAAGAAACCGGCGAACCCCAGGGTCTGCACGTCGGGCGAAACACTTTCAAATGCGCGGCGAAAAATTTCTGACCGCACATCGATACAAAACACCGCCTGCACAGCCAAGGCGGGCGCAGCTGAAGCAGCAGGCTGCTGCGCCAGGGCTGCGGCCAGCGGCTGCTGGTAGGCGATTTCGAGTGCGCGCTGCAGCAAGGCGTGGGTGTCTGGTGCGCTGCCGGCGTGGTTGTCAGCGGCCAGGGCGGATTGGCCCAGCGCGTTTTGCCAACGCAGCCAGAGCGATGACTCGCCGCGCAAGCCATCGTCGAGCAAATATTCCCAGCACAGCCGGATCGCCAGCAATTCCACAATCTGGCTGTCGTCACCGCCTTCCAGGCGCGCCTGCCAGCGCAGGTAGGCGCACCACGAAGCCCAGCCGTTGATGCGCTGCAACACAGCGCACAGGAAATTTTCCAGTCCGTCCACAGGCACGGCCAATTGATCCAGCACAAACACGATGGCCTCGCGCGCATCAGCCGGCAGTGCGTGCGCACGTGGCAACACGCCAGGTGCGCGCATCAGCAGCGCAATGCCGTGGTCGTGCGCAATGGCGTGGTGCCAGCCGCCATAGAGACCATGGTTTTGCGCCGGATGCCAGTCTGCCTGCTCTGCATCAAAATAAGCGGCGCAAAACTGGCTGATCTGGTGCGTGATGGTGACGCGCCAGGCAGGTTCGCGCGTTAACTGGCGCTGGGCATCCAGCAAGTCGGACAGCAACGGCAACGCAGGGGACACCGGCGCTTCGTGGTCGAGCGCATTGACCACGTCCTGCGCATTGCCCGGCACGCCCGCTTCCTGCATGGCCTGCGCCAAATGCGCCGTCTGGAAAGCCTGATTTTTAAAGGCGTCGCGGTAGAACGCATGCGGCATGTGCATCTGGCTGCCGCCAAGGTGCGCCAGCTGCTCGGCCGCCTCTTCTATCGGGCGGTCAACCCAGCCCCAATAAGGATTGACGGCAATAAAGCGGTCCAAAGGCCAGGTGGGTGCAATCAGGCGGCAGGCCGCCTCTACCGCCACTTCAACCGATGCGTCGACAGGCAAGAGCGTGGAAGAGACAGCGTTCATGATTTTTCGCCCAGCAAAACAGAAGTTGAATGAAGCGCCCGAGGTGAAACTGCGGGCAAGGACACCGGCCAGAGCCGGAACGTCAGCCGGGTAAAACGCTCGTCCAGGTAAAACCCGGCGTAGGCCCAGGGATAAAAAGCCTGGGCGAACTTGCTGCCCGGAAAAGCCAGCAACCCCACTTGCATGGCATACAGCGCGGCCAGGCAAAACCCGGCCCAGAGCGTCAACGGCAACGCTGCAGGCATTACCGCAGCGGGCACCAAAGCGCCAAAAACCAAGTGGCCTGCAATGTAGAGCTGCGCCAGCACCAAAATAGCCATCACGCCGCGCACCGTACCCATGAGTCCGCCATCAATGCGCCACAACAAGGGCGCCAGACCCAGCCCCACGATAAACAGCGCCACAGGCGCAATGGCCAAGCCAGGCAAGCCTGTTTGCCACACGGCAACGCTCCCCATCAGCAGCGCGATGGCGAGTGGCACGCAAAGCAGACGCACCAGCACACCCATTGCAGAAGTGCATTTGACTTCGGGCGGGAAAAACGCATTCCGGCGGGTTTCCAGCACGGCTTCGCCGGCAGACAGAAAGGCATACGCCTTGTAAAGCGAATGCGCCACCAGATGCAAAAACGCCAGTTCATACAGACCCAGGCCGCATTCCACCAGCATGAAGCCCATTTGCGCGCAGGTAGACCACGCTAGGCGCACCTTGATGCTGATGCGCGTCATCATCACCAGACCGGCCAGCACCGCACTCAGGCTGCCCACCACGACCAGTACGGCTTGTGCGGTCGGGGAAGCCGAAAGCAACACAGCCAGGCGGATCAGCAAAAAGCCGCCCAGATTGACAATGCCCGCATGCAGCAGAGCCGACACCGGCGTGGGCGCTTCCATGACCTGAATCAGCCAGCCATGCACCGGCAACTGGGCTGATTTGAGAATGACCGCCAGCACCATCAAGACCATGGCGGTATTGAGGGCCACAGACAGCGCCGGGGCCACCAACACCTGCTCAGCGATGCCTTGAAATCCGAGCGTGCCGGTTGCCCGGTAAATCAGCACCAACGCCACCAGCAGGCACACCTCGGCCAGGCGGCTGACAATGAATTTTTTATGCGCCACCACCAGCGCCGCAGGACGGTCGCGGTAAAAAGTCAGCAAATAGTGCAGCGCCACACTGCTGGCGATCCAGGCCAGCACCAGTACGCCCAGGTTGTGCGTGACCACCACCACGCCAATCGATGCCAAAGTCAGCAGCATGGCCAGCATGTAGCGCTTTTGCCCCGCCTCACCGTTCAGATAGCGCCTCGAATAACGGATCACGACCCAACCCAGCAAGCTGACCAGCACCAGCATGACCAGCCCCAGCCGGTCGGCGTTTAAGTGGCTGAAGGCTTGCTGCACAACACCCGCCAGCGCTACCCCCAGCGCCACCAGTGCGGCACCTTCAGCGATGGCCCATGCGCGCAAAATTTTGGCGCTGCAAGCGATAGGCAGGCAAGCCAGCGCATAGACCAGCGGCACGCCCCAAAGCCATGTGCCGTTATGAAATTCACTCATCCAGACCCCCTTGTTCATTAGATGACAGGACTTTGCCGGCAAGCTGCCAATAAGTAAAATAGATAAATTTTTATAAACTCTTCTTTAAAACAGAACCATGCCGTTTTCCCGACTGAACTACCGTCATCTTTATTACTTCTGGATGGTCGCCAAGGAAGGCCACCTGACCCGCGTCGCCGAGCAGTTGCATGTGTCCCAATCGGCGTTGTCGTCTCAAATCCGCCAGCTCGAAGCGCAAATGAATCACGCGCTGTTCCTGCGCCAGGGCCGGAGCTTGCAGCTGACCGAAGTGGGCCGTGTGGTGTTGGGCTATGCCGACGGCATTTTTGCGCTGGGCACCGAACTGGTGGCGGCGGTGGCCGCTGGCGGGGGGCAAAAACTGCAGCGCCTCAAGGTAGGCGGCGTGGCCAACGTGTCGCGCAATTTTCAGGAGAATTTTTTGCGCCCTGTCATGGGCATGGAAGACGTGCAGCTGGTGCTGGAATCCGGCAGCCTGGACGAGTTGCTGCCCCGCCTGGCAGTCCACAAGCTGGACCTGGTGCTGTCCAATCGGCCGGTCAGCGCAGATGACGAACAGCCTTGGCAATGCCGCCGTATTGCGCGCCAGCCGGTGTGCCTGGTCGGCAAGCCGCGCCCTGCTTCGCGTCCGTTTCGCTTTCCGGAGGATCTGGCAGAGGTCAAACTGCTTCTTCCCGGGCACAGCAGCGACATTCGGACCGAATTCGACATGCTCTGCGAACAACTGCAAATCAAGATCCAGGTGTTTGCCGAAGTCGATGACATGGCGATGCTGCGTTTGCTGGCGCGCGATTCGGGCGGCGTGGCGTTGCTGCCCGCCGTGGTCGTGCAGGACGAATTGCACAGTGGCGTGTTGCAGCAATATTGCGTGGTGCCGAAGGTCTATGAAAATTTTTATGCCATCAGCGTCGAGCGGCAATTTCAGTCTGTGGTGCTGAAAAAGTTGCTGTCCAGCACAGCTGACTAAGCGCTTGCGCGGCCGACGCGTGGCCTTTCAGCGGCGCTGACGCCATGCTTTGGCGGAATTTTCAAGGCAAGCTGGCCGCTGGCGAAAGCGCACGCAAACGCTGCAATTTGCTGGCCAGCGAAGCGGCCGACAACTCGCCCAAGTGGGTATCGACCAGCCGGCCCGTGGCGTCGTAGAACAGCGTGGTGGGCAAGGCTTTGGAGCCGACCGCGCTGCCCAGCGCCGCTGCAGGGTCAAACACCACATTCGAGAGTTTCAGACTGTTGCCAGCCAGATAACGCAAGACGGGCGCAGCGTCTTCGCCCTGATTGGCAAACACAAAACGCACGCCGGTTTCGCGCTGCTGTGCCGCGGCAAGCACCGGCATTTCGCGACGACACGGCGGGCACCAGCTGGCCCACAGGTTGACCACCAGCGGTTGGCCCGCCGCCAGCGTTGCCAGATCAACCGACTCGCCTGCCAGCGTCGTCAGTCGCACGGTGGGCCGTGACGTGTTTTCAGCACTGGCCATCAGGCGCAAGCCGCCCTGCAAGGCACCCCAGGTCAACACGCCCGCCATCAGCCCCAGAATAAGCGGTTTGCGCAGCGTGACCTGTTGTGCGCCTTGCCACAGCGCCACCAGCAAGGCCGCCGCCACGCCCGCCCACGGTGTGAAGCCACCGTCGCGAATATCAAGCAGCGTCCAAGGCGCATCGCGGTAGCTGTCCAGCCAAGTCAGCACAAACACCAGGCGAGCCGCCAGCAGCGCCGACAGCAGCATGTCCGACAGGGTCGCGCCGATGCCGGGGTTTTTGAGTTTTTCGGTTGTTTCTACGCTTGGGGTGGATGCTTCAGCGTCGCTGATTGCGCCTGCTTCAGCAGCGGGATGCTGCTGTCCCACAAGCCGGCCCACGCCCAGCGCGACCAAGCCGGCCAGTAACACCGTCAGCTGGCTTACCGGCACGGGAAAGGAGCCGATGCTGAGGGTCAGCATGGCTCAAACGCGGGCTTGCAACCCGCAATGTCAGTTTTCAACCGCGCTGGCGCAAGGCTTCGTACAAGCAAACGCCGCTGGCGACCGAAACATTCAGGCTTTCAACCGCGCCGCGCATTGGGATGCGGACGAGTTCGTCGCAGGTCTTGCGCGTGAGCTGGCGCATGCCTTCGCCCTCGGCACCCAACACCAGCGCCACAGCGCCTTTCAGGTCCACGTCGTAAATCGTCTTTTCAGCGTCGTCGCTGGTGCCGATGATCCAGATGTTGCGTTCCTTGAGCTCACCCAGCGTGCGGGCCAGGTTGGTCACCATGAAATAAGGCACGGTTTCAGCGGCACCGCTGGCCACTTTGGCGACCGTAGCATTGATGCCGGCGGCATGGTCTTTGGGCGCAATCACGGCCTGGGCGCCCGCGCCGTCGGCCACGCGCAGGCACGCGCCGAGGTTGTGAGGATCGGTCACGCCGTCCAGCACCAGCAGCAAAGGCTGGGCCGTGCCCGCTTCCTCCAACTGCTCCAGCAACTCATCGAGCGAAGTGACCTGGGCCACGGCATCGACACGCGCCACCACGCCCTGATGACCATGGCTGCCGCACATCTTGGCCAGGCGCAGGCCGTCGCACTCGACCAGGCGAACGCCCGCTTCGCGAACGCGGTCAGTGAACTGGCGCATGCGGGCATCGCGGCGCGAAACATCATAAAAAACTTCAAGAACCGACTTGGGGGCGGTTTTGAGCCGGACACCCACGGCATGAAAACCGAAAAGAACTTTGGAGGAAGAAGACATGGGGCAATTATCGCTGCTGGCTTTGCGCCCTACCCTGCGCATCGGAGGCAGCCAGAATGATCAGCGCCTCAATTGCTACTTTATTCATAGCTGCTTGCGCCCGTCCAGTATGCGCAAAAGCCTTATTTTGCTGAAAAAATCAGGATTCGACGATCTGCCCGGCCTCAATCGTGATGCGCCGCTGGCAGCGCGCGGCAATCGCCGGGTCGTGCGTGACCAGCACCAGCGTGGTGCCCAGTTCCTGGTTCAGCTCGAACATCAGCTTCATCACAGTTTCGCCCGTCGCAAAGTCCAGGCTGCCGGTGGGTTCGTCGGCCAGCAACACTGCAGGCTTGACGACAAAAGCCCGCGCCAGCGCCACACGCTGCTGCTCACCGCCCGACATCACCTTGGGGTAGTGGTTGAGCCGCTGGCCCAGGCCGACGCGCTTGAGCATGTCGGTGGCCAGCGCCCTGGCCTGCTTGACGCTGGCCAGTTCGAGCGGCAGCATGACGTTTTCAAGCGCCGTCAGATTGGCCATGAGCTGAAAGCTCTGGAACACAAAGCCCAGTTTTTGCGCGCGCAGCGCCGCGCGGTCGTCTTCGTTGATGGCAAAGATATCCTGGCCCGCCAGCCGCACCGTGCCCTGCGTCGGCGTGTCCAGCCCCGCAATGATGGTCAGCAGCGTGCTTTTTCCCGACCCCGATGCACCGACAATGGCGGCGGTTTCGCGTGCGTTCAGGACAAAATCAATATCGCGCAAAATGGTTAATGTGCCGCTCGAATCGGTCACGGACTTGAAAACATGTTCAACGCAAACAATTGGAGTGCTTGCGCCCGTCAATGCACCTGCGTGCATGGACGGCTTTGAAGCCAGATCGCCCTCCCCGGAAACCACAGGTTTAAACATGTCAGCCTTGTCAAAAAACGTTAAATTTACTGCAGCCGACTTTAGCAAGCCTGAACAGGCAGCGCGCAACCGCTGGACCAAACCCATAGGCGCGCTGCTGCTGAGTGCGTTGGCGTGCGCGCCTGGCTTTGCCCAAACGCAGGCCCAGGCCAAGACATCACCCGCTACGCCCACGCTGTTGATCGTCGGCGATTCGCTGAGCGCCGAATACGGCCTCAAGCGCGGCACCGGCTGGGTGCCCTTGCTGGACAAACAATTGGTCAGCGAAAAAATCAACGCCAAGGTCATCAACGCCAGCATCAGCGGCGACACCACCTCGGGCGGACGCTCGCGCTTGCCAGCCTTGCTGGCGCAGCACAAGCCCAGCACGGTGGTGATTGAGTTGGGCGGCAACGATGCGCTGCGCGGCCTGCCGCTGGACATGACTGAAAAAAACCTGACCGCCATGACGCAGGCGTCCAAAAAAGCCGGTGCCAAGGTGCTGCTGATCGGCATGCAGGTGCCGCCCAACTATGGCAGCGCCTACAGTACCGGCTTTTCAAATCTCTTCGCGAAAGTCGCGAAGGCTGAAAAGGTCGCGCTGGTGCCGTTCTTTCTCAAAGGCATCGCCGACGGCGAAGATGCCGCCGCCAATTTTCAGGCCGACCGAATCCACCCCAACGAACCCTCGCAAGCCAGAATGCTGGCCAATGTGTGGCCAGAACTCAAGAAAATCATCCCGTGAGCCTGCAACGTATTTCCGCCGAACAAGCCCTGAGCCAGCTTGCTGATTTCTCCACCGTCATTGACGCCCGCTCTGAAGGCGAATACGCCGAAGACCACCTTCCGGGCGCCGTGAATTGGCCGAGCCTGCACGACGACGAACGAAAAATCGTCGGCACCAGCTACAAGCAGATCAGCCAGTTTGAAGCCAAAAAACTGGGCGCGGCGCTGGTCGCCAAAAACATTGCCGCGCACATCCAGCGCGACGTGCTCGACAAACCCCGCGAATGGCAGCCGCTGGTCTATTGCTGGCGCGGCGGCAAACGCAGCGGCTCGCTGGCGCTGGTGCTGGACCAGATCGGCTTCAAGGTCACCTTGGTCGATGGCGGCTATAAAGCCTTCAGGGCCGCACTGGTGGCCGATTTGCCGCAACTGGCCGCGCAGCACCACTACCGGGTCGTCTGCGGCCCGACCGGCTCGGGCAAGACGCGCTTGCTGCAGGCGCTGGCCGCCCAAGGCGCGCAGGTGCTGGATCTGGAAGCGCTGGCGAACCACCGCAGTTCGGTGCTGGGCATGATTCCGGGTGTGGCGCAGCCCAGCCAGAAAGCCTTCGACAGCCGCATCTGGGCCGCACTGCGCAGCTTTGACCCGACCCGCCCGGTTTACGTTGAAAGCGAAAGCAAAAAAGTCGGTAACGTAGCCGTGCCGGAAGGACTGATCACGACGATGCGGGCCTGCCCGTGCTTGCGCATTGACCTGGCTGAAGAGGAGCGGGTTGCCTTGCTGCTCGAAGACTATGATTTTTTCGTCAGAGACATCGAGTTTTTCTGTACCCGCCTGACCGCCTTGACCGAAGCGCGCGGCAATGCCACCGTGCAAGACTGGCAGGCGCGTGCCCGCAGCGGCGACGTGGCGTCAGTGGTGCTGGAATTGCTGAAAAATCATTACGACCCGGGCTATCTGCAGTCCATGCAGCGCAACTTCACGCAGCATGAAACGGCGCGGGGCCTGTCACCGCGCAATCGCAGCGTCGAAGCCATGGCGGAACTGGCACAGCAGATTTTGGCTGAGGCTTAAACAAAAAAAACCGGCATCACCTGGGCTGCGATGTCGGTTTAATAAATTGGTTAGCTATCAAATAAATAGCTGCTTGCGCACGTCCCTATTGCGGAAGAAGGCTTTTTTGCTTGAATTCAGGGAAAAACTTCAATTCAGGGTGGGGAACCAGCGGGTGGAATGCCCAGTTGGGCTTCGCTGACGTTGTCCTGATCTGGCACACCGCCCTCGGTCATGTCGCCGTCATCGGGTTTGCCTTCACCTTTGCGCTTGAGTTTGTCTTCTTTTTTTCTTTTTTTGGCCAGCTCCTTCTGGCGTTTTTCATAGGAGTAGTTGGGAGTTGCCACAGCATGCTTTCGTGAATAGGTAAGCCTTACTGTAATGCATTGCCATCAGGCCCCCATCAGAGGCGCGCCAAGCCTTGGGCAATGTCCGCCTGCAGGTCGGCGACGGCCTCCAGACCGACCGAAAACCGCACCAGACCGCCTTGCCAGGGCCAAGGTTTGACAACCCGCAACTTCGGCATGTCATACGTCACGCACAGGCTCATGGGGCCGGCCCAGCTGTAGCCGAGCTTGAAGAGTTGCAAACTGTCGCAAAACCGGTCGATCTGCAATTGCGTAATCTCTGGCTTGAAAACAGCACTGAACAGACAGGCCGCGCCACTGCAATCGCGTTTCCACTGCGTATGCCCCGGCGAGTCCGGCAACGCCGGATGCAGCACCGCAGCAATTTGCGGCTGGGTCTGCAGCCAGGCCGCCAGCTGGCGCGTGGCGGCATCCTGGGCGGCATAGCGCAAGGCCATGCTGCTCAGGCCGCGCAGCACCAGTTCAGCGTCATTGCCGCTGACGCCGTACCCCACGCGCATATGGCAAAAATGGATGAGTTGCTGCAACGCTTCATTGTTAGTCACCACCGAGCCCATCAGTACGTCGGCGCCGCCGCTAGGGTATTTGGTCAGGGCTTGCACCGAAATATCAGCGCCCAGCGTGAAGGCATTGAACGCCAGACCCGCGCCCCAAGTGTTGTCGAGTGCGGTGACAGCACCTTCGGGGTGCGCCTGCCCCGGCGATGCGTTGTGCGATTTGACGACCGCGACCAGCGCCGGCAAGTCTGGAAACTCCAGCGTGATGGAACCCGGCGCTTCGAGCCAAACGAGTCGGCTTTTCTGATTCAGTTTGGCGGCCAGATCAGCCGGGTTCATGGCATCGTAAAACTGGCAGATGATGCCCCAAAAGGCGAGTTCGGCTTCGGCAAATGTTCTGTTGGGGCCGTAAGCGTTATCCGGGATCAGCACTTCGTCACCGGCCTTCAGCAAGGCCATATCGACCAACACCACGGCTGCCAGACCACTGGGCACCAACGTGCAGAATTTACCGCCTTCGAGCGTGGCAATGCGCTCTTCCAGCGTGAAAGTGGTCGGCGTGCCGTGCAGGCCGTAGGTGTAACCGGTTTTGTGCTTCCAGTCGCGGCTGCGCAGGGCCGCCATACTGGGAAAAATGATCGTCGAGGCTTTGTAAACCGGCGGGGAAATGGCCTTAAAGCCAGCAGGCGGCGTGTAGGGGTGATGAATCAGTGTGGTGGATAGTTCGCTCATGCCGTCATGGTAGCGGCAAACCGAAGCCCTCTTTACGTCACCCAGACCCGTAGAGCCTTCTCCGCCAGCCCGCAGGCGGAGAAGGCTCTGAGCCGCCGGGAGTTACGCGAAGCGAACGAGCGTAAGGGCTATATTTTCCACTTGTCCATCAACTGCTCAGGCGTGAGCGAATCGTAGCTTTCGAATGGCTGGTGAATCCACGGATTGGTGGGAAGAATTTCTACCGAATAGTCGGCCTGGAAAGTCGAAACCCCTTTGGTCCAGATCACCGCGCTGCGCAGCTCGGTGATCGGCTGGTAGTTGTGGCGCAGCTGGTGAATGACCGAATTGAGCGTCAGACCAGAATCGGCCAGATCATCGACCAGCAAGACCTTGCCGGCAATCTCACCTTTGGGAGTGGTAATGTAGTGGGCAATGTCCAGTTTGCCCTGCACCGTCCCCGCATCGGCGCGGTAGGAACTGGTGGACATGATCGCCAGCGGCTTGTCAAAAATGCGCGACAAAATATCGCCTGGCCGCATGCCGCCACGCGCCAGGCACAAGATGGTGTCGAACTGCCAGCCAGACTGGTGAATCTTGATGGCCAGTTTTTCAATCAGGTTGTGGTATTCGTCATAGCTGACATAGAGATGCTTGCCGTCTTCGGTCAACATGAAATTACTCCTGAATTAATAGCCGCCTGCGCCCGTACTGATTGCGCCGGCAGCCTATTTCGCTAATATTTAAGGTTTCAGAGGGCGTACGGGTTACGTAGCAAGATGGTGTGATCCCGGTCTGGACTGGTCGAGATCATGTGAACCGGCACGCCGGTGACTTCTTCAATGCGCTGCAGGTAACGCTGCGCTGCCGCTGGCAGCTTGTCGTAGTCGGTCACGCCGACGGTGCTTTGCGTCCAGCCGGGCATGGTTTCGTAAATCGGCACACAGCTGGCGATGTCATCGGCACCCATCGGCAAAATGTCGATGGTCTGGCCGTCAAGCGTATAGCCGGTACACAGCTTGAGCTCTTCAATGCCGTCAAGCACATCAAGCTTGGTGATGCACAAGCCCGACAGGCCGTTGACCTGTGCCGAACGCTTGAGCAGGGCCGCGTCAAACCAGCCGCAGCGGCGACTACGCCCAGTAGTAACACCTTTCTCAAAGCCCACGGTGCTCATGTGGTAGCCCGGCGTGCCTTCGACTTCCCAGTCAAGTTCGGTCGGGAATGGGCCACCGCCGACGCGGGTGCAATACGCCTTGGTGATACCCAGTATGTAATGCAACATGCCCGGCCCGACGCCAGCGCCGGCCGAAGCATTGCCGGCCACGCAATTGCTGGACGTAACGTACGGGTAGGTGCCGTGGTCCACGTCGAGCAAGGTGCCCTGTGCGCCTTCAAACAGCAGGTTCGCGCCATCACGGTGCGCATCGTTGAGTTCACGCGAAACGTCTGCCATCATCGGCTTGAGCAGCTCGGCGTGCTTCATGGCTTCGTTGTAAACCGTGTCAAAGTCGACAGCCGGCGCGTTCAGGAAGCCGGTCAGCACAAAGTTGTGTAGGTCGAGCAACTCGCGCAGCTTGGCGGCAAAGCGCTCGGGGTGCTTCAAGTCCTGTACACGCAAAGCGCGGCGGGCAATCTTGTCTTCGTAAGCCGGGCCAATGCCGCGACCGGTTGTACCGATCTTCTCGGTGCCGCCCTTTTCGCGAAAATTCTCACGCGCAATGTCGAGCGCCGCATGGAACGGCAAGATCAGCGGGCAGGCTTCGCTGATGCGCAGGCGGGAGCGCACTTCCACCCCGGCTTTTTCAAGCCCTTCGATTTCCTCAAACAGCTTGGCGGCCGACAGCACCACGCCATTGCCGATGTAGCACTTGACGCCCGGGCGCATGATGCCGCTCGGAATCAGGTGCAAAGCCGTTTTCACGCCATTGATGACCAGCGTATGGCCGGCATTGTGGCCGCCCTGAAAGCGCACCACGCCCTGTGCCATTTCGGTCAGCCAGTCCACCAGCTTGCCCTTGCCTTCATCACCCCACTGGGTGCCCACGACTACGACGTTACGGCCCGTGGCGGCGCTTGATTTGTTTGTCATCTTCAGTTCTCGTTAAGGATCAAATGGATAAAGCCGGCCAAGAGTCTGGCCCGTCGTCCGGCTTGTCGCACCGCTTTTTTTGATGCGGCTTAATTTCGTGTCTGGACGACCCATTCGCCGGCTTTCAAAGCCAGTTCGCGGTCGCAATCAAATTCATTGACTTCATTTTCATGGCCAGGCAGCACACAGGTCACGGTTTCACCGCTGGCCCGCAGCCGGCCAATGGCGGCATTAAGACTGGCATCGTCGCGCCAAGGCGCACAAACCGCGGCCCTCAGAGGTCGGGGTGGCAAAACGCTGACAAGTTCCTTCAAGTCAAGGCTGAATCCAGCAGCAGGCCGGTTGCGGCCAAACACCGCGCCAACCTCGTCATACCGGCCGCCTCGCGCCAGTTCGGCACCCTGGCCATAAATGGCAAAACGGGTACCGCTGTAATAGGCATAACCGCGCAGGTCGGCCAGGTCAATGCTGACTTTTACATCACCGGCACGGGATGCCAGCCACTTCAAATTTTGTAGCGCCTCGCGGATACCTGGCAAGGACGGAAGCACTTTTTCAGCTTCAAGCAGGACTTGTTCATCGCCGTAGAGTTGCATCAACGCCATCATGCCTTCGCGCGCTTGCGCAGAAATACCGCCTTCCAGCCCAGCCAGAAGAATGCTCATTTCGCTGGCATCCTTCGCTGCCAGCGCCGCATGGATTCGCGACAAGCTGGCTGCGCTGATCGTGGCGCCTTCCAGCAAGCTCGAAACAATGCGTACATCGGCCATGTCAACCATCAAGTCGGCGACACCAGCAGCTTGCAGGCAGTCCAGTGCCAGTCGCTGGGCTTCAAGGTCGGCTTCTAGGCCGGCATGGCCATAAATTTCCGCACCAAACTGCAAAGGCTCACGGGTGGCATGAGGCTTGTCGGCGCGGGTATGAAGCACCGGACCACAGTAGCAAAGACGCGCTACGCCGCTGCGGTTCAACAAATGCGCATCAATGCGTGCAACCTGCGGTGTGGTGTCGGCACGCAAACCCAGAGTGCGGCCTGACAGCTGGTCAACCAGCTTGAAAGTCTGCAAATCCAGCGCTTCACCGGTTCCGGTCAGCAACGATTCCAGGTGTTCCAGCAGCGGCGGCATGACCAACTCGTAACCATAGCTGCGCGCTGTATCCAGAAATAGACGGCGCAACTCTTCGATGTGGCGGGCCTCGGAGGGCAAGACATCGGCAATTTGATCGGGCAATTGCCAAGATGACGACCAGGCGGGCATTGTATTTTTCGTAAGCTGTTAAAAAAGGGATTTTACCGGGCTTAGCACGGGTTTAACCAAGACCGCTGCAGGCGCGAGAAACTCTGGCTTAAATAGTGAAGTCAGCAACCAGGCAGCAAGATGAAAAACCAGCAGATATTGAGCGCTGGATTCAATTCAGCAATGCCAGACAAACCAGGCCCATCGCAATACTGCCGAGTCCGAAAAAGCGAATCTGCCCATCGCTCAGGGCAAGAATCTTTTCAAACATACGCCGCCATATCGAAGGTGAGATAAGAGGCAACAACCCTTCCATCACCAGCAGCAGCGCCAGCGCTTGCCAGAGCATGCTGGTGGTCAAGACTGGTTATTTTTTTGCTGGTGCAGCAGTATTACTGCCTGATCCACGCATGGCCTTGAAGAAATCGGACGAAGGATCGACCACCATGACATCGCTTTTCTTATTGAAGCTGGCCTTGTAGGCATCAAGACTGCGATAGAACTGGGCAAACTGTGCGTCCTTGCCAAACGATTCAGCGAAGGTGCGCGCTGCATCAGCGTCGCCTTCACCCTTGATCTTTTGTGCTTCGCGGTAAGCATTGGCAATCGTGATTTCACGCTGCTTGTCTGCATCAGCACGAATTTTTTCACCTTCAGCGGCACCGGTCGAACGCAACTCGTTGGCAACCCGCTTGCGCTCGGCTTCCATGCGGCGATAAACCGATTCCGTGATGGCTTCAACATAATCGACACGCGTAATGCGCACATCGACCACGTCAACGCCCCAAGGCTTGGCACCCCGCACGACGCTCAGCACTTCTTTCTTAACGTCGGCCATCAACTCCTCACGTTTGAGCGATAGCAGGTCTTTGACAGTGCGGCGATTAATTTCTTCCTGGAAAGCATTACGAACCACTCGATTGAGTTGGTTGGCACCCGCCTTTTCGTCAAGCCCCACGTTACGGATGTACTCGGAAGGATTGGTGATGCGCCAGCGAACATACCAGTCAATCACCACGCGTTGCTTTTCAGCAGTGAGCATGGGTTCTGAATCGGTACTGTCGAGCGTCAGCAAGCGCCGGTCAATGTAAGAAACATTCTGGAATGGCGGAGGCAGCTTGAAATTGAGGCCCGGCTCCAGAACCACCTCCTTGATCTGACCCAGTGCGTAGACCACGCCAAACTGGCGCTGGTCAACAACAAACAGTGTAGAACTGAGCAGCGCCAGAAGCACCAGCAACGAAGAAACGACAAGTCCGACTCTATTCACTTTTTGTTTTCCTTAGCGGGTTTCACGTTCGCGCGTGCGGGAAGTATCGCGCGCACGGGAATCAAGAGGGATGCTGGTGACAGGAGGCTGCGTTGCGGCAGCCGCTGTGCCGCCACCCGGCAGTGCTGTACTGTCAGCACTTGCAGCCGCGCCATTTTGCGAAGTCATCTGCATGATTTTGTCAATCGGCAAATACAGCAGATTAGATCCGTTGCGCGACTCCACCAGCACTTTAGTCACGTTGGTGTAGACCTGCTGCATTGCGTCGGTGTACATCCGGTCGCGAGTCACTTGGGGGGCTTTTTGGTATTCGGTCAGGACGGAGCTGAAACGCTGCGCGTCACCTTCAGCCTGTGCAATGATGCGCGCCTTGTAGGCATCTGCCTCTTCCTTGAGCCGCGAAGCTGAACCTACAGCACGTGGAACCACGTCATTGGCATAAGCCTGTGCTTCGTTCTTGGCGCGTTCACGCTCCTGTCCGGCTTTTAGCACGTCATCAAATGCGGCCTGTACCTGCTCGGGTGGGCGCACGCCGCTTTGCTGTAAATTGATGGCAACGATTTCCACGCCCACTTTGTAACGATCCAGAATGGTTTGCATCAGCACCCGAACGCGGGGGCCGATCTGGTCGCGCTCTTCAGCCAACGCCATGTCCATTTTCATCTTTCCAACCACTTCGCGCACCGCAGTTTCAGCCGCCTGAACCACTGCAGCAGCAGGATCCTTGCTCTCGAAAAGATAAGCGCGGGCATCGTTCAAACGATATTGCACAGCGAACTTTATTTCGACGATGTTCTCGTCTTCAGTCAGCATGGCCGAGTCCCGCAGTCCAGTGGCCTTAATTATCGTGTCCCGACCCACGTCGACCGAGCGAATCTGGGTGACCACCACGATTTCGTGACGCTGTATCGGATACGGCAAACGCCAGTTGAAACCAGCGCCTACTGTTGAGTTGTACTTACCAAATTGGGTGATGACGGCTTGCTGCCCCTCTTGAACAATAAAAAAGCCGGTTCCCAACCAGATCAGTGCAACCACGGCAGCAATCAAACCGACTCCGATACCTGCATTTTTCATATCAGGCTTGAATCCACCCCCATTACCGCCATTGCTATTGTCACCACCCCCAAAGCCACCTCGATTACCACCATTTTTGGCACCGCCAAACAGGCCTCCCAGCTTGCGATTGAAGTCGCGCCAGAGTTCGTCAAGATCGGGCGGGCCTGAATTTGGACCCTGGCCTTGAGGACGGTTAACTTGCTTGGGTGGCTGCCTGTCTTCGGGCGAATTTTCAGGTTTGACCCCATCAGACGAGGACTTGTCGTCATCTCGACCCCAACGCGGATCATTGAGATTGAACATGCCTTGGGCGCGTTGTTTGAGCCGACCCGGAAGGTTCGTCAACGTCTGCAGCACGGGATTCAAATTCATGGAATGAAACTCACTTTTTTATAACACCAACATTGTGTCGAACGAAATTACCAACTCAGGCAGGGTCATCGGATGCTTGGGGGATTTCGTCTGAGGGAACATTTACAGCCAGTGAAGCCAGCAACTCGCGAAGCAAGGCAAGACTTTCGCCTGTTTTCGCACTGACGAACACACGCTCGACACTGCGGCATGAACCCTCGAAGGCATCCCTAAGTTCAAACTTGTCTTTGAGATGCAGGGGTAAACTGTTTTTTTCAATAGCGTCAAGCTTGTTGAATACCAGTATTTGAGGAACGTCAGCGGCGCCAATCTCGGACAGCACTCGTTGCACTTGCTCAATCTGCTCGAGATAATCAGGATTAGCACCATCAACCACATGCAACAGCAAATCGGCATCAGCTGCTTCCTGAAGCGTTGCGGCAAATGCATCAATCAATCCGTGTGGCAAATCCCGGATAAAACCAACCGTATCAGACAGTGATGCCGAGCGCCCCGCTTCGCCCAGATAGAGTTGGCGAGTTGTCGTGTCAAGGGTTGCAAAAAGCTGATCGGCGGTATACGCACTGGCTTTGACCAATGCATTAAACAAGGTCGATTTTCCGGCGTTGGTATAACCCACTAGCGAAATCGCGAAGGAGTTGCGCCTGTCGCGCTGCTTTCTTTGCGTCTGGCGCTGCTTCTTGACTTTGCTTAGACGCTCTTTGGTACGCTTGATGGCATCGCCAATCATGCGCTTGTCAAGTTCAATCTGTTTCTCCCCCGGCCCGCCACGAACACCAGCACCACCAGTTTGCCGCTCCAAGTGAGACCAGCGCCGTACCAGACGGGTTGATACATATTGCAGCCTGGCCAGTTCGACTTGCAGTTTGCCCTCGTGACTCCGGGCACGCTGTGCAAAAATTTCCAGAATCAACAATGTCCTGTCGTTAACCGGCATTTCAAGATGACGCTCAAGATTACGCTGCTGTGCAGGACTTAATGACTGATCGAACAAAATTTCGGTAGCGCCAGTTTCTAGCGCCATCATCTTTATTTCGTCAGCTTTGCCTGAACCGATGAACAGCGCCGCGTCAGGCGCTTTACGCTTGCAAGTGATTCGCGCTACAGGCAGCAAGCCTGCAGTCTGTGCAAGCAAGCCGAGTTCCTGCAAATCTGAATCAAAATTGGGGAGGCCTAAATCGACCCCTACCAGAAGGGCGAGTGTTTGTGTTTTCACCGGATCGTCGTGGGTGCTCAGTTGACTGGCGCTTCTTCGGACTCAGCAGTTGAAAAATTCACTGCACGTCCGGGGACGATGGTAGAAATCGCATGCTTGTAAACCATTTGGGTTACGGTATTGCGAAGCAGAACGACATACTGATCGAAAGATTCAATCTGCCCTTGCAACTTGATTCCATTGACCAGATAAATAGAAACAGGAACATGCTCGCGACGTAATGTATTGAGAAATGGATCCTGCAAAAGTTGACCTTTATTATTGCTCACGATATTTTCCGTGTTAAAAAAGTTGATAGAACTTGACCATAACACACCGATTTCGGTGGACCAGTAGGATAAATCTTATTCCTTATCCTTAAAAGGATTAACAGAGCTTTTCAACTGAATTCGCAGAGGAGTTCCAACCAGATCAAACTCCTTGCGAATGCGCCCTTCAAGATAACGCTTGTAAGATTCAGTGACATGCTCCAGCGAATTGCCGTGAACAATGACGATCGGTGGATTCATGCCACCCTGATGCGCATAGCGCAGCTTGGGACGAAACACACCCGATCGCTGTGGCTGCTGAAACTGAACGGCTTCCATTAGCAGACGCGTCAGCACAGGCGTCGACATCTTGCGATTAGCCGACGCATGGGCGTGAACAATGGATTTCCAGACCGGGCCCAGTCCTTGGCGTTTGATAGCAGAGATGTGGTGAATCGACGCGAATTTCAGAAAACCCAGGCGGGTTTCAATCGAGCGTTGCAGCAGCTCTCGCTGATAAGCATCTACCGCATCCCACTTATTCACCGCCAACACTACAGCACGACCACTCTCAAGAATATAGCCAGCAATATGCGCATCCTGGTCGGTCACGCCTTGCGTGGCATCCAGCAGGAGCAACACGACATGGGCGTTTTCAATAGCTTGCAAGGTCTTTACGACTGAAAATTTCTCGATTGCCTCAAATACCTTGCCTTTACGACGAAGGCCCGCAGTATCAATCAACTCGAACTTCTGCCCGGCATGCTCGAAGGGCACAGAAATGGCATCCCGGGTCGTCCCAGGTAAGTCGAAAGCTACCAGCCGCTCTTCGCCAAGCCAGGTGTTGATCAGTGTAGATTTACCAACATTAGGACGCCCTGCCACGGCCAGCTTGATGACGGCTGGATCTTCCGGCTCGACGTCAGTTTCCGGGTCGGGCAGATTAAGAGGAGCCAGCGCAAGATCAACCAGCATCCGCATGCCTTGACCGTGCGACGCTGAAACCGCCAGCATTTCACCCAGACCCAGTTCAAAAAACTCGGCTACTTGCGTGCCTTCCGGCAGGCCTTCGGCCTTGTTGGCTGCAAGCACGGTTGGCTTGCCCAATTTGCGCAAGTACTTTGCAATGTCATAGTCTTGCGCGCTGATGCCTGCACGCGCATCAACTACAAAAATCACCACATCAGACTCGGCTACGGCCTGACGTGTCTGCTTGGCCATTTCCTTGTAAATGCCTGTGATGGCATCGGGTTCGAATCCACCGGTATCAATGACGATGTATTCATGCGGCCCAAGCTTGCCGTTGCCGTAATGACGATCACGCGTCAGTCCGGCATAGTCGGCCACGATCGCATCGCGCGTCTTGGTCAGCCGGTTAAAAAGTGTTGACTTGCCCACATTTGGGCGTCCAACTAACGCAATGACAGGTTTCATCAAAAGATTAAATCAGTTTCTGGCAAGAATGCCGTTATTCGGGCTGAAAGCCGTAAATTCCGCCGTTACGCGTGACTGCGATAAGCGTGTTGCCTGCAAGCACCGGGGCCGCAACAATTGCCGAGCCATCCGTCGTGAGGCGATTGAGCAAGGAGCCGTCTTCGCGGGACAGCAAATGAACAAAACCGGTGTCATCGCCTATGACCACAGAGCGACCAGCAACCAGCGGCGCACTCAGACCCCTGTAACGCAACTTTTCGCTTGACCAGACACGCTCGCCGTCAGCACGTTTCCAGGCGATGACAGTGCCATCAACCTCGGTGCCGAACAGCAAGCTGTTATCGCCATGAATACCCTGCACACCATTGGCGGGTTTAGTCCAAAGCAGGCTGCCGCGCGCAGCATTGACGCATCCGATACCCGTCTGGAATGCCCGTACGCAAACAGTGTCACCGACCCGGCTGAAACGCCCCACCAGATCTACCAGGCGCTCTATGTCATTAATACCGCGTGATGTGGCAATTGGGGCCTCCCATTGGATATTTCCATTCGAAGGATCAAGACCCACCAAGCGGCCAGACAAACCAACCACCAAAGTATTGCCAACTGCCAGCATTACACCCGACTGACGCAAAATCAGAGGTTCGTTGGAACGCTGCTGGCCCCATAGTTTGCGCCCGGTCTGACCATCAAAGGCATTGACCGAACGGTCTGCAGCAAGCACAAAAACCCGCTCACCGGCAACAAAAGGAGCCGTAAAAACCTGGGCATTCAACTTTTGACGCCACAATTCCCGACCGTCCTGAAGCGCAACAACTTCATTGGCTTTGGTGACAACTGCAAGCACTTTTCCATCGCTACCAACACCCGCAGAAATGGGTGCTTTCAGTGCCACACGCCAGATATCACGACCCGTTTGTGCATCGAGAAGCACCACTGTGCCGTCGTCACTGGCAATAGCGGCACCTTGTCCGGATACAGAGACATCCAGAGGGAAATTAACAGCACCCATACGGCTATTCCAGCTTTGGCGTGCGGATACTAATGGCGTTACGGGCTGGAGTTCTGCAGGCTGAGGCTTTTTAAGTCCACCAAAGCAGCCCGCAAGGAGCGCTATAGTAATGATAGCTATAGGTGGCCGTATTGCTTGCGCAAGTGATCGAAAAGATTGCTTATTCACTTGTTTACTCCGGTGGATTCAGCGGCTGCAGTTTTCACCTGTCCGACAGTGGGGTCAATACCGAGCGCATTGAGCTTCACCTCAACCATGCGGCGGTATTCAACGCTTGTATCAAGATCTTTGTAAGCCTTCTCGTATTCAGCCTTGGCTTCGACTTTTTTGCCTTGGGCCATCAAGATATCGCCCCGGCGGTCGGCAACCAGGCCCGAAAAATCTTTTGGAAAAGTACCTGATAGCTGCTGCAAGGCTTCGTCAAAGGATTTTTTTTCCAGCAAGATGCCTGCAAGCCGCAATTTCGCAATCGCTTGGTAACCTGGATCGGACGATTTATTGGCAACCCAAGTCAGGGCGGTGCGTGCGGCATCGATATTGCCTTTGTCGTAATAAGCTTTGGCCGCCAGAAGACCTGCTTGCTGTGCATAAGCCGTACCGCCAAAACGATCCTTCATATCGGCCAGCGAGCGGTCTATTCGTGCAGTTTCGCCTGATTTCACTGCACGCTCAATCTCGTCATACAGCACCGATGCCTGGGCCGCCTGCGTACGCTGCCAGTAATGGTAGCCATTCCAGGCAGAAAACGCCCCCAAAACAACAATCAGCAACCAAGTAATCAGGTTGCCATACTGTTTCCAGAAATGCTTGAGTTCGTCAAGTTGTTCCTGTTCTTCCAAGTCAAGGTGTTTTGCCATAAATTTCGGGTAGTGCTACCCCGTCACGGGGAGTATTGAATTGGATGATTGTAGAGTGCCTCAACTGGCGCTCAGATCGCCGTTTAGCTACGCAGCATTTCGACCCAGGCCGCTACGTTATCCAGCGGCTGAAGGGTTTGTGCCTGAGGTGCGGCAGTTTTTTCACCGCGCAAGGGTTTCACGGCTACACAACCTTGAAGTAATTCGGCAGCACCAAAAATCAGTGCAAATCGGGCTCCGCTGCCATCTGCGCGCTTGAACTGTGACTTCATGCTGCCCATGCCCTCCGCCGTAGCGCCGGCGTGCATTTGTACGCTGACACCCGCAGCGCGCAAAGCCTGCAGTGTTTGCAACACAACTGGCAAAGCAGACGCTTCGGGAATCACTGCATAAGCGTCCGGTTCTGGATTTGGAACACTGTTGCCCTGCTCCTTAATGAGCTCAAGTACACGCTCAACGCCTAATGCCCACCCAACGGCTGGTGCAGCTTTGCCACCCATCTGCTCAATCAGGTAGTCATAGCGGCCGCCAGCGCAAATAGTTCCCTGCGCGCCCAATCGATCTGTCACAAACTCAAACACAGTGAGGTTGTAATAATCCAGGCCGCGTACCAGCCGGTGATTAAGAGTCCAGGGAATGCTGTTGGCGTCCAAAATAGCTTTGAGCCCTTCAAAATGCGCCAAGGACTCGGCACCCAGAAAGTCAATAAGACGCGGCGCACTTTCAACCACTGCCTTCATAGCAGGATTTTTAGTGTCCAGAATACGCAGGGGGTTACTGTGTAAACGTCTTTTTGCCTCTTCATCCAACGTATCAGCATGAAGCTCCAAATGAGCAATGAGCTGGGCCCGATGCTGCGCACGCTCTTCTGGTTGGCCAAGGCTGTTGATTTCTAGCCGCCAGTCCGTCAGGCCGAGCTCTTTCCACAGTGCAGCGGCCAATAGGATCAGCTCTGCATCCACTTCAGGCCCTGCGAAACCCAGAGCTTCCGCACCGATCTGGTGAAACTGACGATAACGTCCACGTTGCGGCCGCTCACGGCGGAACATCGGACCCATGTAATACAGTCGTTTTCCACCGTCATACAAAAGGTTGTGTTCGGTAACGGCTCGAACCACGCTGGCCGTATTTTCAGGTCGCATGGTCAGATGGTCATGGTCGCCATGCTTGTCAGAGCGGTCTTCGAAGGAATACATTTCCTTTTCGACAATATCGGTCACTTCGCCGATACCGCGTACAAATAGCTGGGTATGTTCCAGTATGGGTGTTCGGATGTTGCGGTAAGCGTAGCGGCCCATCAGGGTCCGAACCTTGTCTTCGAGCCATTCCCAGCGCGCCGAATCTGGCGGAAGAATATCGTTCATGCCCTTGACGGCAACAAGTTTTTCTACTTTTTGGAAAACGGATTTTCCCGTCCGTTCGGCGGTCACTTTTTCAGGCATTTATTCAGAAGGCTTAGGTAACGGCATGGGTACCGAACCGCTTTTCAATATAGTTTTCAACAATCACCTGAAACTCCTGCGCGATGTTGTCGCCACGCAAAGTCAGTCTTTTTTCACCATCGATAAATACCGGGGCAGCAGGTGCTTCGCCAGAGCCTGGCAAGCTGATGCCAATATCGGCATGCTTGCTTTCACCCGGCCCGTTGACAATGCACCCCATGACAGCAACACGAAGCCCTTCCACACCGGGGTATTGCTCGCGCCAGACGGGCATTTGCGCGCGCAGGAAATCATCAATTTGTTTGGCTAGCTCTTGGAAAGTAGTGCTGGTGGTACGCCCACAACCCGGACAAGCCGTCACACTAGGAACAAAATTACGCAAACCCAGGGCCTGAAGAATTTCAGAAGCAATGACTACTTCCTGCGTGCGAGCCTCGCCGGGCTGAGGTGTCAAAGACACACGAATCGTGTCGCCAATACCTTCCTGCAGCAAGATAGAGAGCGCGGTAGCTGAAGCCACCGTGCCTTTGGTGCCCATACCGGCTTCAGTCAAGCCAAGGTGAAGTGCATGGTCGGTCCGTCTGGACAACTCACGGTAAACGGACACCAGATCCTGAACGCCACTCACCTTGCAAGACAGGATGATCTGTTCACGGCGTAGCCCCATTTCTTCGGCCCGCTGCGCGGAATCAATGGCCGAGGTGATCAGTGCTTCGTACATAACCTGCCGCGCATCCCAAGGCGTAGCACGTGCATTATTTTCGTCCATCAAGCCAGCAAGCAGTTCCTGGTCAAGACTTCCCCAGTTCACACCGATACGCACCGCTTTGTTCCAGCGCATGGCCGCTTCAATCATCTGGCCGAATTGCACATCACGCTTGTTGCCTTTTCCCACATTTCCAGGATTGATGCGGTATTTGGACAAGGCCTGGGCACAGGCTGGGTAATCAGTCAGCAAGCGATGGCCGTTGTAATGAAAGTCGCCAATCAGCGGAACATCAATGCGCATGCGATCAAGTTGATCGCGCACATGCGGAACGGCAGCTGCGGCCTCGGGTGTATTGACGGTAATGCGAACCATCTCGGAGCCTGCTTGAGCCAACTCCTTGACCTGAATAGCAGTGCCAATGACATCCACGGTATCCGTATTGGTCATGGACTGGATTCTTACGGGCGCGTCACCGCCCACAGTAACCACACGGGAACCCCAGACGACTTGCGACTGAATGGAACGATGCGCTTTCGGAAAAGCAGACTCAATAGGGATACAGGTTTTCACTATTTCACCTCAAATCGAGCGACATTATTATGGGGGACGCCGCCCAAGCCAAACGCCCGACAATATCCTGTCCTTGTGCTTGCATGGCTTCACAAAGCAAGGCTCCGGCGGTTGGTGGCTGGTTTGCCGCGCTGAGGTCAGTAGCATTACCAGCCATCAACCCATCTATCGCCGTTTGCTCAGAACGCAAAATGCCATCATCACTCATTAAAAGCCCCTTTTTCATAGGCAGCGGCCTCTGGCGACTGGGCAAATCGTTTTTTCAGCTGTCCGCCCAGTTGCACCACAGCTTCTTGATTATTGAGTTTTCGCTCGGTTTTTATACCGAGCCAAAGAGTTTGCGCATTGGCCAATTCGGTGTTGTTCAAACGGCGAATATAAAACTGGGCGCGCGTCAGATCACCGCGCGTATACAGTAGCTGGGCAAGGTTATACGATGTCACCGGATTCCCGGCATCAAGCTCATACGAATGCATCAGGCTTTGTTCAGCCTCAGACGTTTGCCCTGCGCGTACCTGACACACACCCAAGGCCATCAAGGTTTTGGCTTTGTCTGTGTAGGTGGGAGTGGCTGCGGCTTGGGAAAATAGCTTGAATGACTCAGCGTAGCGTGCCTGTTGACAAAGTAGCCAGCCATAATTGTGCGCCACGTTGGCATCACGTGAGTTCAAGGCCAGTGCGCGGCGAAAACTGTCTTCCGCCAAGGGAATGTCGTTAAGCCGCATATAAACCAGCCCGCGCAGGTTGTAGGCATTTACAAAACTCGGGTCAGTCGCCAATGCTTGCTTGATCTCATCAAGAGCCACTTTGGTCTGTCCCTGCTCGAAATAACCAGTTGCGAGTTCTACCCGCAAGCGCGCGCGACGTTGCTGATCGGTTTCATCAGACTCGGTGATCAGGTCAGATCTGTTACTTGAAGCTTGAGTCAGGCTCTGCTGGTTGGCGCAGCCTGCGAGCAGCACAGCACCCCAACAGGCAGACATCCAAAACAGACGGGAAATAGCCCTCATACCGCTACGTCCTTCACAACAACCACCTTGATTCCACCCAGCATGCCCTGACGTTGCGCCGCCATGCGCTGATCCACACCGGTACGATCCTGCACATCGCCAGCCAGCTGTCCGCACGCTGCATCAATGTCATCTCCCCGGGTTTTACGCACGGTAGTGATGATGCCTGCATCCATCAAAATTTTGGCAAATGCCATGACCTGTGGCATTTCTGAGCGAATCAGCCCGGAAGCAGGAAAAGGGTTGAAAGGAATCAAATTGAATTTGCACGATAAGCCGTTGGCCGAATGGGTTTTCATCAGGGCTACCAGTTGACGTGCATGTTCAGGCTGGTCATTGACGCCTGCCAGCATGCAATATTCAAAGGTAATGAAATCTCTCGGGGCCGCCGACTGGTAACGCGTGCAGGCTTCCAGCAATTCAGCAATCGGGTATTTTTTATTCAACGGGACCAAGTTGTCTCGCAGCGCATCGTGAGGTGCATGCAATGAAACGGCAAGCGCCACAGGACAATCTCTGGCCAGCCGGTCGATCATGGGCACGACACCAGAAGTCGATACCGTGACACGGCGGCGGGAAAGTCCATATCCGTGATCATCAAGCATGACCTTAAGCGCAGGCAACAGTTGCGCATAATTTTGCAGAGGCTCGCCCATGCCCATCATGACCACGTTGGAGATCACGCGTTCATCACGGCACAGGTGTTTGCGCAGGAAATGCTCGGCAAACCACAGCTGCGAAATGATTTCGCCTGTTGTCAAATTGCGGCTGAAGCCCTGATGACCGGTTGAACAAAAGCGGCAGCCCACAGCACAACCCGCCTGGGAAGAAATACAAAGCGTTCCGCGATCCGCTTCTGGAATAAAAACTGTTTCGATTACATCGCCTGCACCGACGTCAAACAGCCATTTGATGGTGCCGTCCGCCGAATCGTAGCGAGACACCACCTTGAGTCCCTGAATATGGGCAGCACCCGCAAGTTTCTCACGCAGGGCTTTTGCCAGATCCGTCATCTGTTCAAAATCTGACGCACCTTTCTGGTGAATCCAGCGAAACAACTGGGTCGCACGAAAGCGCTTTTGGCCAAGCTGCTCGCAAAAAGCAGCCAAGCCCTCCAGGTCGTAGTCAAGAAGGTTGGCCGTCATCGTGGCTTGCGATAGCCGGAGTCGCCCCACACAAGCGACGACCCGGGCAAGGGGTAGCAAAGCATGGGGACGGACTTCATTAACGTGGGTAAACGTTCATGCCCGCAAAGAAGAAAGCGATTTCTTCTTTGGCGGTTTCAACGGCGTCAGAGCCATGAACAGCATTGGCGTCGATGCTGTCAGCGAAATCGGCGCGAATGGTGCCAGCGTCGGCCTTCTTAGGGTCGGTAGCGCCCATCAGATCACGATTCTTCAGCACAGCGCCTTCGCCTTCAAGTGCCTGGATCATCACGGGACCAGAGATCATGAATGAGACCAGATCCTTGAAGAAAGGACGCTCTTTGTGCACAGCATAAAAAGCCTCAGCCTCGCCTTGCGACAGATGAGCCATTTTGGCGGCAACAACCTTCAGGCCAGCGGCTTCAAAACGTGCGTAGATTTGACCGATCACATTTTTGGCAACTGCGTCTGGCTTGATGATGGAGAGTGTGCGTTCGATGGCCATGAATATTCCTTGAAAGTTAGCGTTATTAGGAGTTTTAAATTATTCAAAAGTTGAATAAAGCCCATGAGTTTAACCCGCAGGCCTTGTCGTTTCGATGGCAGCCCTGCGAAATGGCGTACTTATAAGAAGCCTAGCGATTTCCACCCCGATTGCCACCGCTGCGATTACCGCCAGCATTGCCTCCATTGCGGCGCGGGCCGCTGCTAGTGCCGCCAAATCCGCCCGTATTGCCGCCGCTTCCGCCGCCGCGACGTTGCTGCCCCTGGCCAGGGTCTTGCCGCTGCCGCGTGAAGGTGTCTGCGCCAATATATCCAAACGAAGTTTTCATCGGATCAGGTTGCGCGCCTCCGGCTGATTTTTCAACGCGCGGACCACGATCATCACGCCGTTTTTGCACTTGGGCCCCCCCTGCATTAGGCGACCCAAAACGCGCCCCCGGACCGGCGTTACCGCCTTGGTTTCGGCCTCTTGCGCCAGCGGTGCTACCGCCGTCGCGCCTGTTACCTCTGGTGGGTGAGGCTGGCCGGTTTGCAGGCGGTTGTGAATCATCTGCAGGCTGTGCGATACCGCGCTGACCTGAATCTTGATTGCGCGGTCGTCCGGCGCCACTGCGAGGGCGATCGTTACGAGTAGTTCCACGGCGCTGTTCTGCGCCACCTTCTGCCTCAGGATGCCCTTGACTTGCAGGCGCGTCTCGGGAAGCAGCCCGGGACTCAGATCGACTCACCGCACTCGTCAACGCCCAGATATCGTTCTCGTCAAGCTCTACAAATGCACCCCGCTTGAGTCCCCGTGGCAACACCACGGCACCATAACGGATGCGAATGAGGCGACTGACTGCATGGCCGACGGCCTCAAACATGCGGCGGACTTCGCGGTTGCGTCCCTCGGAAATCGTAACTTTGTACCAGCAGTTAGCGCCTTCGCCACCACCGGCTTCTATGGAGCCAAACTGGGCAACGCCATCCTCAAGCGTCACCCCTTCGAGCAGGCGTTTCTTCTCTTCATTGTTCAGCGCGCCCAGCACCCGCACGGCATATTCACGCTCCAGGCCAAAGCGCGGATGCATCAGTTTATTGGCCAACTCGCCAGAACTCGTTAACAACAGCAAACCTTCGGTATTCAAATCAAGCCGACCAACAGACTGCCATTTTCCTTGAAATAACTTGGGCAGGCGACGGAACACTGTTGGCCGGTTCTGCGGATCATCATGCGTAACAACCTCTCCGGCCGGTTTATGGTAGGCAATCACGCGTGGAGGTGGCGGATCAATCCGGACTCGGATGGGCTTGCCGTTAACCTTGACGGTATCGCCGAACTGGATGCGTTGACCGATATGCGCGGGCTCGGCATTGACAGAAATACGCCCTTCCAGAATGAGTTGCTCCATTTCAAGCCGGGAACCCAGTCCAGCTTGCGCCAGCACTTTGTGAAGTTTGGGGGTTTCAGGCTGCGGCGACAACACCCGTTTTGGCAGATCCAGCGCGACATTTTCTTCGTCGGCATCAAACTTGCCGGTCACCACGTCTTCAAAGCGCAGGGTGGTTTCTGCAGGTTTCGCCCCCCCCCGATTGACACCGGATCGAACAACATCCGCAGCTTTATTAGCCACTATCAAATCGGGAGCAGAAACCGCTTGTGTATCTTGCGCCAGAGGCTTACTTTCCTCATTATTTGATGCAGCCGGAGTTTCTGTAGCGGAGGTGTCTTGAGAGTTCATGCTTTTACATTCGTTCGTGTGGATAGCTGGTATACGGATTACCGGGATTCATGTTCAGGACTCTTGCCGGCATGGGGCGCCATGTCCTTCGGGATTTTTGAAGCTTACAACTCTGACTGCATTGCAGCGGGCTCACTATTGACTGCATCAATCATGCTTAATTCAAATTGTTCAAGCTTGGCAACTTGCGCAGGCATATCGTTCATTGCAGGCAGATCAGCCAAGCAATCAACGCCCAGATCATCGAGAAACTGGCGCGTGGTCGCATAAAGCGCCGGCCTGCCCACAGTTTCGCGGTGGCCAATTACCTCTACCCAGCCGCGATCTTCCAGTTGTTTCAAAAGCAGGCTGTTGATAGTGACACCGCGAATATCTTCCATATCGCCCCTTGTTACGGGTTGCCTGTAAGCAATAATAGCCAGCGTTTCAAGAGTCGCCCTGCTGTAGCGAGGCGGCTTTTCGGGATGGAGCCGGTCAAGGTATTCACGCATGTGCGGCCGACTTTGAAAACGCCAGCCACTTGCCACATGAACCAATTCCACGCCACGACCCGCCCAGTCGTGTTGCAACTCCGCAAGTACCAGCTTCAGACTGTCAGCGGCAAGTACCCCGTTAAACAAAACGCCTAATTCACGCAATGTAAGCGGTTGCTGCGCGCAAATAAGGGCTGTTTCGAGGACGCGCTTCGCATCCGTCGTATTCATTATGGGTGGTTCCGAAAAAAACGGGAAATGCGCATTTGTCAGCGCGTTGCATTCATGTGGAATTCCCGGATTGGGGCCGCCATGTTGCTGGTAGCAGAAAACTACACGGCTGGATTGTATCTGAGGCCAAAACCTGCAATAGCAGCCTGCAGATCAGAAGGCGGCAGAGATTTGAATTCCATCATCGCGCCAGTTACAGGATGCGCAAACGCCAACCGGCAGGCATGCAAGCCCTGACGCTGCAAACTGCCGCCAATGGCACCTCCATACAACGTATCGGATAACAGAGGGTGCCCCAAAAACGCCATGTGAACCCGAATTTGATGAGTGCGTCCGGTGTGCAACTTGCACTTTACAAGGCAATGCTTTTCCGCGTTATCCAGCAGCGAGATCACCGTAGAGGCTGTCTTGCCCGAGTTTTTATCAAGATCAACCACAGCCATGCGCAACCGGTTACGCGGATCACGGCCAATTGGCGCTTCAACCTGACGCGTTTTGGCACCGTCCCAAGCGCCATGAGCCAGTGCGATGTACTCCCTGCTGACGCTACGCGCCGCAATCATGCTGACGAGTTGATCCATTGTCTGCCGCTGGCGCGCCACCACCATCAAGCCACTGGTGTCTTTGTCAAGACGATGCACGATTCCAGCACGTGGCAAAAAACAGGCCTGCGGGTCATGCGCCAGCAGCCCATTGAGTAAAGTTCCACTCCAGTTGCCAGGCGCAGGATGCACGACCAGCCCCGCGGGCTTGTTGATGACGAGCAGATAGCTGTCCTCGTACACGATGTCCAGCACCATCGTTTCAGGTTTGAAGGCTTGGCTTTGAGGCGTTGGACGCAATTCGATGGTGAGTTCGTCGCCAGCCTTGACCTTGGCCGACGTTTTCAGCACTTCACGGCCCTTGACCAGGACACCTCCGGCTTCGATCAATTGCTGAAGATAACTGCGCGAGAATTCGGGTACGCAAGCAGCAAGCGCCTTGTCAAGCCGACTGCCGTGACTTTCGATGGGAACATTGACATGCCGCAATTCCACTTCAGCCGTGGTTTCAGCCTCGTCCTGTGCATCGTCAGCCAGCGCATCGGTGCCAACGCTGCCCGATATAATCAATTTGCTCAGTTCTGAATCAGTCATCAAGAAGGTCGATTGCTATGTTTTCCACCAAATTATCGGTTTCCCCGAAAGCATCGCCGCTTATAGCAGTCGTTTGCACATTGGCAGCTTTAGTTATTTCTGGTTGTTCAACTACGCCAGCAGCCGATAAAACGGCCACCTGGAGTCCGAACAAAATTTACGCCGAAGCCAAGGACGAAGCGAGTTCGGGCGCCTACGACAAGGCAATTCCTCTTTACGAAAAGCTAGAAGGCCGTGCCGCCGGAACGCCTCTGGCGCAGCAGGCGCAACTCGACAAGGCATATGCTCAGTATAAAGGGGGCGAACAAGCCCAAGCTCTCGCTACCCTGAACCGGTTTATGAAACTTCATCCGGCGAGTCCAGCAATGGACTACGCCCTTTACCTTAAAGGGTTGGTGAACTTCAACGACAACTTGGGAATTTTTGGATTTATTTCACGCCAGGATTTGTCGGAGCGCGATCAAAATGCAGCCAAGGAATCGTTTGAAGCCTTCAAGGAACTGGTAAGCCGTTTCCCGGAGTCGCGCTATGCGCCCGACTCACGCTTGCGCATGAACTACATCGTCAACTCATTGGCGCAATCTGAAGTGCATGTAGCCCGCTATTACTATTCGCGCGGCGCTTACGTTGCTGCCATCAATCGGGCTCAGGTAGCGATTGCCGACTATCGGGATGTTCCCGCTCTTGAAGAAGCTACGTACATTCTCTACAAATCCTACGATGCGCTGGGAATGAATGAGTTGCGTGATGACACACGCCGCATCATGGAAAAGAGTTATCCGCAAAGCCAATACATGAGCAAAGGTTTCAAGTCTGCGGAGAACCCGTGGTACAAATTCTGGTAAAATTCTCCAGCCTTTGCATCAAAGCCTGCTCTGATGCCAGCCTGTGCATCGGAGGTAGCGCATTCATCAACCGCCGCCCATAATTCATGGAAACCAGACGGCTGTCACAAACCACCAGAACGCCTTGACCGCTTTCCCTGCGTATCAACCGGCCAGCGCCCTGCCTGAGCGCGACGGCAGCTTCGGGCAGAAAGTAATCGGTAAAAGCGGTGCGCCCTTGGGATTCCAGAAGCTTTGAACGCGCTTCCGCCAAGGGATCGTTTGGGGGTGGAAAGGGAATTTTGTCAATAATGAGCAATTGAAGCGCTTCGCCGGGCACGTCAATCCCCTCCCAGAATGAAGACGACGCGTAAGCGGCTCGTCATGGCACCTTGACCAGGCTTGCCGAAATATGCTGCGGGTTAGAGAAGAGTCAGTCCGCAGGCTGCCAGCGATGGGGCAGCA